>DASSLL010000061.1:0-34683 GCA_035689485.1 Candidatus Dormiibacterota bacterium | reverse complement strand
TACCTCCTGGCTTCGATCGTCTTTGTGCTGGCGCTCGCGCTGACCGACACGATTGCCGGCCGGCGCGTCAGACGCGTCCTCGAGTCCGAGCTTTCCGACGCCGACCGCCACCTCTTCCACAGCCGCGCCGTCGAGGGCGTCGTCCACAACGTCCGCAATCACATGGCCACCACAGTCGGCTACCTCAAGGAAATCGACCTCAACCGCCTCGATCCCGTCGATAAGGAGGCTGTAGTCACCGCGACAGCATCGGCATCCGATGCCGTCACCGTGCTGCGAACGCTGTCGCAAGGCGCCACTCCGCGAGTCAGCTTCGCCCGAGAGCCTGTCGACCTCAACGAGCTGGTCGCGCTTGCCATGGGCATGGCCCGACCCCGCGCCCGCACCAAGGAGATCGAGCTCGCCGTACGCGAGTCTTCCGAGGAAGTGAAGGTCAAAGCAGACCCACTGCTGCTCCGCGAGGTCGTGACGAACCTCGTCAACAACGCGATCGACGCCGCGCCAGACAAGGGCAAGGTGGACGTCACCATCGGCCGCCGTGGAAATTCAAGTTATGTCAGCGTCGCCGACGACGGACCCGGTGTCGCCGAGGAGAATCGCCACCACCTCTTCGAGCCCCACTACACGACCAAGGAAGCCGGCACCGGCCTCGGATTGTTCATGTCCTATGGGGTGATTCGCGAGCACCAGGGAGACTTGATCTATTCGGGCAGCCACCGCGGCGCAGTCTTCACCGTCGTTCTCCCGCCGTTCGGCGACTGACGAGATGTCCGGCCTACCGCCGAGAGCTTCTTACGTCAGGTGCCTCTGAAGCTTCCCTAACAGCTCGGTCAGCTGGGCGCGCTCTTGTTCGTTTAACGCACTCATCCAGTCTGCCTCGGCGCGGTGCACTACGTGCCGGACTCTATCGGCCATGCGAGCGCCAGCCTTAGTAAGGTGGACCAAAACCATCCGCCGGTCCGTCGGATGCGACTCCCGACGCACCAAGCCGCGCTTGACGAGCGTGTCGAGCACGCCCGTGACCGTAGCCCGACTCACAATCAGCCGTTCGCTGATGTAGTTCGGCGGGCACGGTTCACCAGCATCTTTGAGGATGCCCAACACCAGACCACCGGCAGGGCTGACGTCGAGCGGTTGCAACGTCGCGGCCACGCGGCTCAGGACCAGATCACCCGTGCGGGCGAGGTTCATTGCACACTCGGTCGCCGAAGCGCTGGCGTCCGGGTATTCATTGGCAAAGTCGCGCCCGACACGGGTTGGCATCTCCATCGGTTTGGCACCTGATTATAAGGGCCTTGACATGTTGCTAGGCGCCATATAGTATGGCCCCTAATCACCATCGATATTAAGGAGAGAGAAATGGCAATGACAGCGAGCCACCAGAAGGTTCTGGCCCCAGGAGAGGGCCTGCGCCTCCAGTCGGGTCCGGGCCGCGATCTGATTTTCAAGGTCACGGGCGAGGAGACCGGCGGGGCGTTCGACTACTTCATCGTCGAGGTCGCTCCGCATGGAGGTCCTCCCCTTCACGTTCACCACAAACAGGAAGAGACCATCCATGTCCTGAAAGGTCGGTACAAGGTCAGGATCGGAGACGAGATCTTCTTTTGCGAAGAAGGTGGCTTCGCGTACCTCCCGTCCACGGTTCCCCACGCTTTCCTGAACCTGACAGATGAGCCGGGCGAGATCGTCGTTGTCTACACGCCGGGGGGCGGCCACAAGTTCTATGAGGAACTGGGGCCGATCTCGCGGAGCTCACATCCGGATCGAGCGATCATCGCTGCCCTGTTCGAGAAATATGGGATGGCCCTCCTGGGACCGCCGTTGACCCCTGATTGAGCTCGAATTGCCCAGTCGTTTGAAGCGCGCCAGAGCTGGGAGCCCGAGGGTTTACGTTCGCCTCAGGCTCCCAGCCCCAGGCGACGCTGTTCACGGTCGTCCTGCCGCCGTACCGAAGCTGAAGAGAAAACTCAGGCAGATGCGCGCCGGTTGATCGCGGCCGCCAGCTCCTCCACATCGACCGGCTTGACCAGGTACGCGCTCGCGTCGAAGTCCTCCGCGATCGCCTTCGAGCCCGGATCGACCGCCCCGGTGACGATGATCGGCCGTGCCGACCGCAGCGCCGCCCGCTGATCGACGTCGAGCGACGATGAGACGCCGAGGTCGAACACCACCACCTCGCCGTGACGCAGCGGACGCAGTCGACCCGCCGACTCCGCCTCGTAGCCCAGCCGTCGCAGTGAGCGAGCCGTCAGCTCTGCCAGCCGCTCGTCGTCGTCCACGACCAGCACCGGAACGATGGCCAGGGCCGCCGCCTCGACCTGGCCGAGCAAACCGAGCGCGTCCTTCAAGTCCTGGAGCAACTGAGACGGCGGCACAGTGTCGCCGTCCTCGACGGCAAGCTCGAGCTCCGCGCGCATCCGCGCCAGCGTCGACCGCAACCGGTGCAGCGCCGAAGCCAGCTCAGGGTTGGACGACAAGCCGGTATCCAATCCCGCGCACCGTCTCTATCCATCCCGGCTCGCGCAGCTGACGCCGCACCTGGTGCACCGCCTGCTCGACGCTGTGCTCAAAGCCCCGATACGAGCTGCCCCAAACGCTCTCGAGCAGCTCCGCGCGCGGCACCACCTCGCCGGACCGCTGCGCCAGGAGGTGCAGCATCATCAGCGGCCGCCGCTCGAGCTTCAGCAATCGCGAGCCGAGCCGAGCCTCGCCGTGCGAAGCATCGACCTGCAGCCGACCGCGCACCACCGCGCCCGGCAGAGTCGCGCGCTCTCGCAATGCCCCGCGCACCCGCGCCAGGATCACCTGCCGGTCCGTGCCCTTCGCGATGTAGTCCGTGGCGCCACGCTCGATCCCGAGCACCTGGTCTGCGGGCGAATGCCGCGCGCCGGTGAGGATGATCACCGGGAAGGGAATGCGCTGCTCGCCGACACGCAGCGAATCGAGGACCTCCGGCGCTTCCATGTCGGGCATCTCGTAGTCGAGGAGCATCAGGTCCGGCGATCCCGCGCGCACACGCGCGAGAGCTTCGCCGCCGCTTCGGGCCACATCGACCACGTAACCCGCACGCCGAAGAATCTCGGCGGTGACCTCCGCCATTCGCGGCTCATCGTCAACCACCAGCAGTTTGGCGGTCACGCCTCCTAACCCCGAACGCAAAGTAGCAGGTTCAAGGTTTCTTGAGGAAACGATGAATCTGCCGTGAGGTCAGCGCCGCAGCTCGTCCATAACCTGCCCGCCATGGGCCAGCTTCCAGACCTCCAAGAAGCCAGGCGCCGGCTGGGACTGGCCCTCAAACCCATGATCCACGACCGATGGGTCCTCGGTTACCTGCGCGGCGGTTGGCTGCAACCGATCGCCGCGTCCGAGGTCTCGCGCCGCTTCCTCCAGGGACGGCCGCTGATGCCTCTGGGGCGCCGAGCGCTCTACGAGAAGAAGCCGCTTGTGCTCAACGCGGTGTACGAGAAGCCCGACCCTTCCAACGGCTACGACTGGGAGCTCGACTGGCCCGCGATCCTGTACGCGCCCGTCGGAGAGATCGGCCGGCGACCCATCGGGTTGCTCACCCTCGGCTGCCGCCGCGACCACTGGTACACCGAAGAGGACGTCGCGTACGCGCACACGCTCGGCTTCAGCCTGGCGCCGCTGGTCCTGGCGCTGAAGGGCCCGCTGAGCAAGCTGAATGAAAGCGAGGGCGAGGTGGCGCAGCTGTTGAGCTACGGCCTGTCGGCCGCGGAGATCGCCCGCGCGATTCGCCAGGACGACGGCCACACCCGGATGCTGATCGACGGCGTGACGAAGAAATTCCGCGCCGTCCACAAAGAGGACCTGATGTTCCCGATCGTCCAGTGGAAGCGCCGAGAGTTTCGCCTGTGACCTGGTAGGCGAGACCTTAGTTGGGGCCGAACAGGAACACGGTCGTGCCCCGGCCGTCGGTGCTGACCACCTCGAGCCGTCCGCCGATGCCCGCGGCGCGCTCGCGCATCCCCATCAAGCCGTAACCGCCGACCGTGTCGGCGCCGAAGCCGCGCCCCTCGTCCGAAACCTCGATCAGGAATGGATGTGCGCCGAACCCCATCTTCACCCGGCAGATCGACGAACCCGAGTGTCGCCGCACGTTGGTCAGCGCCTCGTGGACGACCTGGGCGACGACCTCTCGCTGGCGCGCCGACAGCAATTCCTCGCTGCCGTTGCTCGACACCTCGACGCGGATCCCATACAGCCGCGCGAAATCCTCCGCCTGGCGGCGTACGTCCTTGAGCAGTCCCTCCGGCCCGACCGCCGCCGGCCGCAGGTCGGCGAGGGACTCGCGGACGTGCTTCAGCGCCCCTTCGAGGATCTCGAAGATGTTCTCCAGCGATTCGTCCGCCGGCCGCCTCCTGCCTTCGAGATACACCTTGAACAGAGAGATCGCGCCTGCCAGCTCGGTGGCGATGCCGTCGTGCAGCTCACGGGCGATGCGCGCCCGCTCGCGCGCCACCGCGTCGTCGACCGCCTGGCGCGCGAAGCTCTCGTCGACCGTGCTCACCGCGCCGCCGCCCGCCGCCGTGCGTATGACTGGATCAGCGCGATGGCGATCGGATGCCGCAGCCACCGCAGCGCCCGGCGGTACGGCCGCCACAGCGCTTGCGTCTCGGCGATCGAGGCGTGAAGGCGCTCGACGTCGGCCTGAAGGCCCGCCTGCTGCTCCATCAACCGCTCCGTCAGCGCCTTCGACTTTCGCCCGAGTCGGACGCTCCACATGCCCATCAACACGAGCTCGACGACGACAGCCACCGCCGACACGACCAGCAGCCAGATCCCGATCCAGCCGAGGTCGAGCGGCAGGTTCACTCCTTCCCTTCGCCCTCTTCTTCGCCGCCGGCCGGCGCGATGGCGACCACCTGGTCCTCCGGGGCCAGCCGCATCACGATCACGCCCTGCGTCTGCCGGCCGATGCGCGAGATGGCGCCGACCTTGGTCCGGAGCACCATGCCGCTGGCGCTGATGACAAGGATCTCCTCGTCCGGATCCTCGACCACGCGCACGGCCGCGAGCTTGCCCACCCGGTCGGTGACCTTCAGCGTGAACACGCCCTGACCGGCGCGGTGCTTCTTCGGGTACTCGGACAGCGGCGTCCGCTTGCCGTATCCGCGCTGCGTGATGACCAGGAGGTCTCCGCCCTCGATGACCGTGGCCATGCCGGCGACCGCGTCGCCCTTGCCGAGCTTCATGCCGATCACGCCCTGCGTGTCACGGCCCATGGCACGGACCTCCGCCTCGCCGAAGCGGATCGCCTTGCCCAGCTCGGTGGCGATGACGACCTCGTCCTTGCCGCTCGTCGGCGTGACCCAGTCCAGCTCGTCGCCGTCCACGAGCTTGATCGCGATGAGGCCGTTGCGTCTGACGTTGGCGTACTCCGCCATCGCCGTCTTCTTGATGTAGCCGTTCTTGGTGACCATGAGCATGTAGTGCGCTTCGCTCTCCGTCTCCGGGCGCACGAACACCGCTGTGATCCGCTCGTTGGAGCCGATGTCGATGAGGTTGTTGATGTGCACGCCCTTGGCCTGGCGCTCGCGCTCCGGCACCTCGTGGACGCGCAGCTGGAACACGCGGCCGCTCTGGGTGAAGAACAGCATCGACGCATGCGTGTGCGTGGTCAGGAGGTGCAGCGCGTAGTCCTCCTCGCGCGTGCCGCTGGGCGCATCCGAGCCGGCGGTCGGCTTCGCGCCTTTCAGACCCACCCCTCCGCGCTTCTGGGCGCGGAAGACCCGCAGCGGCTGCCGCTTCGCGTACCCGCGATGCGTGAGCGTGACGACGACCTCTTCCTTGGGCACGAGGTCCTCGGCCGACAGCTCCGTCGCCTCCTGGTCGGTGATCTCGGTCCGGCGGTCGTCGCCGTACTTCTTCACCACCTCGTCCATCTCTTCCTTGATGAGGAGGCGGACCTTGGTGTCGCTGGCGAGGATGCTCTCGAGGTACGCGATCGTCTTGATGACCTGCTCGTACTCCTCGTCGATCTTGCCGCGCTCCAGCCGGGTCAGGCGACCGAGCGTCAGGGCCAGCACCGCCTTCGCCTGGCGCTCCGAGAGCCCGAACTTCGACTGCAGCTGCTGCGACGCGATGTCCTGGTCCGCCGACGCGCGGATGGTCTTGATCGCCTCGTCGAGGTGGTCGAGGATGATCTTGAGGCCCTCGAGGATGTGCGCCCGCTCCTGCGCCCTCTCGAGGTCGAACCGGCTGCGGCGGAGGATCACGTTGCGCCGGTGGTCGATGAAGAGCTGCAGCGCTTGCTTCAGGCTGAGCACCACCGGCCGGCCGTCGACGATGGCGAGCATGATCACGCCGAACGTCGTCTGCAGCTGCGTGTGCTTGTACAGGTTGTTCAGCACGGTGAAGACCTGCGCCTCGCGCTTGAGCTCGATGACGATGCGCATGCCCTGGCGGTCCGACTCGTCCCGCAGGTCGGCGATGCCTTCGAGCTTTCGCTCTGACACCAGCTCGGCGATCTTCGCCACCAGCGCCGCCTTGTTCACCGCGTACGGCAGCTCGTCGATGATGATCCGCTCGCGGCCGTTGGGCGCCTGCTCGAACGTATGCCGCGCGCGCACGATGATGCGGCCGTGGCCGGTCGAGTACGCGGCCTTGATGCCGGCCGTGCCCATGACGATGCCGCCGGTCGGAAAGTCCGGACCCTTGACGAAGTCGAGCAGCTCTTCCGCCGTCGCCTCAGGGCTGTCGACCAGGTGCTTCACGGCCGCCGCCACCTCGCGCAGGTTGTGCGGCGGGATGTTCGTCGTCATGCCGACCGCGATGCCGGAGGCGCCGTTGATCAACAGGTTGGGTACGCGCGCGGGCAGCACCGACGGCTGCTCCTCCGAGTTGTCGTAGTTCGGCTCCATGTCGACCGTCTGCTTTTCGATGTCGGCCATGAGCTCGTCGCTGATCGCCGAAAGCCGCGCCTCGGTGTAGCGCATGGCCGCCGGCGGGTCGCCGTCGATGCTGCCGAAGTTGCCCTGGCCCTCGATCAGCGGATACCGCAGCGAGAAGGGCTGGGCCATGCGCACCAGCGCGTCGTAGATCGCCGCGTCGCCGTGCGGGTGATAGAGCTTCATCACGTCACCGACGAAGGCGGCGCACTTCTTGGTCTTCGTCCCGCTCGTCGCGCCGGCGCGGTTCATCGTGTAGAGGATCCGGCGCTGCACCGGCTTCAGCCCGTCGCGCACGTCCGGCAGCGCGCGGCTGATGATGACCGACAGCGCGTACTCCATGTAGGAGTTCTGCATCTCCTCCTGGAGGTTGCGGGTCAGGACGGTGCCGATCGTGTCGTCTGCCAAAGCTGCAGCTACTCCTGGTACCTGGCCAGGACCACGACCGCGTTGTGTCCGCCGAATCCAAACCCGTTGGAGATGGCCACGCGCACGTCTTTGCGCCGCGCGGTGTTGGGGACGTAGTCGAGGTCGCAGTCGGGGTCGGGGTTTTCGTAGTTGATGGTCGGATGGATCATGCCGCGGTTGATGGTGAGCAGCGTCGCGATGGCCTCGACCGCGCCGGCGGCGCCGAGCAGGTGGCCGATCATCGACTTGGTGCTGCTGATGGCGACGTTGCGCGCGTGCTCGCCGAGAGCGATCTTCAGCGCCTTCGTCTCCCCCGCGTCGTTGAGTTGCGTCGACGTGCCATGCGCGTTCACGTAGTCGATGTCCGCCGCTCCCACGCCCGCGTCCTTCAACGCCAGCGTGACCGCTCGGGCCGGCGCCTCGCCCGTCTCGTCGGGCGCGACCTGGTGGAACGCGTCATTCGTCGTCGCGTAGCCGAGGATCTCGCCGTAGATGCGCGCGCCTCGGTTGAGCGCGTGCTCGCGCGACTCGAGGATCAGGGTCCCAGCGCCTTCGCCTGGGACGAACCCGTCGCGGTCCCGGTCGAACGGCCGGCTCGCCCGCTCGGGCGCGTCGTTGCGCGTGGACAGCGCGTGGATGGCGTTGAACGACGCGATGCCGACCTCACACAGCGACGCCTCCGCGCCTCCCGCCAGCATGACGTCCGCTTCTCCGCGCTGGATGATGCGCGTCGCCTCGCCAAGCGTCTGGGTCGACGCGGCGCACGCGGTGGTCACCGTGGTGTTCGGGCCGCGCAGGTGGAACTGCATCGCGACCGAGGCGCCCGCCATGTTGGGGATGACAGTGGCTGCGTACAGCGGGTTGATCCGGCCTTTCGTCATGAAGGACACAGCGCCGTCGGTCATGTCGTCGAAGGCGCCGATGCCGGTGCCCATCGCCACACCTACGCGGAAGCTGTCCTCCTTGCCGAGGTCGAGGCCCGAGTCGGCAAGCGCCATACCCGACGCCGCGACCGCCATCTGCGAAAAGCGCGACATGCGCTTGGCGGCCTTCGGCTCGATGTAGTCCCTGGCGTCGAACGTGTTGACCTGACACGCGAACTTGGTGGTGAGACGGTCGGTGGGAAAGCGCTCGATAGGACTCGCCCCGCTGCGTCCCTCGATGAGACCGTGCCAGTACTCTTCGAGGTCTTTGCCGAGCGGATTGACCGTCCCCATCCCCGTGACGACCACCCGCGTCCGGCCGTTCATGGCGGCAAGCCGCGTGCGGTTGGGCCTTATTGAATTCATGGCCTGCCCACCTCTGCCCGAATCTTACCGACGAGCTGGTTTTGCACCGCGTCGCGGGTGACCCGGATGGCGTTCTTGACGGCCCGTGCGTCGGAGCGGCCGTGCGCCACCACGGCCACGCCGTCGATGCCCAGCAGCGGCGCGCCCCCGAACTCACGCCAGTCGATGCGGTCGCGGATCTCGCGCACGCGCGGGCGGATGAGCATGCCGCCGATCTTGCCCTGCAGGGTCTTGGGGATCTCCTCGCGCAGCGAGCGGAAGAGGAACTCGGCGGTCGCCTCGGCCATCTTGATGGCGACGTTGCCGACGAACCCGTCGGCGACGACCACATCTGCGCGCGCGCCGTAGATGTCCTTCGGCTCGATGTTGCCGATGAAGCCCGGGAGCGAGCCCTTCAACCTCTTCGTCGTCTCACGCACGCGCTCATCGCCCTTGCCTTCCTCTTCACCGTTGCTGAGGAGTCCGACGCGTGGTTCGGGCCGGCCGAGCATCTCTCGCGCGTAGACGGCGCCCATGGCCGCGAACTGCGTCATGTAGTCGGCCTTCGTGTCGACGTTGGCGCCGACGTCGAGGAAGTACGCGAAGTCCTTCTGCGTCGGGACGATGGAGCCCAGCGCCGGGCGTTCGATGCCTTTGATGCGCCCCTGCACGAGCAGCGCCGAGGCCATGACCGCGCCGCTGTTGCCCGCGGACATCCATCCGTCGGCGCGTCCTTCCTTGACCATCCGCGCGCACACCACCATCGACGAGTCGGGCTTGTTGCGCACCGCTTGCGCGGGGTGCTCGTCCATGGCGATGACCTGCGTGCAGGGCACCAGCTGCAGCCGTGCGTAGCCGTCGAGCAGCGGCTGCACGGACGACGGGATGCCGACGAGCGAGATGTCGATCCCGTACTCCGCGGCGGCCAGCGCGGCGCCCTTCACGATCTCAGCCGGCGCGTGGTCGCCACCCATGGCGTCCACCGCGATGCGCATATGCCCGCCCTCTAGATGTCGAGGTTCCGGACGCTCTTGGCGTGCGCCTGAATGAACTTCTTGCGCGGCTCCACGTCAGGTCCCATCAACTTTTCAAACGTGTCGTTGACCGCCGCGGCGTCGTCCACCGTCACCTGGAGGAGCACCCGCGTCTGAGGGTTCATCGTCGTCTCCCACAGCTCTTCGGCGTTCATCTCACCGAGCCCCTTCATGCGCGCGGCCTCCGCGCCCTTGCCGAGCTGCTTCAGCGCTTTGTCGCGCTCGCCCTCCGACTGGCACCACGCGACCTTCATGTTCTTGCCCGTGCCCTTCGAGACCTTGAACAGCGGCGGCTGGGCCATGTAGAGGTAGCCCTTGTCGATCACCGCCGGGAAGTAACGGAAGAAGAACGTGAGGAGCAGCGTTCGGATGTGGCTGCCGTCGACGTCGGCGTCGGTCATGGTGACGATGCGGTGGTAGCGGATCTTTTCGATGTTGAAGTTGTCGCCGACGCCCGCGCCCATGGCGGTGATCAGGTTGCGGATCTCGTCCGAGGTGAGCACCTTGTCGAGGCGAGCCTTCTCGACGTTCAGGATCTTGCCGCGCAGGGGCAGGATCGCCTGCGTGCGGCGGTCGCGACCGCCTTTGGCCGTGCCGCCGGCGGAGTCGCCCTCGACGATGTACAGCTCGCACAGCGAGGGGTCGCGTTCCGAGCAATCGGCCAGCTTGCCGGGCAGCATGCTCGACTCGAGCAGGCTCTTGCGCTGCACGAGGTCGCGCGCCTTGCGCGCCGCCTCGCGCGCCCGCGCCGCGGTCAGCGACTTCTCGATGATCCGCCGGCCCTCGGACGCGTTCTCTTCGAGGTACTGGGTCAGGCCTTCGGTCAGCGCCAGAGAGACGTGGCCCTGCACCTCGGCGTTGTTGAGCTTGGCCTTGGTCTGGCTCTCGAACTGCGGCTCGAGGACTTTGACGCTGATGACCGCGGTGAGACCCTCGCGCACGTCCTCACCCGTGAGGTTGGGGTCTGACTCCTTGAGGATGCCGGCCTTGCGCGCGTAGCGGTTGAGCACGTTGGTGAGCGCTGAGCGAAAGCCGGTCATGTGCGTGCCGCCGTCGGGGTTGAAGATCGTGTTCGCGAACGCCAGGACGTTCTCGACGAACGTCTCGTTGTACTGCAGCGCGATCTCGACCTGCGTGCCCTCCAGCTCGCGCTCGACGTAGAAGGGCGGCACGTTGACCACCTGCTTGTCGCGGTTCAGCGCGCGGACGAAGGACGCGATGCCGCCGTCGAAGTAGAAGGTGCTCGCGAAGCCGAGAAGCTCGTCGTTCAGGGCGATCTCGAGGCGCTTGTTGAGGTATGCCATCTCGCGCAGCCGGTGCTGGATGACCTCGCGGTCGAACTTGGTGTCGGGGAAGATCTGCGGGTCGGGCCAGAACCGCACCGTCGTGCCCGTGCCTTCGGCCTTGCCGATCGCCTTGACCGTAGCCCGCGGCACGCCCCGGGCGTACTCCTGGAAGTACGTCTTACCGCCCAGACGGACCCAGACCTGCTGCTTCTCGCTGAGGAAGTTCACCGCCGAGACGCCTACCCCGTGCAGACCGGAGGAGACCTTGTAACCGCCGCCGCCGAACTTGCCGCCGGCGTTGAGGCGGGTCATCACCAGCTCGAGGGCCGAGATTCCTTCCTTCTTGTGCACGTCCACCGGGATGCCACGGCCGTCGTCCGTGACCTGGACGCTGCCGTCGGCGAACAGGGTGACCTCGATTCGCTGCGCGTAACCGGCCAGCGCCTCGTCGACCGCGTTGTCGACGACCTCGTAGACGAGCTGGTGGAGGCCGCGGACGTCGGTCCCGCCGATGTACATGCCGGGACGCCGCCGAACGTGCTCCCGGCCTTCGAGGACCTGGATCTGCTCGGCGGTGTACGCCACGTCCGCGCCTAGGGACTGGGGCCGTCTGGAGCCTTCCGGAAGGGGCTTTCTAACCGCCATTCCGGGTCTCTACGAGCCCTCCCAGCGTGCGGAACTTTGGGGGGTCAACTGGGCAGAACTTCAGGCCCTCAATTCTACCGGATTTTGAATACGAAATCGGGGTGCGGGCGGGTCTTAACAGGGGCCGTTCAGGACGGCGTTTCCGAAGCCGGTTTCCACCGCAGGACGGGGTCCTCGCTCTGGCCCTGGAGGTACGCGTTGATGCGGCGCGCGGCCGCGACCTCGTCCAGCCGCCCGACGGGCAGGTTGCGCGGTTCCTCGTGCAGGCCCTGGGCATCGGTTCTGGCCTGGGCGACGATCTCTTTGATCGCCCCGGCGAAGGAGTCGAGCGTGGCCTTGCTCTCGGTCTCCGTCGGCTCGACCATGATCGCTTCGGGCACCACGAGCGGGAAATACACCGTCGGGGCGTAGAAGTTCCGGTCCAGCAGCGCTTTGGCGATGTCGAGGGCGCGCACGCCGCTCTCGTGGTTGAGGTGCGCCGCGCTGGCCACGAACTCGTGCATGCACGGACCCTCGTGGGGCATCTCCAGGTCGCCTTCGACGAGCTTGCGCAGGTAGTTCGCCGACAGCACCGCGTCCTGCGAGGCCTGGCTCAGGCCGTCGCCGCCCATGGCAAGGATGTAGGTGTAAGCCCGGACGAGCATGCCGAAGTTGCCATAGAAGCTCCGGACGCGACCGATCGACTGCGGGCGCCGGAAGTCGAGGGTGAGGTGGCCGTCCTGGCGCTCCACCGTCGGGCTGGGCAGGAACGGCACGAGCTCCGACTTGACGCCCACCGGGCCGGCGCCGGGACCGCCGCCGCCGTGGGGCGTCGTGAACGTCTTGTGCAGGTTCATGTGCACGGCGTCGAAGCCCATGTCGCCCGGCCGGCAGATGCCCATGAAGGCGTTCAGGTTGGCGCCGTCGTAGTAGAGCATCGCACCGGTGGAATGCACAAGCTCGGCTATATCCAGTATCTCCCGTTCGAAGAGGCCCAAGGTGTTGGGGTTGGTCAGCATGAGGGCCGCGGTTCGGGGCGAGAGCTTGGACTCCAGGTCGGCCAGGCTGATGCGGCCGTCCGGCCCGGACAGGACCTCCACGACCTGGAAACCGCTGAGGGCCGCGCTCGCGGGGTTGGTGCCGTGGGCCGAGTCGGGGACGAGGACCTCGGTCCTGGCCTCGCCCTTCGAGTGCTGATAGGCGCGGATCATGCGCAACGCGGTCCACTCGCCGTGCGCCCCGGCCGCGGGTTGGAGCGTGACCCGGTCGACCCCGACGACCGCGCACAGCGCGCGTTCGAGCCGCCACATCAGCTCGAGCGCGCCCTGGACCGAGTCCTCGTCCTGGTACGGATGCAGCCCGGCAAAACCCGGCAGGGCGGCCGCCACCTCGTTGGCGACCGGGTTGTACTTCATGGTGCAGCTGCCGAGCGGATAGAAGTTCTCGCTGATCGAGTAGTTGAGCGACGCCAGCCGGCTGTAGTGACGCATGATCTCCGGCTCGCTGAGCCGGGGCAGGCCGGGCGGCTGCGACCGCAGTGCGTCGTGCGGCAGCAGCTCGGCCGGAGCCGGCCCGCTGACCTCGGCGTCAGGCAGCCGCGGCGGGTCGACGGCCGGGCGGCTGAGCTCGAAGCTGAGAGGCTCGGTCATGACTCCAGGGCCGCCACGAGCTCGTCCAGCGCGCCGGCGTCGTTGACCTCGGTGCAGGTGAACGTGAGCACGCCCTTCAGCTCGCGGAACCAGCGGCCGGCATCCAGGCCGCCGAGGATGCCCTTGCGGGCGAGCTTCCGCACCACCTGGGGGGCCTTGGGGACGCGCACCGGGAACTCGTTGAGGAACTGCCGTTCCGGGAACGCCATCTCCCAGCCGGGCAGCCGGGCCAGGCGTTCGGCCAGGGCGTGGGCGCGCTTGAAGCTGACCTCGGCGACCTGGCGCAGGCCGTACGGCCCCATGTACGTGAGGTAGACGGCCGCGGCGAGCGCGCACAGCGAGTGGTTGGTGCAGATGTTGGAGCTCGCCTTCTCACGCCGGATGTGCTGCTCCCGCGCCGCCAGGGCGAGCACGAAGCCACGCCGGCCCTGCGCGTCGTGGGCCGTGCCGACGAGCCGCCCCGGCAGCCGGCGCACCAGCTCCTTCCGGCACGCGATGAAGCCGACGTGCGGCCCGCCGAAGCTCGGCGTGAGGCCCAGCTGCTGGCCTTCGCCGACCGCGATGTCCGCGCCGTACTCGCCGGGCGGCGCGAGGATGGCGAGGCTGATCGGATCGACGCACGCGATGGCCAGGGCGCCGGCGTCATGCGCCGCCGCGGTCAGCGACCGGGCGTCGACGAGCAGGCCGAGGAAATCGGGCTGCTGAAAGATCACGGCGGCCGTGTTCTTGTTCGGCTCGCCCTTGGTCCGGACCTTGATGCCGCGCCCCTCGCCGAACGCCCGCAGGACCTGCACGTACTCGGGATGCACGTAGCCGGAGACGAGCACCTCGTCGCGGTCGTTGTGGATGTGCGCCATCATCGCCGCCTCCGCGACCGCCGTCGCACCGTCGTAAAGGGACGCGTTGGAGACGTCGAGCGCCGTCAGCTCGGCGATCAACGTCTGGAACTCGAAGATCGCCTGCAGCGTGCCCTGGCTCGCTTCCGCCTGATACGGCGTGTAGGCGGTGTAGAACTCGGGCTTCGAGGTCACCGCCGCGACCGCCGCGGGGATGAAGCGCCGGTAGACCCCGCCGCCGCGGAACGTCAGACGGTCGGGGTAGACCCTGTTGCGCTCCGCCAGCGCCCTCACCTGGGCCATCGTCTCGAACTCCGACAGGCCCTCCGGGAGCTGCAGCGACTCGAGGCGCAGCGACTGGGGGATGTCGACCAGCAGGTCGTCGATCGACCGCGCGCCGATCACCTCGAGCATCGCCGAGCGGTCTTCGGGGGAATGGACGAGATAAGGCAACCTAGTGTCCCGCCGACTCCTCGGTCGCCTTCTTGTAGCCCGCCTCGTCCAGGAGGTCCGCAGGCAGCTCGCCGGCCAGCTCGAGCTTCAGGATCCAGCCGTCGCCGTAGGGGTCGGAGTTGATCAGCTCGGGCTTGGACGCGAGCTTCTCGTTCACGGCCACGATGCGGCCGCCCACAGGCGAGTAGAGGTCGCTGGCCGCTTTGACGGACTCGACCACGCCGAAGCTCTCGCGTGCGGCAAGCTTGCGGCCGGCGCTGGGCAGCTCGAGGAACACGACGTCGCCGAGCTGCGACTGGGCGAAGTCGGTGATGCCGATCGTCGCCTCCTTGCCGTCGACCGTGACCCACTCGTGCGTCTTGGTGTAGCGGCGGTCAGCCATGGCGACTCTCCTCTTGTCTTCTACTTCTTCGCGGTCAACGAGCGGGCCGAGCCTCGATAGAAGGGCAGCTTGACGACCTCGGCCGGGGCCTCCCTGCCCCGGACGTCGACCACCACCCGGTCTCCGACCGTCAATGATCGCGCTTCCACCATCGCCAGCGCGATGGGGTGGCCGAGGAAGAAGGAATGCGTGCCGCTGGTCACCGCTCCGACGTGCTTGCCGCCGGCCGAGACAACAGCTCCGTGGCGCGCGATGTCGCCTGGCTGCATGCTCAGCCCGACCAGGCTGCGGCGCGGACCTTCGGCTTTGACGCGGAGGAGCGCGTCGCGGCCGACGAAGCCATCCTTGTCGAGCTTCACCGTCCATCCGAGGCCGGCCTCATACGGGTTGACGCTCTCGTCCATGTCGTTGCCCCACAGGCGGAGCGCCGCTTCGAGTCGCGTCGCGTCGCGCGCCCCCAGCCCCGCCGGCAGGACGCCGTGTCCCCGGCCGTGCTCCAGGATCGCGTCCCACACCTGGCCCATCCGCTCGCTCTTGACCATCACCTCGAAGCCGTCCTCGCCCGTGTAGCCGGTGCGCGAGATGACGGCCGAAACGCCGGCGACCTCACCGGTGCGGAAACCGAAATACGGAATGTCGCGCACATCGTCGCTCGGGATCAACCGCTCGGCCTCAGGTCCCTGGAACGCGACCAGCGCGAGCTCGAAAGTGCGGTCCTCCACGGTGACGCCGTCGGGCGCGTGCGCGCGCATCCACTCGAGGTCCTTCTCACGATTCGACGCGTTGACGACCGCGAGGAAGCCCTCCGCGGCGCGGTAGACGACGAGGTCGTCGACGATGCCGCCTTCGTCGTTGCACATCAGGTTGTACTGAGCCTGTCCCTCGGTCAGGTTCGACACGTCGTTCGTGACGAGCCCTTGCACGAAGTCGGCGGTCTTGTCGCCCGTGATGCGGAAGCGGCCCATGTGCGAGACGTCGAAGAGGCCGGCCGCCTTTCTCACCGCGAGGTGCTCGTCACGGATGGACGTGTACTGCTGCGGCATCTCCCAACCGCCGAAGTCGACCATGCGTCCGCCGAGCGCCACGTGGCGGTCGTACAGCGGCGTGCGCCGCAGCTCGCTACTCGCCGTCAACTGCGTCGTCGTCGTCGATTGTGTCGGAGTCGACGTAGTCGAGCAGCTCCTCGTCGTGGCGGCGCCTGGCGTCGGCGACCACCTGCGCCACGTAGCGCGTGCGGTCGACGGTCCACTCGAGCTTCTCGGCGATCTCCTTGTCCGTGGCCGCGCGGCCGAGCGTACGGCGGAGGAGGAGCTCCGTCCGCTCGTAGTCCGTGGCCGCAGCCACCAGCTGCTCGGCCTCGCGCACGGCGGCGGCCTCGGCGTCGATGGCGGCGTCCATCTGCGCCCCGACCTTCTGCTCGGCAAAGCGCGAAAACTCGCCCTCCCCGCTGGCGGCGAAGGAACGGACCGCCTCGAGCAGCCCCAGCGAGCCCTCCTGCACCAGGTCGGGCACCGAGAGCCCCTTCTCCCCGCGTGCCTCGGCGAGGCGGATCACCATGCCGAGGTTGGCGGCGATCAGCCGGTCCTGGCTCGGCCGGTCTCCGCTGGCGGAGCGCGAGAGCAACCGTGACTGTTCGCCGTCGGTCAGAGGCGCCGTCGCGCCGGCCTGGCGCCTGAGGTCGCGGAGAAGCGCCGCGTCCTGCTCGGAATCCGCCGGTGTCGACCCCATTCCGCCCGATTCTACGCCCGGCCGTTGAAGCCTCCGCTGAACTCGAATGTTCCACGTTTTACACTCGGCTCCATGCGTTGGCTGGCGGTGCTGCGGGTGGCGTGGATCGCGGTCGCCGTCGCCGCCTCGGCCGTGCCCATGACCGCCGGCGCGGCCTCTCCCCGCGTCGAGCGGGCCGACCTCGACGGTGACATCAACAACATCATGTCCGCCTACATCCAGACTGCCGTCGGTCGCGCCGAGAGCGACCACGCGGACGCGCTGCTGGTCGTGATCAACACGCCCGGCGGCATCTCGACGTCGATGGACGAGATCACCACGAGCCTGCTGAACTCCACCGTCCCGGTCATCGCCTTCGTCTATCCCACAGGCGCGCGGGCCGCGTCCGCCGGCCTGTTCGTCGCCGAGTCGGCCGACATCCTGGCCATGGCGCCCGGGACCAACATCGGCTCGGCGCATCCGATCGACGCCAGCGGCGCCAACCTCACCGGCGACCTCGGCGCCAAGGTCCTCAACGACGCGGTGGCCCGCGTGCGGAACCTCGCGTCCATGCACGGGCGGAACGCTGACTGGGCCGAGGAGGCCGTGCGCAACAGCGTGAACATCAATGCCGAGCAGGCGGTGCAGCTGCACGTCGCCGACCTCGAGGTCGCCGACATCCCGACGCTGCTGCAGCAGGTCGACGGGCGCACCGTGCCGCGCACCAACGGCAGCCTCACCGTGCACACGGCCGGCGCCGTCGTCGACGACTTTCCGATGCCCTTCTGGCAGGTCTTCCTCAACGCGCTCATCGACCCCACAATCGCCGCGTTGCTGATCATCGTCGCCGGCTACGGCATCATCACCGAGCTCTCCAACCCGGGGCTGATCCTGCCCGGCGTCGTCGGCGGTCTCGCCGCGGTGCTGGCGATCGTCTCCCTGGCCAACCTGCCGGTGAACATCGCCGGCGCACTCCTGATCTTGCTGGCGCTGATCCTCTTCCTCGCCGACCTGAAGGCGCCGACACACGGATTCCTCAGCGTCGGCGGAGTATTCGCGCTCATTCTGGGCATGGCCTTCCTCATCAACACCGGACCGGTCGGGCTCGGCGTGAACCCCTTCGTATCCGTCGGCACGGGGATCCTGACGTTCGCTTTCTTCTTCTTCTTCATCCGCAAGGTCTGGCAGGCGCGGCGGCAGCCTGCGTTCTCGGGCGCGGAGAGCATGCTGGGCGCCGTCGGTGAGGCGCGCGAGGAGATCGCGCCGGAGGGTCTAGTCTTTGTGGCGGGCGCGCTCTGGAGGGCGACCGCCACCACACCGATTCACGCCGGCTCGCCGGTGCGCGTCGTGGGGCGCAACGGCCTCCAGCTGCAGGTCGCGCCCGGCAACGGCCAGGCGAAGGAGAAGAACTAGATGGACGCCGGCGTGCTGATCTTCATCGCCGTGATCCTCGTCATCGCGCTGATCGCGCTGTTCTCGAGCCTGCGCATCGCGGCCGAGTACGAGCGTGGGGTCGTGTTCCGGCTGGGCCGTCTCATCCCTCTCAAGGGTCCCGGGCTGTTCTTCATCATCCCGTTCGGTGTCGACCGTCTGGTCAAGGTCGACCTGCGCGTGATCACCCTCGAGGTGCCGCCCCAGGAGGTCATCACCAAAGACAACGTCACCGCCAAGGTCAACGCCGTCATCTACTTCCAGGTGGTCGACGCGCGCAGGGCCGTGGTCCAGGTCCTGAACTTCATCAACGCCTCTTCGCAGATCGCGCAGACCACGCTGCGTGCCGTGCTGGGCCAGTCGACGCTCGACGAGCTCCTGGCCGAGCGCGACCGCATCAACCAGAACCTGCAGAAGATCATCGACGAGCAGACCGAGCCCTGGGGCGTCAAGGTGACGACGGTCGAGCTCAAGGACGTCGAGCTGCCCCAGACCATGCAGCGGGCGATGGCGAAGCAGGCGGAGGCCGAGCGCGAGAAGCGCGCCAAGATCATCAACGCCGACGGCGAGTTCCAGGCCTCGCAGACGCTGGCCAACGCCGCCGAGGTCATCTCGTCCCAGTCCGGTGCGCTGCAGCTCCGGTTCCTGCAGACGATGGTCGAGATCGGCGCCGAGAAGAACACCACCGTGATCCTGCCGTTGCCCATCGAGCTCATCCGTCCGCTGATCGAGACGGCACGGCCGGCCGGCGGGTCGAAGCCGCCGCCGCCGCTCCCCAACCAAGGCGCTAGCTGACCGCCCACCTCCCTCTGGACGTCGCCAACGCACTGGTCGAAGTGGCCCCCGTGCCACTGATCGTGGTCGCCAACCTGGCGGTGGGCAAGACGTGGGCCAACGCCGCGACGTGGATCACGGGCGGGTTCGCCGCCTGGGGCATCGTCGCCTCGAGCGCCTACGACATGGCGACGCTGTTCGCGACCGGCAACGTGGCGCAGGACAGGTTCGCCGTCGACGCAGGCTCGATCGTCAGCGGCGTCGCCGCCGCCGGCTTCCTGTTCAAGCCCATCCGCAAGGACGTGGCCGCGTACCTGCCGATCGACCCCGACAACCCGGTGCACGCCCTGGCCCTCGTCCTGGCCGTGATCCTCTTCGGGACTCAGGCCACGGCCCTGTTCTTCACCGACGTGCTCTCGACCTACATGACGCAAGCGCCGCAGACGCTGGCCGGCACGTTCCTCGACGAGCTGCCGCTCCTGCTGCTCGCGCTCGCCGGCGTGGGCCTGTTCATCCGGCGCCCCATCGCCGACGCGGCCGGCCGTCTCGGTCTCGTGCGTCCGGCCTGGTGGCAACTCATGCTCGCCGTCGCCGCCGCCGGTGTGTTTCTCGCCGTGCTCCAGGGGTCCGACGCCGCCAATCACGTCCTTCTCCCCGACCTCGCCGGTCGGGTCGATGCGACGGACCAGCACCTCTTCGGCGACCTCGCCGGGACGAACTGGATAGGCATCGCCGTCCTCGGACTGCTGCCCGGCGTGTGCGAGGACCTCCTTTTTCGGGGCGCGCTGCAGCCGCGGCTCGGGCTCGTACCGACGGCTCTGCTGTTCACCTGCATCCACTCCCAGTACGGCCTCTCGATCGACCTCGCGGGCGTCTTCGTGATCGCGGTCACCCTGGGCCTGATCCGCAAGTACACGAACACCACCACCTCGATGTCGGCGCACATCGCCTACAACCTGTTGGCCGGCATCGGCCTGGCGGGGACGGTCCTGTACGTCGGCGTCGCCGTCGAGGTCGCGCTGCTGGCCGCCGCGGCCTACGGCATCTGGCGGGTGCGCCGCCAGGCGAGCGGGGTCACCCCTTAACAGGCTGGCTGGTCAAGGTCCCCATCCACAGATAGAATCCGCGTAATGGCACCAGATGTAGGATCGGCGAGCGCGGCCAGCCCCCACATGTTGGCTGTCTCATCCCCGCCGGTCATGGCGGTGGTCAACCAGAAGGGGGGCGTCGGCAAGACGACCACCGCGATCAACCTCGCGGCGGCGCTGGCCGAGGTCGGGCACCCCACGCTGCTCGTCGACCTCGACCCGCAGGCCAACTCGACCTCCGGTCTGGGCCTCGACCCCGCCAGGGCCAGGCTCAACGTGTATCACCTGCTCACCGGCGAGGCCGAGGTCGAGCAGGTCGTCCACCGCACGGCCCTCGCCGGCCTGTCGCTCGTGCCGTCGCACATCGACCTTGCTGGCGCCGAGATCGAGCTGGCAGGCATGCCGGACCGCGAGAGACTTCTGCGTAAGGCGCTCGCCACGACGCCGGCGGGGGTGGAGCTCGTCATCATCGACTGCCCCCCATCGCTGGGCTTGCTGACGCTCAACGCCCTGGTCGCGGCCACCAGCATGCTCATCCCGACGCAGTGCGAATACTTCGCGCTCGAGGGTTTGCGCCACCTCATGTACACGCACCAGCTGGTTCGCTCGCGCCTCAACCCGAAGCTCGCGATCGCGGGCATTCTCATGACACAGTTCGACGCCCGCACGACGCTCGCGTGGGACGTGCTGGAGTCGGTGCGGCGCTCGCATCCCCACCACGTGCTGGAGACGCTGATCCCGCGCAACGTCCGCCTCAGCGAAGCGCCGAGCCACGGCAAGTCCGTCATCGAATACGACCCCACATGCAGAGGCGCGGCCGCGTACCGCGCGCTCGCGAAGGAGCTGCTGGAAAGATGAGCCAATCACGCCCTCGCGGCCTCGGCCGCGGACTCGACGCCCTGATCCCGATGTCCGGCCAGGGCGAGGCCTTGGTGCCGCAGATGATCGCGGTCGACCAGATCAGACCGTCGCGCGAGCAGGTGCGCTCGCGCTTCGACGCCGAGCCGCTCGGTGAGCTGGCGGAGTCGATTCGCCTCCATGGCGTCCTGCAGCCGCTCCTCGTGCGGCGTCTCACCGAAGGCTACGAGCTCATCGCCGGCGAGCGAAGGTGGCGCGCGGCCCGGCTCGCCGGCCTCAACGCGGTGCCCGCGGTGGTGCGCGACGATGCGGGCGACGACGAGCAGCTGGTGCTCGGTCTCATCGAAAACCTGCAGCGCACCGACCTCGACCCCATAGAAGAAGCCCGCGGGCTGCGGCGGTTGATCGAAGAGTTCAGCCTCACGCACGAAGATGTCGCGCACCGGCTGGGCAAGCACCGGGTTTCGGTCACGCAGTCGTTGCGCCTGCTCGGCGGCTGCGCGGCCGTGCAGTCCGCCGTGGCCACCGGCGTCATCTCCGCCGGACATGCCCGCGCGCTCATCGCGCTCGACGGCCAGGCGGCGCAGGAGCAAGGCCTCAAGGTGGTGATCGCGAAACACCTCTCGGTGCGCCAGACGGAGAACTGGGTGCGCACGTATCGACCGCGCCGGCGCCGCCACGTCGAGTCCGCCGCCGAGCTGCGCGCGATCGCGGCCGACGTCGAATCCAGCCTCGGCCTGCCGGTCAAGCTGACCGGAAACCTCAATCGCGGCCGCCTGGAGCTGACCTACTCGAACCGCGAAGAGCTGGAACGGGTCTGCGCTAAGCTCGTTTCCTAAACAGCATGGCGGCCCACCACGAGCAAGCGGCTGGCGCCGCCACTCCAGAACGTTCGGCGGCGTCCGGCTTGCTGCGCGAGGTCGCAGAGGTCGTCGTCCTCGCGGTCATCCTCTACGTCGGCATCAGCTTTGCCGTGCAGGCGGTGCACGTCGAAGGTCTGTCGATGTTCGCCACCCTGGACAACGACGACTACCTGATCGCCAACAAGATCGATTACCGTCTCCACCCGCCCCAGCGCGGGGACATCGTGATCCTGCGCCCGCCGACGAACAACTCCACCGACTTCATCAAGCGCATCATCGCGTTGCCCGGCGAAAGCCTGCTCATCCGCAGCGGCGTCGTCTACATCAACGGGCACAGGCTGCACGAGGAGTCCTATTTGCCGGAGGCGTGGACCCAGAGCGCCGACTGGCCGTGCGCGGGGTGCGACGCGAAGACGATGGGACCTGACCAGTACTTCGTCATGGGCGACAACCGCAACCGTTCCCAGGACTCGCGGTTCTTCGGACCGATCTCCCGCGACCGCATAGACAGCAAGGCCTGGTTTCGGATCTGGCCGCTCACCAGTTTCGGCAACATCTACCAGCACATGCCGTGGCTCGAGACCGGGCAGGTCTCGGTCGGATTCCATCCGGGGGTGACGACCCAGGCCGCAGAGGCCGCTTAAGCCCCGATCGCGAGACGGAACGCGCTGTCGCGCGGGAACGGCCCGATCACAGACATCTGCATCGCGCCGCTGAACACCTCGAGCGCGACCCGCCTCACATCCGCGGCGGTCACGGCGTCGACCTGCGCCAGCTCTTCCTCGATGCTGCTGATCCGGCCCAGCAGGAGCTCCTGGTAAGTCAGCCAGAATGCGACGCCGTTGGTCGTCTCCAGCTCGAGCCTCAGGCGGCCCTTCGTGAATTCCTTCGCGCGGGCCAGCTCTTCGTCGCTGACGTCGTCGGCGCTCAACGCCGCGAGCTCGGCCATCACGGCGTTGACCGCGTCCACCGCCTTCTTCGGCTCGACGCCGATGTAGACGCCGACGTAGCCGGTGTCGCGGTGCTTCTGGGTGAAGCTGTGGACGTCGTAGGCCAGGGCGAGCCGCTCGCGGATATTGAGGAAGAGGCGCGAGCTCATGCCCTCACCGAGCACCGTGTTCAGGATGTCGAGCGCGTGGCGGTCGGGGTGCAGGTAGCTGACCGCTCGGGTGCCCAGGCAGATGTGCGCCTGCTCGGTATCGCGACGCCGGACCAGCGCGCGCGGGCCGCCCAGCGGCGGCGGCGTGACGTCGGGCGTGGCACCGTCGAGGTCGGCGCGGAGTGACAGCCCAGCTTCGACGAGCGACTCTGTGGTCGCCTCGTCCAGTGAACCGGCCGCGCCGATCACCAGGTGCGGCAGCCGGTAGTGCGCATCGGCGTACTCGAGGATGTCCTCGCGCGTGAGGTGCGAGACCGACTCCTCCGTGCCGGCGATGTCGCGGCCCAGAGGATGGTCCGGCCAGATGAGCTCCTCGAACATGTTCTGCACCAGGTCCTGTGGCTGGTCCTGGTACATGCGCAGCTCCTCGAGGATCACCATCCGCTCGCGCTCCACGTCCGCGGGATCGAGCCGGGAGTTGGTGACGATGTCGAACAGCACGTCAAAGCCAAGAGCGAGGTGCTCGGACGGCACGCGCGCCCAGTAAGCGGTCAGCTCCTTGTCGGTGGACGCGTTGATGAAGCCGCCGACGCCCTCGATCGCGTCGGCGATCTCTTTGGACGATGGGCGCGACTTCGTGCCTTTGAAGAAGAGGTGCTCGATGAAATGCGAAACCCCTGCCAGCCGCCCCTCCTCCTGCCGCGAGCCGCCGCCGAACATGAACACGACGCTCGCGGAGTGCCTTTCAGGCATCGTCTCGACGACGAGGCGTGCGCCTCCGCGCAGCGGGTGGACTCGGTGGGGGGCGGGCATGGGACGGTCAGTATAGGAACGGCCGGTGGAGGTGGCTCGGTCTTAGCGGGGCGCCCCCTCACGCAGCGCGCCGAGCGCCGCGTACAGCGTCATGGCCACGTAATCGGCGGGCATACCGTCGGAGACGGCGTCCAGCGCATCGCCAAGGTAGGAGCGGACTTTCGGCACCGAGTCGATCTCGCTCAGCTCGAGGCAGTCGCGGATCGCCTCCGCGATCTCGGTCGGCGTGATCTCCTCGTCGCCGGCCTCGTCTGCGACCGAGTTGACGAGAGCGATGGCCTTCCTGATCCGCTCGGCCGCGCCATGCGGATCCCGGCCGGGCATCTCGCCGCCGTTGGTCCTCGTTACTCGGCGGCCGGCTTGCGCGGCCCGACGACGACGCGCCGGTCCGGCTCTTCGCCGATGCTCGAGCTCGTCACGTCGGGGTCGCCTTCGAGGGCCAGGTGGATGGCACGACGTTCGAACGGCTGCATCGCGTCGAGCGTGATCGCGTCGCCGGTCATCTTCACCTGGCGCGCGGCACGCATCGCGATCTCGCGCACGGTGTGCTCACGGCGCTGGCGGTAGCGCTCGACGTCGACGATGATGCGCTCGCCCTCGGCGAGGTGCCGGCCGACCATGACGTTGGTCACCGCCTGCAGCGCGCGCAGCGTCTCGCCACGCCAGCCGATGAGCGCGCCCAGGTCGCGGCCGCTGATGTCGAGGGTGATCGGGTCGGCGCCCGCGCGCACCGTCACCTGGGCGCGCACGCCCATGTGCTTGAGCAGGCCCTCGACCAGGCTGCGTGCGGTCTCCGCCTTTCCGTTCGGCGGCGCGGAAGGAAGCGTCCCGGTCACGGCCGCGGACTGGTCGACGACGACGACTTCGACGATGGTCTCCTCCGCGGTCTCGCTGATGATCTTCACGTCGACGTTGCGCCGGCTTTCGTTGAGCTCGATGAGCGCGGCGTCTACCGCCTCGTCGAGGGTGCGGCCGCGGCCTTCAGCGGATCTCACTGCGGATCAACTCCTATCTCTTTTGGGCTTTTTGGGCGCCGGCCCGTTCTTCGGCGGCGGGCCGCCGCGCCCCTTGCTCGAAGGCGGCGGCGTCGGAGCCCCACCCGCGACGGTCCGAAAACGGGAAGGCAGAAGATTCCCCCACCCGACCACGAAGCTCTGCTGAATGATACTGACGCAGTTCCCGACGAACCAGTACAGGCCCAGGCCGGCGGGGACGTTCAGCGAGAACCAGCCGATCATCAGCGGCGAAAGCCAGATCATCGTCCGCTGCATCTGCGCCGCCTGGGCCTCCTGCTCGGTCGGGTTGGGCGGCGGCGGCATCTGCAGCATCTTCGACTGGACCAGAGTGGTCAGGGCCGCCAGCAGGGGAAAGATCAGGTAAACCGGCTGCGGGATAGGCAGGCCGAACAGAAGGGCCAGGACGTGGTGCAGCGGGTTCTCGTTCAGGTTGGGCACGAAAAGGAAGTGCGTGATCACGTCCGTGTGGGAGCGCGCGAAACCGGTGAAAACCCAGTAGAGCGCGGTCAGCACCGGGATCTGGACGAGGAGCGGCAGGCAGCCGATGAAGCCTCCGAACGGGTTGACCCCGTGCTCCTGGTAGAGCTTCATCATCTCGGTGTTCAGGCGCTGGGGCTCCTTCTTGAACTTCTTGCGCAGCTCGGCGACCTGCGGCGCGAGCTTTCGCTGCTCGACCATCGTCTTGCGCTGGGTCACCAGCTGGAACTGCTGGAGGGGGGCGAGCAAGAGGCGGACGAGGATGGTGAGCAGGATGATGGCGACGCCATACGCGCCGATGGTGGCGATGACGGGGACGGTGACCAGGTGCGTGTAGAGGAACAGGAGCAGGTTCGCCAGCGGGTCTTTGATGACGAACTCCCACAGCCGCACGACCGGCAAAAACACGTCGAACGGTCCGTTCAAGAAGAGGATGGCCGTCTAACTCCTGTCAGGGCACCGGGTCGTAGCCGCCGGCCGCGAACGGATGGCAGCGCGCGATTCGCGCCGCGCCCATCCAGCCGCCTTTCAGCCACCCATACCGTTCGATCGCCTCGTACGTGTAGTGGGAGCAAGACGGGTAGTAGCGACAGCTCGGCGGAAGGATCTTGGAGAAAGTCAGCTGGTAACCGCGGATCAACCAGAGGAAGACCCTGGTCATGGTGTCGTTTGCGGCTTCGTGGTCGGTCTCATCTCTGCAAGCCTGAGCGCAGCCAGCGAAGCCTCGGCCTTCAGGTCGGCGAAGGACAGCTCCAGCGCCGATGGGCGGGCGATCAGGATCACGTCATATGGTATTCCCGCGCGCAGCACGGGCGAATCGGGTCCGAGCAAGCTCACGCGGGCCAGCTCGCGCAGCCGCCGGCGGGCACGGCTTCGCTCCACAGAGCCCTTGATCTGCCGGCTGACCGTGACGCCGACGCGGGTGTGCGCCGCCGCTCCCGGCACGGCGAAGCCGACCAGTGCGCGGCCGCTGTGGAATCGCTTGCCACCGATCGTCGCCTGGAAGTCGGCCCGCCGGCGAAGCCGGACGCGGCGCTTCACCTCCCCGCTACGCCAGTCGCTCTCGGCCTTTGCGACGGCGGCTGCGCAGCACGCGCTGCCCACCGCGCGTGCTCATGCGGCGGAGAAAGCCGTGGACGCGGCGGCGATACCTCTTCTTGGGTTGATAGGTCCTTTTGATCGGGCCAATATAGCGGAGGCAAAAGACGCGCCTCTTGATACCCGCCGTATCACTTCTTCACATGCGCGAGATGCCTTGCGGTATCCACAGGCCGGTGTTATAGTCCCCGGCCGGAAGCAACCCCACCACGCGACGATCCAGCGCTGCAGTACGAATTGGCGCCTCTGCTGTAAACAATTCCTACAAGTAAGCAACACTTAGTCGTATACCTCCGCTTCCATATTTCGGCGAAGACCGGATGGGGGATTTCGGACGGGTCGGCGGCGCCAGCCTGTGGAAATCCACTCCGCTCTTTTCCACAAGGGACCAAGGAGGCGGAAGCTCGTGCTCGAGGAGCTTCGGTTGTATCCGCGGCCACCCAAAGGTCGACCTGAGGGATGGCGCGTGACCGGGAAGGCGGGGGACGAAACCGGTCCAGCAGCCCCCAGGTTGTCCACAGGTTTTGCAGAGCGGTCGCGGCCCGGCTCCACAGGCCGAGGAGCGCTCGTCCACAGCGCCTTGGGGGGCATAGAGAAGGAGGAGGTGGATTGAACCAGGACCAGATCTGGTCGCAGGTCCAGGAGGAGCTGCGTTTTCAGCTTGCCAAGCGGACGTACGACATGTGGCTCAAGAACACGTCGGTGGTCTCCGCCGACGGTGGGACGTTTCGCATCGGGGTGCCGAGCAAGCTGGCCAAGGACTGGCTCGAAGATCGGTTCTCCGGACTCATCCAGGAGACCCTGCAGGCGGTCACCGGGTCCGAGGTCGACATCGATTTTGTGATTGCTCCTTCCGGGCACCGGCCTGCGCACCTGCTCTTCGACGGCGACGACGACGGCCATGGCCCGGAGAACGGACACGAGAACGGCGTCGAGGCCGCGGCCGAGGCAGGCGTCGTCGCGCCGTCAGAGCTCAACGCGCGATTTCGCTTCTCCTCGTTCGTCGTCGGCCACAACTCGCAGTTCGCTCATGCCGCGGCCAAGGCAGTGGCAGAGGCGCCTGGGGACAGCTACAACCCGCTCTTCCTCTATGGCGGCGTGGGCCTGGGCAAGACCCACCTCATGCACGCCATCGGGCACGAGGTGCACGACCGCTTCCCGCGCAAGCGCGTCGTCTACCTCACGTCGGAGCAGTTCACCAACGAGGTCATCAGCTCCATCGCCACCGCTCGCATGGGCGAGTTTCGCCACAAGTACCGCACCGTCGACGTCCTCCTCATCGACGACGTGCAGTTCCTCGCCGGCAAGGACCGCACCAAAGAAGAGTTCTTCCACACCTTCAATGCGCTCCACGAGATCAATAAGCAGATCGTCATCTCGTCCGACCGTCCACCAAAAGAGATCCCGACGCTGGAGGACCGCCTGCGCTCGCGGTTCGAGTGGGGCCTCATCGCCGACATCCAACCGCCGGACTTCGAGACGCGGCTCGCCATCCTCCACTCCAAGCTCGGCGACAACTCGAGCCTCATCCCCGAAGAGGTGTTGAGCTTCATCGCCCACAAGGTCCAGCGCAACATCCGCGAGCTCGAGGGCGCGCTGACACGCGTGCAGGCCTTCGCCGCGGTGCATCAGAGGCAGGTCGACCAGGAGGAGGCCGCGCGCCTCTTGTCGGACATCATCCCCGCCGGCACACGCAAGCCCATCAACGTCGATCGCATCCAGACCCTCGTCGCCGATTACTACAACGTCACGCTCGACGACATGAAGGGCAAGCGGCGCGACAAGCACATCGTCTTTCCGCGTCAGGTCGCGATGTTCCTGGTGCGCGAGGAGACGCCCTCATCGCTGCCCGCCATCGGCAAGGCTTTCGGCGGACGGGACCACACCACCGCGCTGCACTCGATCGAGAAGATCGCCAACGAGCTCAAAGAAGACGAGCGTCTTCGCTACGAGGTACAGGCCATCCGCGAAAAGCTCTACGCGCAGTGACGCCGACATCCACACGTTTTGAGAACAGGCTTGGGAAACGGGTGGGATGGACCGCGGGTGGCCTTTTCCTACCCACCGAATCAACAGCGACTGGCGGCCCTTACTTCGATTGCCCAGAGCTTATCCACGCGCGATTTCGATCGGTAAACGATCTGGACATCCACAGTCCGCACAGCGCTTACTGTTATCGGTTACGGATGACTTCAATTAAGACCATCTCTTTCAACGGGGGACAACTTTCGTGAATGCCAAAGTTCTCACTGCGCAAATGAAGGTCACGTGCAGGCCCGCTGTCCTGGGTCAGGCGCTTCAGGTGGTGTCGCGGGCCATCTCAAGCCGGACCACGCTGCCCATCCTAAACAACATCCTCATCGAGACGACGTCGGACGGCCTGGCCTTGACCGCGACGAACCTGGAGATCGGCATTCGCAAGGTGGTTCCCGCGGAGGTCGCGGTCGAGGGCTCGACGACGGCACCGGCGCGGCTCCTCACCGATTTCGTGGGGACGCTGCCCGACGACGACCTCGAGATGACGCTCGACGGGGCGACGCAGTCACTCGGGCTGCGGTGCGCTCGGTTCGACACGCACATCAAGTGCATCGAGGCGGAGGAGTTTCCGCCGGGACCGCGGCCGGACGAGGGCGACCACATGGAGGTCGCGCTCGACGAGCTGGTCCGCGCGGTGGAGCAGACGCAGATGGCCGCCTCGACGGACGAGGCACGGCCGGTGCTGACGGGGGTGCTGGTCCAGGTGCAGGGGCAGAGCCTGACGCTGGCGGCGACCGACGGTCACAGGCTGGCGGTGCGCAAGCTGGCGGCCGCCGGCGCGAGCGACCCCGCCGGGGCAGGTGGAATTGACGCGAGCCTCATCGTGCCGGCCCGCGCGCTGGCCGAGCTTTCGAGGGTGCTGAAAGGCGAAGGCGGGAAGGTAGAGGTAATCATCTCCAAGGCGCGCAATCAGGTGTTCTTCCGCGCCGGCACGTCCGAGCTCACGTCGAGGCTGATCGACGGCAAGTATCCAAACTACGCACAGGTTATCCCCAGCAAGAGCTCAACCAAGGTCACCGTCGGCACGGGTGAGCTCACGCAGACCGTCCGCGCCGTCTCGCTGTTCGCCCGCGACAGCGCCAACGTGATCCGGGTCAAGGCACAGTCCGGAGCGCTGACCCTGTCGGCCACGACCAACGAGGTCGGCGACAGCAAGGCCGAGATGAACGCCGAGGTGGACGGATCCGACATCCAGATCGCCTTCAATGCCCGCTACGTGCTGGACGCCCTCGGAGTCATCGGAGAGGACAAAGTCGAGCTGCTTTTCGACGGTCCCCTGAGCCCGGGACTGATGCGGCCGCCGGGCAAGGAGCACTACCTGTACGTGATCATGCCCGTGCGAGTCGCCATGTCGTAAGGCGCAGCCTGCTTGCGCCTGCGACGCCTGCGTTTAAGCAACCACCGGAACTACGCCGAGCTGGACCTCTCGCCGGGTCCCAACGTCAACGTGTTCATCGGCGCCAACGGTCAGGGCAAGACGAACCTCCTCGAGGCGGTGGCGATGCTGGCCCTTTCGTCCTCGCCCCGCGCGCGAAAGGAATCGGAGCTGGTCGGTCCCGTGGCGCCGGCGTCGCGCATCGAGGCCGAGGTCGAGAGCGGGCCGCTGATCCGCGAGCTCGCGATCACGCTGTCCGTCGAGGGCGAACGCACCAGGCGGGTCATCGAGGTGGACGGCGCCCGCCGCCGGGCTTTCGACCTGCCAGGCAACTTCCGGGTCACGCTCTTCTGGCCGGACGACCTCGGGCTGGTGAAGTCCGGTCCGGAGCTGCGCCGGCGATTCCTCAACCAGATGCTCGTCCAGGTCGAGCCCGGCTACGCGCGGGCCCTCGCCGGCCTCCGCCGTGTCCTCGAGCAGCGCAACAGCCTCCTCAAAAGGATGGCCGCGGGCGAGGGAGGCGAGGAGACCCTCGAGGCCTGGAACGAGGAGCTCGTGACGGTGGCCACCCAGATCGTTGGCGCCCGCGCCAAAGCCGTGGCCGAGCTGCAACCGGTGGCCGCGCGCTCCCATCGTCAGATTGCGGCCGGGGAAGCCCTCGAGGTCCGCTATCTGGGGCCTCCGGAAAACCTCGCCCAGGCTGTGCATAACTCCCTGGCCGAAGACCTCCGGCGCGGGACCACGAGCGTCGGTCCGCACCGCGACGACGTGCTCGTCCTCCTCGACGGCCAGGACGCCCGCTCCTTCGCTTCGCAGGGACAGCAGCGGACCGCCGTGGTGAGCCTGAAGCTGGCGGAGGCGGCCTTGATCGAGGGGCGAACGGGCGAGCGGCCGGTCCTCCTGCTCGACGACGTCCTTTCCGAGCTCGACGGGGAGCGGCGGGCCGCCTTGCTGAACGAGGTGGCGGCCGGCGGCCAGGTCGTGATCACGTCCGTCGAAGCGGGCCCGTTTCCGCCCGAGCTGATCGCGCGGGCGATGGTCTGGACCGTCGACGCGGGGAGGATCCAGGCCTGTGGATAAGCTGGGCAATATCCTGCCGCGAATCGTCCGCAAGCAGCCGGGCGGACAGCGCCTGCTGGCGGGCCAGGTGGCGTCGGCTTTTCGAGATTTGCTCGGTCCGGACGTGGCCCGGCTGTGCGACGAGGTCGAGCTGCGGGCGGGCATTCTGCTGGTGACGACGTCCAGTCCGGCGCTCGCGCATCAGCTGCGCCTCGACGCCGAGTCGATAATCCTCCGCCTGAACAGGCCCGAGCTGGGACGCAAGGTGCGCACGCTGCGCGTGCGCATAGGGCGCGCGACGCCGTCGTGAGGCTGCCTTCCGGCCCCGTGCGCGTGGTCGCCGGCGCCGGCACGGGCAAGACGGCGGTCATCGCTGGCCGTTACCGGTCGCTCGTCGCCGCCGGCAACGCGCCGGGGTCGATCCTGGTCATGACCTTCACCGAGCGCGCGGCCGGGGAGATGCGCGAGCGCATCGAGACGGCGATCGGCGGACCGGCGCCTGCCGTCGGCACGTTTCACTCGCTCGCCCTCGGCTGGCTGCGCGAGGACGGCCGCGCCGCCGGCGCGCCCGCAGGCTTCCGGATCGTCACGGGCGCCGACCGCTGGATCCTCGCGCGCCAGCTGATGTGGCGCCTGGGTGACCTGGCGCTGACCGGTGACGAGCGCCCCGACGACCTCGTCTCGCCGCTGCTCCAGATGCTCGAGCGGATGAAGCAGGAGCTCGTCCCCGTCGAGCGCCTCGCCGCCTGGGCGGCTGCGACCGACGACACAGAGCGCGCCGAGCTGATGCGCGCGTGCGTGAGGCTCTTCCGCGCCTACGAGCGCGAGTGTCACCGGCGCAGGCTGCTCGACTTCGACGACCTGCTCGTGCTCGCGGTGCGCATGCTCGAGAAGAACCCCGTGGTCCTCGACCGCTATCGCGCGCGCTACACGCACGTGCTCGTCGACGAGTATCAGGACCTCAACCTCGCGCAGGAACGGCTGGTCGAGCTGCTTGCGGGTGACGGTGATCCATTCATCGTCGGCGACGACGACCAGTCGATCTACCGTTTCCGCGGCGCTTCGAGGGCAAGCCTGGAGCGTTTTCTGGCCGGCTTTCCGCGCGCGTCGACGATGACGCTGGGACGCAATCGCCGAAGTTCGCGTCGCATCGTGGCCGCCGCGCGCGCGCTCATCGAGCACAACGCCGACCGGCTGCCCAAGGTGCTGCGTTCGGAGCAGGCGGGGGAGGCGGTCGAGCTGTGGGAGTCGCCCGACGTGACGTCCGAAGCCGCGGCCATCGCCGATGAAGCTTGGCGGCTCATGGACGCCGGCACGCCTCCGTCGTCCATCGCGGTTCTGTGCCGGACGAACGCGATCGCGCTGCCCATCGCCACCGCCCTGTCCCGGCGCGGCGTGCCGCACGCGGTGATCGGGAGCCACGGTTTCCACGACCGGCCTGAGATCCGCGACGTCATCGCGATGCTTCGCGTGCTCCGCGACCCGACGGATCTGGTGGCGCTGGCGCGGCCCGCCGCCGCGCGGTCGAGGACGGTGCTCGAACGGCTGGCGGGCGCGCGTCACACCGTCGACGTGCGCGACCTTTTCTTCGAGCTGATGGAGCAGTCCGGCTACCTGGTGGCGAACCCCTCGGCCGCGGCCAACGCCGGCCGGTTCGCGGACAAGGTCGCGGAGTTCTGCGAAGGCTCACCCGACCACTCGCTGGAAGCGTTCATGCGCTACCTCGAGCTCGTGCTTCTCTCCGGCGAAGACGAAGAGCCGGCGCCCGTGGATTCGCCCGACGCCGTGCAGGTGATGACGATCCATCAGTCCAAGGGGCTCGAATTCGACGCGGTGTTCGTGCCGTCGCTGGTCGAGGGGCGCCTGCCCCAGTACGGCCGGTCGCCACGCTTCGAGCTGCCGCCGGCCGTGCTCGAACCTCTCGTGCGCGGCCGCGAAGACGTCATCGCCGAGGAGCGCCGGCTGCTCTACGTCGCCATGACCCGCGCCCGCAAGCGCCTCTACCTCTCGTGGGCGAATCACTACGAGGGCGGACGGCGATGGCGCGCGTCGCGCTTTCTCGACGAGGTGCGCGGCGCGGGACCGCGCGTGGTGCGCACGGTAGCGAAGCCGGCGGTGCCCCAGGCACCGCGTGAGCAATCGCGCGCCGTGCCGCGGGAAGGAGTCGTCCAGCTCTCGTTCAGCGCGATGACCGCCTACATCGACTGCCCGCGGCAGTACTGGTACCGGCACGTCGAGCATCTGCCGGTGGTGCAGAGCGCCGAGGCCGCCCACGGCGAGATCCTGCACGAGGTGCTCCGCCGAGCCGGTGAGCTGCGGCGAGGCGGCAAAGCGGTCACCGCCGGGCGCCTGCGGGCCATGCACGAGGCGGTGTGGCGGACGGCGACCTTTCCGGACCCGCTGCGCGCGCCGGCGTTCAAGCGCATAGGCGCCGCGGAGCTGGAGGCATACCGGCGGCGCGGCGGCTTCGACGTCGCCCCGGCTTACGTGGAGCAGCCGTTCGACGTCGCGGTCGACGGCTGGAAGCTGCGCGGCGTCATCGACCGGATCGACCGTTCCGGCGACGGCTGGCGCATCATCGACTACAAGAGCGGCCGGCCGGTCGCGCGCCGGCGGCGGGACCTGCAGGTCGCCCTATACGCGCTGGGCGCGAGCGAAGCGCTGAAGCTCGAGCCGCTCGAGCTGGAGGTGGTCTACCTGGCGTCGCAGGAGTCGGTGCAGGTGGAGAAGGTCGAGGCCCTCGTCCGCGACGCGGAGACGGAGGGCGCAGGCGTCGCCGCCGGCATCAAGGCCGGCCGGTTCGAATCGCGCCCGGAACGGAGACGCTGCCGGCTGTGCCCCTACCGGCTTGCCTGCGAGGACGCCCTGTAGCGCGCGGCGAGCAGGAGGCACTCCCGGGCGATGTCCGACGACGCGTAGGGGTAGGCCATCTCCTCCGCCTTGCGCGACATCTCGCGCCACGTAGGTCCGCCTTCGGCCATTACGCGCACCTCGTCGAGGAGGTCTTCCACCTTCGGCGCGAAGGCGCCGATCCGGGAATCGACGACGAAGTCGACGTTCGAAGTCTCCTGGCCCGGAAGGAAGCCGGTGATGACGAGCGGCAGGCCGGTGGCGAGCGCCTCGGCGATGGCGCCGGGCCCCGCCTTCGTGACCACGAGGTCGCAGGCGCGCATCAGCTCCGGCATGTAGTCGACGAAGCCCAGGACGAGCGCGGGCGTCGCCAGGTCGAACTCGAGCAGGCGGCGGCGAAGCTTCTCGTTGCGGCCGGCGACGACGACGAGCTGCCAGGGATGGGGCTCATGCGCCAGCTCCCGGACCTGCGCCGCAAGTGAGCCGACGCCCGCCGCGCCGCCGATCACCAGCACCGTGAAGCGGTGCTCGTCGAGGCCGAAGCGCCGGCGCAGCGCCTGCTTCTCGCCCGGGGCCGGCGGCCGGAAGCGCAGGTCGACCGGCAGGCCGAGCAGCTTGACCCGGTCGGACGGCACGCGCCGCCGCAGCGCGACCTTGCGCGCCCGTTCGGTCGGCGCGATGACGAGGTCGGCCTGGCTGAACGTCCAGCCGCGGTGGAAGTCGACCAGGTCGGTGATGACCGTCATCAGCGCGCGGGGCCGGCCGCTCTTGCGGATGGCCTGGTGCGCCACGTGGTTGAGCAGCGGGTGGACCGACAGCACCACGTCCGGGTCATTGTCTTTGAGCAGCTGCCGCAGCACGCGGCGCACAGCCGGACCGAAGACGGCGCGGATCGCGGCGAACGTAGGCTGCGTGTTGCTCGTGTGGTAGAGCGCGCCCCACGCGCGGCGGGAGCGCCGGATCATGGGCGAGTAAAGGGCGGCGAGGTTGCGCACGACCGCCGGCCCCTGGCCGATCAGGGGGTCGGCCACGGTGACCTCGCACGACGGGTCGAGCAGCTTCAGGGCCGCGGTCAGGGCGCGGGCCGCGGCGCGGTGGCCGCCACCCGTGTCACTGAAGAGGATCAGGACCCTCGGCGCGCCGCCCGCCGGCGTCGGATAAACAGACGCCGGACTACTTACGTCGTGCTGCAGCTCGGCGTGCGATCCACCGCATGTTGTAGGCGGACAGCAGATAGGTGATGAAGCCCATGGCGATGATGGCGAGGCTGACCCACAGAATGGTCCGCTT
>DASSLL010000060.1:0-48592 GCA_035689485.1 Candidatus Dormiibacterota bacterium | reverse complement strand
GGCGTCGGATAAACAGACGCCGGACTACTTACGTCGTGCTGCAGCTCGGCGTGCGATCCACCGCATGTTGTAGGCGGACAGCAGATAGGTGATGAAGCCCATGGCGATGATGGCGAGGCTGACCCACAGAATGGTCCGCTTCGCCAGCTCACCCGCCGCCAACGGCGCGTTGCCGGCGCCTTGACGGTTCTGCTCGATGATGAAGGCCGCCAGGTCCTTGACGTCCTGGTCGGTGAGCTCCGGATGTGAGCCCTTCGCCGGCATCACGCGCCCGCCGTCGGTCCGGCCGTTGGTGATGGTCGCGATCAGGTAGGCGGGGTCGAGGGGATTGCTCACGCCCGGCAGCTTTTCGATCGGGTTGAGCACGGCGCCGATGCCGCCCTCGAGGCCGGCACCATGGCAGACGGTGCAGTCCTGCGCATAGAGGGTCGCGCCCTTGTTGGGATCTCCGATCTGGGTGGTGGCGCCGCTCGCCGCCTCCGTTCCGCTCGGCGACGGTGACGGCGATTCGGCGGCGGCGGTGGCGATGGCCGTCAGGGCGAAAAAGGCCGCGGCAGCGGGCGCCAGCAGCAGTCCCCGAGAAAGCCTCAGCTTGATCGGCGGCATCCAGCCCAAATCATATCCAGGCGCCTTTTCCTTTTCCCGGCACCCTCCACCAGGCCCGTGCGGGAATAGCGCCAAAGCTCGTAGGTTTAAACGGTCATGGCGTCCTGTTCGCCGGTCTCTCGTTCCGGCTTCTGCTGCGTCTCACGGCGCTGGCTTGACGCGAGATCGGCGTACCGTGGCTGAGCCCGCCCGACCCTTTCCCGGCCGCGCTCCACGCCGGATCGCGGTCGTCTCCATGCACACGTCGCCGACCGCCTCCCTGGGCCAGAGCGCGAACGGAGGCATGAACGTCTACGTGCGCGAGGTGTGCGCCGCCTTCAGCGAGCGGGGAATCGCGACCGACGTCTTCACCAGGCGTGGACCGAACGACCCGGCGATCGAGTACCTGGCCGAGAACTCGTGCGTGATCTATCTGCCCGCCGGCCGCGACGCCGGCAAGTACGCCCTCCAGGACCACGTTCCGGACTTCGCCCGCCAGGTCCTCGACTTCGCAGCGTTCGAGGGCGCCTCGTACGACTTCCTCTTTTCCCACTACTGGCTTTCGGGCGAGGTGGCGTGCCTGCTGCGGCCGCAGCTGAACGCCGGCTGGGCGCACGTGGCGCACACCCTCGGCGTGGTGAAGAACCGGACGCTGGCCGCGGGAGCCAAGCCCGAACCGGGGCTGCGCATACAGGCGGAGGGTCGGATCGCGCACGAGGCGGACCTGTTGATCGCATCGACCGTCGACGAGGGTGGCGAGCTCGTGCGCGCTTACGGCGCAGACCCGGCGCGGGTGGCGGTCGTCCCGCCGGGGGTCGACCTCTCCATGTACCAACCGACCGACCGCGAAGATGCGCGGCAGAAGATCGGTTACGGAGCGGGCCGCCTGGTGCTGTTCGTCGGCCGGCTGGAGAGGTTGAAGGGCGTCGACATCGCGATCCGCGCGCTGGCCCTCCTCCGCGACCGGCAGCACGATGACGTCCGGCTGCTCATCGTCGGCGAAGACAGCTTCGACGGCGACGAGAGCGAGAAGGAGCGGTTGATGCACTTCGCGAGCCGCGTCGGAGTGCGCGACCGCGTCGACTTCCTCGGCTCCGTCGCGCACCACGAGCTGCCCTATTTCTATTCCGCGGCTGACGTCTGTGTCATGCCTTCGTACAGCGAATCGTTTGGCCTCGTCGCGCTCGAGGCGCAGGCATGCGGCCGGCCGGTCGTGGGCTCCGACGTCGCTGGGCTGCGGTCAGTGGTCCGCGACGACGTCAGCGGTTACCTGATCGAGGCGCACGATCCCGCGATGTACGCCGAGCGCATCGGACGGCTGCTCGACGACCCCGAGCTGGCGCAGCAGATGGGCCGGCGCGGCCGTCTTTTGGCGCAGCGCTTCTCGTGGACGCGGACGGCGGACACCCTGCAGGAGCTTTTCGAGGGCGTGGCCGAGCGGAATCAGCTCCGCGTCCACGCGAGCGCGCGGCAGGAGTAGGGAAAGCTCGTCGCGTCCTGCTTCGTGAGCGGCGTGGGCCTGGTTCCGTCGGCGTTCATCAGCCAGACCTGGTCGCCGCTCAAAAACGCGATCTGATGTCCGTCGGGCGACGGCACCGGCGACGTGACCTCGATCCCGGGGTCCGAGGGGAGTCCTGACGCGAGCGTGAGCGCCGCCGGTGGCGAAACGACGTTGATCACGAAAGCCTTGTGCAGCCCGCCGCCGGGCGACGTCACAACCGCGGAGAACACGATGTGCGTCGAGTCGGGCAGCCATGCCGGCGCACCGAGGTCGCCGCTGGTGAGCGTGGTCGAGCTCGCCGCAGCGCCGAGGCTCCGCATGCGGAGGCTCGATGCCGTGGCGTCGCGACGCAGGTAGGCGATGCGATTGCCCGAAGGCGCCCAGGCGACCGCACCGACGGGTCCGGTGTCGGTGGCGAGCAGGTACTTCGCGCGCAGGCCGACGTCGTAGCCCCAGATCTCGTTCGTACGCGAGGCCGCGTGCGTGTAAGCGATGCGGAGGCCGGTGGGTCCGACCGACGCCTCGGCGACATCGGTCTCGATGACCTCGTCTGCGCCGTCAGCCGTCTGCCGGTGCAGCGCGCCCCCGTCGCTGATGTAGACGAAGCCCATGCCGGGGGCGAGCGCGGCCGCCCAGGGCGCCTTGAAGCCGAGGGTCGCGGTGCCGCCGCCCGGCGCGTAGCTCCACCAGCTCTCGTCCTGGCCTTCGATGATCAGCGTGTCGCCGGAGGGCGACCAGCTGAACGAGCGGACGGCGCCGGCATCGAATAGCTGGCGTGGGAAGCCTCGGTCGTTCACCATCCACAGCCCGCGGGCCGAGCCATCCATGCCGTCGGTCGCAAACGCGATCCAGCTGTGCAGCTGCCGCAGCGGGCCGGTGGTGAACCGCACGACCTCCACCCGTCCGAGCTGGTTGCCGTCGATGTCGATCGCGGCGGTGTTGATCACCAGTTGGTAGTCCGTGTTCGGACTGAGCAGCTGCTGCGGCGCGATGATCGCGCGGCGGCCGTCGGTGGGGTCGAGCCGGATGTCGATCGGAATCGTCGGACTCAGTGCAATCGCGCTCTTCAGGCTCGAGGCGTCCATGGTGCGTGTGAAATCGAGCGAGAGGTAAGAGGACGGGTCGACGCCTGAATCACCGGCGCCCGGCGTGGAGCCGGTGACGACCGGAGAGCCCTCGGTGGTGAAGGACCAGTGGTGGCGGAGGTTGTACGTGTTGCCGGCCGGGTCGCGATAGCCCGCCTCGAGGACGACCTCGTAGGTCGTGCTGGTGCGCAGCGTCGCATGGTCGAGCTCGAGCTCGTGGCCGTTGATCCAGTGCACGACGCCGGCTGTCGAAGGGTTCAGGTGCAGGCGGCTTTCGACGGAGGCCTTGTCGACGTCGTGGTCGAAGGTGATGCGGATGGGGCCCGCGGTGGATACGTCCACGCTGTTGCGCTGGGGGGCGTAGTCGACGATCTGGGGAGGATCGCCGCCGCAGGCCGTGAGGGGCAGCAACATGGCGAGCCCGAGCGCGCCGGCCAAAAAGAGCCGCAGCTTTCGCGGGCCCACCCTCCTCCCGCTCGGCTTGTGGGCCGGCTCGGCTTGGCGCCGGCCCCCACCCCCGAGCCCGCGCACCTGGCGCGAGGTTACGACCGAAGACGCCAAACGCGAACCCACCCTGTTAAGGGTCAACGCGCCCTACTAAAGGTGGGACTTGAGCCGCGCCCTCATTTCCTGCGCCAGCTGCTCGAGACGTGAGGAGTCGACGAACAGCAGCGAGATGCTCGGGATCTGGTCGATGGCGGCCTCGATCCCGGCCAGTGACGGATCCGCCGCGCCGAGGATGTCTTTCACCTTGCGGGCGCGGTTGCCCAGCGCGTCCTCCGCCATCGCCTGCAGCTCGGCCACGATCGCCCCCCAGTCCAGCTGGGGCGCACCACCGGCCGGACGAGGCGGCGCGGTCGGCGCCACCTGCGTGGACGGCGGCGGCGACGGCTGCGCGAAACCGCCCCCACCCGAGAAGGCGCCGGTCGGGATCTGCGCCGTCGGCGGCTCGTTGGCCGGCATCGGCGGCATCACCGGCATGGTCGGCACGGTGGCGGTGGTCGATGGGACCGGCTCCGCGGGCGAAGGTACGACGGACGGCGAAAACGCCGATGGCTGCGGAGCGCGCGAGCGCTGCCCGCCGACGATCTCGTCGACGTCCAGCGGCGGATGCTTCGAGGTGTCCGCCGCCTTGACCTCGATCATCGCGCTCGGGTCTTCACACAGTGCCAGCACACGGTCCGGCTTGTCCGAGATGTCGCGCGACTCGCTCGTGTACGCCCCGGCGAGCTCACCTTCGGACAGGATGATCACGCCCGTTCCACCGCCGGAGCGGATCATCACGCTGCCGCTGAGCTTGCGCTCGCTCAAGAAATTGAGCAGCGCCTTCATGTCCACCCACCCCGCGTAGAGCTCCGTGTACATCGGCCGTGAAACCGTCAGCTCGTACAGGCCGTCGACGAGCTCCGGCGAAAGACCGACGACGTCGAGGACCCCATGCCCCGCGGTCACGTCGTCGTTGAATTTCTGGAGTCCCTGCTTGCCGAGAACGAGGCTGCCCGCGTCGACGGCGCCGTCGTACAGGCACTCGAGGGCCGAACCCTCGCGAAACAGGATCAACCCCGACGCATCGTCGGTGAGCAGGCGCACGTAACCCGTGTAGCCCTCGCGCTCGAGCGTCGTGAGCAATCGCGGGAAATCGACGAACGACGTCTTCAGCGAGTCGTAGAGGATCTGCCCGGCCGGAACCGGGATCGGCTCCCTGCCGTGCTTGGGCTGCGGACGGTGCTTCACGCCGCGTCTCGGCTGTGGTGCTTCCACCTTTCTCTCCGCTTCAGCATGATCTTTTCGAGGCTCCGGACGCTCGACCGGCGGCTCAGGCCGCTCGGTCTGCGGCTCAGGCCGGTGCTCCGCCGGGGCCGCCTTCGGCGCGGCGTCCGCCGCGCGCACGAGGTCGGGGATGCCGGCCTTGACCGTTTCGTCGGACGGCAGCTTCTGCTTCGCGTCGAACTCGAAGTCGCCCCGCGTCCAGTGGAGCGCGTTGACGACCGCTTCGTCCCCGGACTTCCCATTTGCCTGGGCATGAAAGAGATGCCCGAACAGGAAGTACAGCGAGGCCGACTCGCCATTCCCGTTGCGGACGATGAGCGTGCCGGTGGACCGCTCACCCTGAGCGGATTCCAGAAGCGTTCGAAGGGAGGTTTCGGCTAGCGAGCCGTGCGATTGCAAGAGACTCTTCTCCTGAGATCGGGCGGGTCCGATCGAGCTTTAAGAGAAAGTTAGTATAGGCATCGAGATCAAACCTGCGCCGCCGGAGCCGCCCGAGACCGGCGTCGCCCAGAATCGGACCATGCGCCAAGAACCGGAGGGCGGCGACGCCGCCCCGCTTCCTGCGCGACCGGCTCCCACGCGCCTCTTTCTCGTCCGCCACGGCCAGTCGACCTGGAACCGCGAGCATCGGATCCAGGGCCAGCTCGACCCGCCCCTGTCGGCCGAAGGCCGCCGGCAGGCGGAGCTGCTCGCCGCACGCCTGGCCGCCAGGTCTTTCGCGGCCCACTATGCGAGCGACCTGAAGCGCGCCCTGGAGACGGCCAAGATCGTTGGCGCGAGAGTCGGCATCCCGCCCACGCCCGACCGCGGTTTGCGCGAGATCTTCCTCGCCGAGTGGGAAGGCCTGCGCACGGACGACATCGCCCAGCGCTACCCCGACGCCTGGGCGAAGTGGGTAGAGGAGCCGGACTGGGACGTTGTGCCGGGTGGTGAGAGGGAGGCCGATTTCGAAGCCAGGGTCGCGGGGGCGATCGACGGCATCCTTCGCCGCCACGCGCACGGCGACGTGCTCGTCGTCACGCACGGCGGCGTCATCCAGGTCGCGCTGCACCGCATCGTCGGCAGGCCCAGCCAAGGCCTCTTTCCTTTTCGGATCCAGAACGCGTCCATCTCGCTGATCGAGAAACGAGATGGGCGAATGGTCGTCGGCGGCGTCAACGACATCGGTCACCTCGAAGCGAGCCATCTTGACGGCTGACGACGCGCGCTGGGACGCCGACCTCGAGGAGCGGATGCACCCCGCGCCGCTGCTCCAGTCGTGGGCGTGGGGTGAGGTCCAGGCGCGGTCCGGATGGAAGACCGAGCGCGTCCGCTTCAGCCCTGACGCCGGCATGGCGAGCATCCAGCTCCGCAGCACCGGACCTGTGCGCGAGGCCTACGTCCCCCGCGGCCCGGTGCCCGCGACCGCGGACGCGATCGACGCGCTCGTCGACTGGGCGCGCCGCGCGCGAGTGGCGAGGCTGGTCGTAGAGCCCGAGGCGTCGAGGGAGCTTGGCGAGATCCTGAAGGAGCGAGGGTTCAACCGTTCGACCGCGGTCCAGCCGCAGCACACGCGGATCATCAAGCTGCTGCCGCCGGAGGAGCTGATGCAGACCTTCCGTCACGGCCGGCGCTACAACATCCGCACCGGCATCAAACGCGGTGTGGTCGTCGAGGAGGCCAAGGACGCCGCGGAGCTCGCCCGGCAGTCGGCCGCCGTGGAGCGTCGCGAGTCGATCCATCTGCCGAGCCGCGCCTACTACCAGATGCTGCTCGACGTCCTCCCTTGGTGCCGCACGTACACCGCGTACGCGCCGGAAAAGCGCGAACCGCTCGCGACGGTGCTCGTCGCCCGCTTCGGCGGCCGCGCCTACAGCCTCTTCGCCGGACGCACCGGCGCGCGGCGGGAGCTCATGGGCAACGACCTGGCGTGGTGGTCGGCGATCTCGTCGGCCGCCGAAGCCGGCTGCTCCGACTTCGACCTGTGGGGGATCCCGCCGCCACGTGCCCTGCCGGGCCACCCGTGGGAAGGCCTGGGCATGTTCAAGTCGGAGTTCGGCGGCGAGGTCGTGAGCTACGTCGGGGCGTGGGAGCTCGTGCTCTCTACCAGGGGCGTCAGCGTCCTCCGCGCCGAGCGGATGACAAGGGCGTTCATTCGGCGCCTGAAACGCAACATTCCCTAACAATCCTTCAACTCCGTTAGGATGGAGTCATGGCTGTGGCGGAGGCGGCCCGCAAGGTGCTCGTCGTCGAGCCCGACAACTCGACCCGGCGGGAGATCAAGCAGGCGTGTGAGCAGGACGGCTACCAGGTCGTCGAGGCCGACGCAGGCTCGGAAGCGCTTCGCCAGGTCGAGCACTCGCGGCCGAGCGTGGTGCTGCTCGAGGTCACGCTGCCGGACGCCGCCGGCTTCGACGTGTGCCGCGAGCTGCGCAAGATGGACCCCGGCGTGCCGGTGATCATGATGAGCTCGCGCTCGGACGAGATCGACGCCGTCGTGGCCCTGGAGATCGGCGCCGACGATTACGTGACGAAGCCGCTGCGCCTGCGCGAGCTCGTGGCGCGCATGGCGGCCCACCTGCGCCGCGCCCGGCTCGAGAACGCCGAGGCGATGCGGAGCCGGCTGGAATTTCGCGACCTCGTCATCGACGTCAACGAACGGCGGACTTACAAGTCAGGCAAGGAGGTCGAGCTCACCCACACGGAGTTCGACCTGCTGACGTTCCTCGCCAGCAACGCCGGCAAGGTGCTGAGCCGGGAGAAGATCCTCAACTCCATCTGGGGCTACGAGTACCCCATCGAGACACGCGTCATCGACGTGCACATCCGCAACCTGCGGCGGAAGATCGAGACCCAGCCCTCGCGTCCTTATTACATCCTGGCGGTGCCGGGCATCGGCTACCGGTTCACCAACGCCCGTCCGGCTTGATCCCCAGGTCGCGCAGCGATTCCAGCACGAACGGCCGCTCCGCGATGCGCGGGTGGGGGATGACCAGGTCACGTTCATTGACGCGCTGATCGCCGAAAAGCAGCACGTCGACGTCGATGACGCGCGGCCCCCAACGACGCGTCGGCCTGCGCCCGCCTTCCCGCTCCACGTCTTTCGCGACCCGCAGCAGCTGCCGCGGCGTCCCGCTCCACTCCGCCTCGAGGACCTGGTTCAGGAACCTGGGCTGCTCGAGGTCGCCCCACGGCTCGGTCTCGATGACGCGGCTTTGACGCAGGATGCGCACCCCGTTATGACGCAGCCGCCGCCGCGCCGCGCTCAGGTTGCGTGCGCGCGTGCCGAGGTTGGAGCCCAGGCCGAGATAGACGACGGTCAACGTAAGCGGTCGGCGACACGGACCGCGCGCGTCATTTCCAGAACGTCGTGCACGCGCACGATGTCGGCGCCGCGCAGCACGGCCGCCACGACGGTCGCCGCGGTGCCCTCCAGCCGCTCGGTCACGGGCAGGTCGAGCAGCTTGCCGATGAACGACTTGCGCGAGGTCCCGACCAGGATCGGGTGGTCCAGCTCACGCAGCTCCTCGAAGCGGCGCATCACCTCCCAGTTCTGGTCCGCGGTCTTGCCGAAGCCGATGCCCGGGTCGACGATGACCTTCTCCTTCGGCACGCCCGCGGCCACTGCACGTGAGGCCGCGACGGACAGGAAGCGCTTGATCTCGGCCATGAGGTCGCCGGCATATTCGGTCCCGTCCTGGTTGTGCATGAGCACCAGTGCGCAGCCACGGGCCGCCGCAGTGTCGGCGATTGCGGCTGACCGCGTCAAACCCCAGACATCGTTGAGGATGGCGGCCCCTGCATCGACCGCCGCCTTCGCGACCTCGTCCTTGTACGTGTCGATGGAGACCGGCACCGCCGCCTCCCGCGCCAGCCGCCTGACGACGGTCTCGGTACGCGCAACCTCTTCCGCCGCGGACACCGGGACGTGTCCCGGCCGCGTCGACTCGCCCCCGACGTCGAGCATGTCCGCGCCCTCGCGGACCATGCGCAGGCCTTGCTCGACGGCGGCGTCCACGTCGGCGCCGAGGCCGTCACCGCTGAACGAGTCGGGCGTGACGTTGACGATGCCCATCACGTATGTGCGGCTGCCCCAATCGAAACGACGGCCGCCGATTTCAACGCTCACGACGCGTTTATTCTGCGAGCAATGAAGCTCTACGACCTGGCGCGCGGAGGAGGCGCGGTGCTCGACGGCAACGGCGACGTCGAGATCACCGGCATCGCCTACGACTCGCGGCGCGTCCATCCCGGCGACCTCTTCGTGGCCGTGGTCGGCCTTCACGTCGACGGCCACGTGTACCTGAACGACGCGGTCAAGCTGGGCGCGGCCGCGGTGGCGGTGGAGCGCGACGTGAAGGTCCCGCACGGGGTACCTGTTCTTCGGCTCCCATCGACCCGCATCGGACTGGCCGAGCTCGCCGCGGAGTTCTACGGCCGGCCGTCGCGCCGGCTCAAGGTGGCCGGCGTCACCGGCACCGACGGCAAGACGACGGTGACCCACATGGCGGAGCAGGTGCTGCAGGCGAGCGGTGTGGTCACCGGCGCCATGAGCACAGTCGCCTTCAAGGTCAGTGGGCGCGAGGTCGACAACGCGACCGGCCAGACGACGACCGAGGCGCCCGAGGTCCAGGCGTGGCTCGCGCGCATGGTCGAGGCCGGCGCCGAGTGCGCCGTCATCGAGACCACCTCGCACGCGCTCGTCCAGGAACGCGTCCGGGCCTGCGACTTCGACGTGGCCGCGTTCACCAACGTGGGCCACGACCACCTCGACTACCACGCGTCCTGGGAGGACTACCTGCAGGCGAAGTCACGGCTTATCGACCTCGCCCGCGGGTCGGCGGACAAAGGCGTGGAGAAGACCGCGGTGCTCAACCGCGACGACATCAGCTACGAGCGCCTGGCCGGCCGGCCGATCGCGCGGCGGTGGACGTACGGCCTCACCACCGCCTCAGACATCCATCCGCTCGAGCTGGCGATCACGGGTGCGGGCTCTCGCTTCCGCATGCGGACGCCGATGGGCGAGACCGAGGTCACGCTGCACGTGCCGGCGAAGTTCAACATCTACAACGCGCTCTGCGCCGCCGGCATATGCCTCGCGCTGGGCGTGTCGATCGAGGACGTCGGTCGCGGTCTCGGCGGTTTCGAGGGCGTCCGGGGACGGCTCGAGCCGGTCGACCTCGGTCAGGACTTTCGCGTGTACATCGACTTCGCTCACGCCGCCGGGTCGCTGGCGAGCGCGCTGGCCGAGCTGCGGCCGTTCACGCACGGCCGCCTGATCGCGGTGTTCGGCTCCACGGCGCGGTCGGACCATGACCGCCCGGGCATGGGCCGCGCGGCGGCGGAGTTCTCCGACTTCTTCATCATCACCACCGACGACCCGCTGAGCGAAGACCCGGTCGAGATCGCGCGCGACGTGCAGACCGGCGCCGCCGGCAAATCTCCCGGCCTCGATTACGAGATCGTGATCGACCGCCGGGCTGCCATCCGGCGTGCGATCGAGCTCGCCCGCACGGGCGACACGGTGCTGCTCGCCGGCAAAGGCCACGAGCGTTCCATGCGGACCGCGCGCGGCTCGGAACCGTGGGACGAGCGCGCCGAGGCCGAGGCGGCGATCAAAGAGCGGCTCGCGGTCGGCTAAAGCCCGCCGCCCACCATGCGCACGATCTCGACACGGTCGCCGTCGTGCAGGGTCGTCCTCTCGTAGGCGGAGCGCTCGAGGATCTGTCCGTTGAGCTCGACCGCCACGGCGCGGGGATCCAGGCCGAGCTTCTGCAGATAGCCGAGGAGGGGGGTCGCTCGGTCCAACTCGACGGTCTTGCCGTTGACCTGGAGCGTGATCACCGGAACATGCTGATCGCCGCGTAACCCGCGGCGCCCGCCGCCAGGCACTGCCCCACCCGTTCCTCGGTCACACCTCCGACCGCGAGCACGGGGATGCGCACCGCGCCGGCGATACGCCGCAGCGCCTCGAGCCCCGCCGGACGCGCGCCGGGATGGCTGGCGCTCTCCCAGACCGGCCCGAAGATGACGAAGTCCGCGCCTTCGACCTGCGCCCGCTGCGCGGCCTCGACCGAGTGGACCGAACGGCCGACGAGTCCGTGACCGATCAGCGCGCGGGCGTCGTGGGTGGAGATGTCGCGCTCGGGCAGGTTGACCCCCGCCGCGCCGGCCGCGAGGGCGACGTCGCATCGCGAGCTGACCAGGACCGGAAGGTCCACGCTCGCGACCAGGTCGGTCGCCTCGCGCTCGAGCCGGCGCGCGTCGAGCTGTGGGGCCCGAAGCTGAAGGACCGAGGCCCTCGGCGCGGCCCGCAGCCCGGACTTCGCGTCCGCGACGATGGCCATCGCCACCGGGCGCTTTAAGTCCCCACGAAATCGGAGGCGTTGCCCAGATTTCGTGGGGGCCCCTAGGAGCCCTGTCGCGAGACGCCTTCCGTCGGCGAGCTCGGCCTGGCCTCGCGCTGCATCTCGATGCGACCGGCCAGGTATGCCTTGCGCCCGCCCTCGACGCCGAGCCTGATCGCCTCCGCCATCAACACCGGATCGTTCGCCCTGGCGATCGCGGTGTTGACCAGAACGGCGTCGGCGCCGAGCTCCATGGCCAGGGCCGCGTCGGAGGGTGCGCCGATTCCCGCGTCGACCACCACCGGCACGCCGGCCTGCTCGACGATGATCCGGATCTGCTCCAGCGTCTGCAGGCCCTGGCCGGAGCCGATGGCCGAACCGAGCGGCATCACGGTCACGGTGCCGATCTGCTCGAGCTTCTTCGCCAGAACAGGGTCGGCGTTGATGTACGGCAGCACCTTGAAGCCTTCGTCCACCAGCACGCGCGCGGCCTTCAGCGTCTCCTCGGGGTCGGGCAGGAGGTACCGCGGGTCGGGGATGATCTCGAGCTTGATCCAGTCCGAAAGCTCCATCGAGCGCGCGAGGCGGGCGATGCGGATCGCCTCCTCTGCGGTCTTGCACCCTGCGGTGTTGGGGAGGACGCGATAACGCGACCAGTCGATCGCGTCGAAGATCGTGCGCTTCTTCGGCGCGTCGAGCTCGACGCGGCGCAACGTGACCGTGACGACCTCGCAACCGCTCGCCTCGAGCGAGCCGAGCATCAGGTCGTCGGTGGCGTACTTGCCCGTGCCGACGAACAGCCGCGAGCGGAGCTCGACTCCGGCGACGACCAGCGAGTCCCGCGTGGCGGTCTGCACGCGGCCAAGCTTACGGGAGGCTAGAGATCCTGCTGCAGGAGCAGCGTCTTGTCGCGCCCGTAGGTCAGACGCCGCGCGGCCTCGTCGATGCTGAGCCACAGCATCCTGTCGACCTCGATCCCGGGCTTGAACCTGCCGCCGCGCACCTCCATCTCCCAGTAGCACGCGACCTTGTCCCGCCCGCGCCGGTCCACGTACGCGGTGCAGCCCAGCGGGCGCACGAGCTCGCAGCGCAGGCCGGTCTCCTCGCGCACCTCGCGCAGCGCGGCGTCCTCCGGGCTCTCGTCCGGCTCGACCTTGCCCTTGGGGAAGGTCCAGTCGTCATACGCCGGGCGATGGATGACTGCGATCTCCGTGTCGCCCGACCGGGACCTGCGAAGCACGACGCCGCCCGCAGCCCTGATCACGCTCACATCTGCAACGTCGAGGATCTTTGTTGCCACCAGTGCTCCTTCGTAAGCCGCAACGTCTGGCTTGATTGATCCGGTGGGGTGAGTTTAACCGCGGAGCCCCGCCGTATTGAAGATCGCAAACACGACCCAGGCGATGAGCGCCGAGGCCGGGATGGTCACGATCCACGCGGCGACGATGTTCGCGCCGACGCCCCAGCGCACGGCGGAGAGCTTGCGGCTCGCCCCGACTCCCATGACCGAGCCAGTGATGACGTGTGTCGTGCTCACGGGCAGGCCCACGAGCGTTGCGCCCTGGATCACGGTCGCGCCCATCAGCTGCGCCGACATCCCGGTCACCGGCTCGAGCTTGAGGATGCTCCAGCCCAGCGTGCGGATGATGCGCCAGCCGCCGGCGTACGTGCCGAAGCCAATCGCCGCGGCCGAGAGAACCACGACCCACAGCGGCACCTGGAATTTGGGGATGGCGCCTCCCGCGACCAGCGCGAGCGTGATGGCGGCCATCGTCTTTTGCGCGTCGTTCGCGCCGTGCGAGTAGGAAAGGAAGGCGGCGGTCAGCACCTGCAGACTGCGGAGGGTGCGGTTGACCGGCGCGGGCCGGAGGTGCAGGCGGTAGATCAGGAAGATCAGCGCGACGGCGAAGATGCCGGCGGCCAGGAAGCCGAGCGGCGGGGAGACGACCAGGCTCGCGACCTGCTTACCCAGCGCAGCCCACTTGACGCCGGCAAACCCGTGAGCCGCCGCGATGCCAGCGCCGCACAGACCGCCGATGAGCGCGTGCGTGGAGCTGCTGGGCAGGCCGCGATACCAGGTGATGAGGTTCCACGCGATGGCTCCGATGAGCGCCGACATCACCACGACCATTCCGGGCTTGAAGGCGAGTGTGCTGGCGATCGTGTTCGAGACCTTGGCCTGGAAGAACGCGACCGTGATCACGGCCCCGATGAGGTTGAAGACCGCGGAGAGGCCGACGGCGAAGTGCGGTGACATCGCGCGCGTCGAGATCGAAGTGGCGATGGCGTTGGCGGTGTCATGGAAACCGTTGGTGAAATCGAATGCGAGCGCGATGAGGATCGTGATCCACAGCAGGACCGCGGTCTCATGCATTCTTGATCGCGATCGTCTCCATCACGTTGGCCGCGTGCTCGCACGCGTCCATGGTCTCCTCGAGCAGGTCGTAGACGTCCTTCCACTTGAGGAGCTCGGCTGCATCCCTTTCTCTGGAGAACAGATCGCCGATGGCGACTCGCAGCATCCGGTCTCCCTCGTTCTCCATGCGGTGAATCTCGGCCCGGCGCGGCTGCAGCTCGGTGATGCTCTGCAGGTGCTTGACGGCTTCGGCGATCTGCGTGCCCGCCCTGGCCAGGTGCTCGCCCATCTCCTTTGCCGGACCGGTGATGGACTGGATCCGGTAGAGGTCGACCTTGTCCGCGGTTTCCTCGGCCAGGTCGACGATGTCGTCCAGGCTCGACGCCAGCATGAGGATGTCGTCCTGGTCGAGCGGCGTGGCGAACGTGTTGTTGACCAGGTTGTGGATCTGATGCGTCACGTCGTCGCACTGGTGCTCCAGGTCGCGCAGCCTCGCGTGCCGGCTCTTGCTCTCGAGCAGCGACTTGCTCAGCTCGCTCAGCGTCTCGTTGACGATCCCGCCCTGCTTGTCGAAAAGCTCGAAGAACCGCCGGCCCTGCGTGATCGGTGTGAATCTCATCAGGCGCTCTTGAGACTCACGGTCTCGATGATCTCGGCGACCGTCTCGCACTGGTCCATCGTCAGCTCGAGGAGGTCGTAGAGCTCTTTCCACTTGATGAGATCCGCCGGCGTGGAGCTGCCGCCGCTGAACAGGTTCTCGAGCGCATCGCGGGTGACGCGGTCGCCCCGGTTCTCGAGGTTGTGGATCTCCAGCAGCGCCGGCGCAAGGGCCGCGGCGTCCTCGATGCTGCGCACCGCCTGCTCGAGCTCCTTACCCGCGCAGGCGAGGCAGTCCGCCATCTCGGCCGCCGGCTTGGGGATCGGATAGGCGTTGTAGAGCTCGATCTTGTCGGAGACCTCCTCGGCCAGGTCGACGACGTCGTCGAGCGCGTGGGCGAGGCTGAGGATGTCCTCCGGTTCAGCCGGCGGGGCGAAGGTCATGTTCGTGAGCATGTAGATCTCGTGGGCGACGTCGTCGGCCTGATGTTCGAGCTCCCTCAGCCGCGCGTGGCCGCTCTGCCCCTGCAGCAGCGACTTGCTGAGCTCGGCCAGGGCCAGCGAGGCGATGGCGGCCTGCTGGTTGAAAAGCTCGAAGAAACGGACCTCGCGCGGCAGCAGGCTGAGCTTCAAGCCGTCACCCCCTTGCGCTCAGGGTAAGGCAGATGTGCTCCGCCGCGGCGTTACTGCTGGACCGCGAGTGCGATCTGCCGCCGCAGGACCCAGCGGCTGACAAGGTTGATGCCGAGGGTCATCACGATCAGCACCAGCGCCGCGCCCCAGGCCTGTGCCTGCAGCGACTTGTAGGGCAGCAGCGCGTACTTGTACACGGTCAGCGGCAGCGCCTGCATCGCCTGGTTGGGGTTCCACACCAGGAGATGCGCGCCGAACGCGGTGAACAGCAGCGGCGCCGTCTCGCCCGCGGCACGCGCCACCGAAAGCAGCGCCCCCGTGATGACGCCGGGCGCCGCGGCGGGCACGATGAGCTGCAGCGAGACCCGCCACCTCGGCAGCCCGAGCGCCAGGCCCGACTCGCGCAGCCCATTCGGCACCAGGCCGATGGCGCCCTCGGCCGTCCGGGCGACGATCGGCAGCATCAGGATCGCGAGTGCGACGGAGCCGGACCACGCCGAAAAGTGGTGAAACGGGACGACGAGGAACCCGTAGACGAACAGGCCGAGCGCGATGGACGGCGTGCCCACGAGGACGTCGCAGGCCAGCCGCACGGCGGTCGACCATCGACTCGAGCGGTATTCGGCGAGATAGATGCCGGAGAGGACGCCGAGCGGGATCGCGATCAGCGCCGCCAGGCCGACCATGATCACGGTGCCCACGATCGCGTGCTCGACGCCGGCCTTGAGCACCGCGGGGCAGGAAGGCTCGCACGGCGGGAGCTCGACGTTGAAGAAGAACTCGGGATGGATCACCGACGGCAGGCCTTTGGCGAACGTGAACGAAAGGACGAGGACCAGCGGGATCAGGGCCAGGGCGGTCAGGAGGTACGTGACGCTCCGCGACAGCCGGCTCACCAGCGACCGTCGGCTGTTCCGGCCCATCAGCCGAGCCTCGCCTGGCGAGACGTGGAATGGACGAGGAGGACGGCGAAGAGGTTGACGGTCAGGGTGACGAGGATCAGGACCAGGCCCAGCTCGACGAGCGCGGCCGGATAGATCGTTCCCGTCGCCTCCGTGAACTCGTTGGCGATGACGGCCGCCAGCGTGTACGCGGGCTGAAAGATCGAGTGGGGGATCACGTACTGGTTGCCGATGACCATCGTCACGGCGATCGTCTCGCCCAGCGCGCGGCCGAGGGCGAGGATGGTGGCCCCGAAGATGCCGGCGCGGGCGGATGGCAGGACGACTTTCCAGGTCGTCTCCCACCACGTGGCACCCAGCGCGAACGAGCTTTCTCTCAAGCCCCGCGGCACCGCCTTGATGACGTCGCGCGAGATCGCGGTCAGGGTTGGCAGGATCATCACCGCCAGGACCAGCGCCGCCGTGAACAGGCCGCGAGGCGCGGGGTCGCCGAGCCAGCCGATGGAGGCCGCGCGGTCGGAGACCGGCACCTCGACGTGCTCGTAGGTCCACGGCGCCAGCACGTACAGCGCCCAGATCCCGTAGACGACGCTGGGGATGGCGGCCAGCAGCTCGATGCCGATGCCGATGGCGCCGCGGACGGTGGCCTGGCCCTGCTCGGCGAGCACGATCGACACGGCGACGCCGACGGGCAGCGCCAGCGTCAGCGCCATCAAAGAGGTCGCGACGGTGCCGAAGATCCCGGGGAGGGCTCCGAACGGCCCCGTCTCGACTGCGGGGTTCCACTGCGTCCCGGTCAGAAACCCCAGGCCGAACTGCTGCAGCGACGGCCGGGCCTGCAGGATCAGGTTGACGACGATGAGCACCAGCACGGCCGGCACGACCGTGGCGACAACCGCCACGAACCGGCGAAAGCCGTCGCGGGGGCGGCTCTGCCTCGTGGCACGCGAGATCGATCGCGCGCCGGCGCTGATGCTCAACCCCTAACCCTGAACGTCCGCCGCCGTCCCACGGTCCAGGCGGTAGCCCACGCCGCGCACGGTCACGATCTCGAACGGCGCCACCGCGGCGAACTTCTCCCGCAGCCAGCGCACGTGCACGTCGACGGTCTTGCGGTCGCCCGAGAAGTCATGGCCCCACACGTTTTCGAGGAGCGTGTCGCGAGTGTGCACGCGGCCCGGATGCGCCAGCAGATAGGACAGAAGGTCGAACTCGCGCGCGGTCACCTTGACGTCGCGGCCGCCCAGCACGACCCGCCTGGCCGCTCGGTCGATGCTGAAGTCGCCGATCGTGTCTTGCTCGGGCATCGACTTCGGCTCGACCGCGTCCGCCGAGGTGCGTCGCATCACGGCGTTCACGCGCGCCAGCACCTCGCGCACGGAGAAAGGTTTGGTGATGTAGTCGTCCGCGCCGAGCTCGAGGCCGACGATCTTGTCGACCTCGGCGTCCTTGGCCGTGATCATGATGATCGGGACACGGCTCGACTTGCGCAGCGCCCGGCAAAAATCGAAACCGCTCATGCCGGGCAGCATCAGGTCGAGGAGCACCAGGTCCGGGCGCGCCGTGCGCGCGGTGCGCAGGCCCGTGGCGCCGTCGCTCGCCTCGTGCACCGAGAAGCCGGCGCTGACGAGGTTGTACTTGAGCATCTCCCGGATGCCCTCGTCGTCCTCGACGACGAGGACGCGGCCCGCGCTGCCGCTTGCGGGGAACCGGCTCATCCGAGCTCCACGACCTGGCCGGACGCCAGGAAGACGATGTCCTCGGCGACGTTGGTCACCCGGTCCGAGATGCGCTCCAGGTTGTGCGCCACCAGCAGCAGCGTCACCGAGCGCAGCGCGTCATCCGTGTCGACGTGGCCGTTGCCCATCTCTTTGACCAGGTCCTCGAAGACACGGTGGTAGAGGCGGTCGATCTCGTTGTCCCGCGCCGCCACCTCTCGCGCGCGCGGCTCGTCCTGGTCGATGAGCGCTTCGAGGATGTCGTGCACCTGGCCGATCGCGAGCTCGCCCATGAGACCGAACTCGGCGCGCAGCGGCCTGTCGGGCAGCCCGACCAGCGTGCCGGTCATGCGAGCGATGCGCACCGCGTAGTCGCCCATGCGCTCGAGCTCCGTCGCGATCCACTGCAGGCCGGTCAGGTAGCGCAGGTCGCGCGCGACGGGCTGCTGCGTGGAGATGACCATGAACACCTGCTCCCGCATCTGCCGGAAGAGCTCGTTGAGGTACTGGTCTTGCGTGCGCACCTTGTCGGCGGCCCCGCCGTCCCGCCGGCGCAGCGCGTCGAGCGCCGCTTCGATCTGCGACTCGACCAGCGTGCCCATCCTGACCAGCGACTCGCGCAGGCTCGCGAGCTCCCTTTCAAATGTCAGTCGTGGCATCAGCCCGCCGCCGTAGACAGCTTCACTATCCGAACCGGCCGGTGATGTACGCCTCGGTCCTGCCGTCCTGCGGCTGGTTGAAGAGCTTGGCGGTCGGCGCGAACTCGATGAGCTCGCCGTACCGGTGCTCGGGGTTCATGAGCATGAAGGCGGTGAAGTCGGACACGCGCGCGGCCTGCTGCATGTTGTGGGTCACGATCACGATCGTGAAGTCGCGCGTGAGCGTCGCCATCAGGTCTTCGATCTTCAACGTCGCGACCGGGTCTAGGGCCGAGCACGGCTCGTCCATCAGGATGACCTGGGGACTGACGGCGAGGCAGCGGGCGATCGACAGCCGCTGCTGCTGGCCTCCCGACAGCGATGTCGCGGGCTCGTCGAGGCGGTCCTTCACCTCGTCGAGGAGCGCGGCGCGGTCGAGGCTTTCCTCGACCACCTCGCGGACGCGCGACGCGTTCCAGCCGAGCAGACGCGGGGCGAACGCGATGTTGTCCCGGATGGACATGGGAAACGGGCTCGGTCGCTGGAACACCATGCCCACCTTCTGCCGCAGCTCGAGGAGCTTGCGGGTGGTGACGACGTTCTCGCCGTCGAGGACGACCTCACCCGTCGCGTAGGAGTTCGGGACCAGGTCGTACATCCGGTTGAAGACCCGGAGCAGGGTGCTCTTGCCGCAGCCGGACGGGCCGATGATCGCCGTGATCCGCTTCTCCGGGATCTCAAAGCTCACGCCGTTCAGGGCCTGGAACCTGCCGTAGAAGAAGGAGAGCTCGTCGACCGTCAGCTTCGGGGCTCCTGCGCCGTGCAGGGCTCGGAGCTCAGGCCTGCGTGGATGCACGGGCGGCTGGATGTACGGGCTTACGTCTGCCATACCCCGACTTCAGGATATGCGGCGGCGGATTAAGCGGAATTTATGGCCTGGTTAAGAGACCGGTATGGAAGCGCGATCGCGAACACCTGGCCGCCGTCCCTCGCCGCCTCCGTCCAGATGCGGCCGCCGAGCACCTGGACGAGGTGCTTGGTGATCGCCAGGCCGAGCCCGAATCCACCCGACTCTCGCGGCCGCGCGCGGTCGACCTTGTAGAAGCGTTCGAAGACGCGGCTCCAGTGCTCGGGCGAGATGCCCGGCCCGCGGTCCCGGACGCTGATGACGAGCTCGCTCGCGCTGACGTGGGCCTCGATGTCGATGGCGGTGTCCGGCGGCGAGAACTTGGCCGCGTTGTCGAGCAGGTTGCCGAGGGCCTGCGCGAGCTTGGTCCGGTCGGTCTCCACGACCAGGCCAGGCGGTATTGCCGCGTTCACGGGGCGGTCGATGCCGAGCCTCGCCACGCTGTCGCGCACGAGCTCGTCGAGCTCGACGGCCGAGCGGTCGATCACCATCCCACCCGCCTCGATCTCGCCCAGCTGGCGCAGGTTGTCGATGATCTTGCTCATCAGGTCGGCCTCTTTGACCAGGCGCTCCGCGAAGCGCCTCCTATCCTTCGGCATCGGGTCGCCAAGCAGGCTCTCGGCGGTCAGGCGCAAGGACGTGATCGGCGTCTTCAGCTCGTGCACCAGATTGGCGACGAACTCCTGGCGGACGGTGCCGAGGTGCCGCAGCTCGGTGACGTCGACCAGGAAAAGCATCCTCTGCCCTCGGTCGGGTCCGGGCACGAGATGCGTCTGCACGTTGCGCCGGTGATGCACGAGGTGCGCCTCACCGTGGGCCTGGCCATTGCTCACGACCTCGAAAAGACGGGACTCGAGCGTCACCTCCACCAGGCTCGCCGGCAATCGCAAAGGGTCGATGTCGAAGAAGTCGCGTGCGGCAGCGTTTGCGCGCAGCACGCGCCCGTCGACGTCGAGGAGCAGCGCCACGATGGGCGCGTCTTCGAGCGCTTCGCCAAACGGGTCGCGCGCGGGACGCGCCGGCTGCGGGAAGTCACCTCGACGGCGATCCCCGATCACGGCGCGAGTATATGGGCGAGTTCGCGCCACCGAGGTTTAAGGCATCGATAACCCCGGCTTAAACCGAGCGGTCTTGACTTGGATCCGTCACGCAAGCGGAGCCAACCAGGAGGGGACAGATGCTTCGAGTCATGTCGATCGGGCGGTCGCTGCTCATCGGCGGCCTGGCCGCAATGGTGGTCAGCGCCTGTGGCGGCAGCACCGCGGGGACGCAGCCGTCACCTGCCGACGTCGGCACCGGCGCCCTGACCGGTGCGGGCGCGACCTTCCCCGGACCCTTCTACCTCAAGGCTTTCGCCGATTACAGCGCGTCATATCCGCAGGTCACGGTCAACTACCAGGCTGTCGGGTCGGGCGCGGGCATCAAGCAGTTTCAGGCCAAGACCGTGGACTTCGGCGCGAGCGACGTGCCGATGGGTTCCGCCGACATCACCACCGCCGGCGGCGCCGGCGCGCTCACCCAGATCCCGACCACGCTTGGCGTCGTCGCCATCGCGTTCAACATCCCGGGTGTCGACAAGCTGAACCTCGACGGCGACACGCTGGCCGGCATCTACCTGGGCACGATCAAGAACTGGAACGACGCCAGGATCGCGGCGCTCAACTCGGGCACGAAGTTTCCCAACAAGGCGATCACCGTCGTCCATCGCTCGGACAGCAGCGGCACCACCTATCACTTCACCGACTACCTCGCGAAGGTCTCACCCGACTGGAAGACGAAGACGAGCAGCCCGTCGAAGGCGATCAGCTGGCCGGCCGGCACAGGCGCGAGCGGCAATCAAGCCGTGGCCCAGGCGATCACGTCGACCGATGGCGCGGTCGGCTACGTCGAGCTGGCTTACGTCGTCCAGACGGGGATGAAGCAGGCCGCGCTGAAGAACGCCAACGGCAAGTTCGTCCAGGCCAGCGTCGATGGCGCGACCGCGGCGGCCGCGACCAAGCCCAACGTGAGCCCGACAGATTTCTCGATCACCAACGCCGCGTGCGACGCCTGCTATCCGATCGCCGCCTTCAGCTGGGCGATCCTCTACAGCAACTACACCGACGCGGGCAAAGGCAAGGCCGTCGTCTACCTCTTCAAATGGCTCGTGACCAAGGGCCAGACCGACGGCAAGGATCTCCAGTACGCGGCCCTGCCGTCCGGCGTCCAGAGCTACGCGCTCGACAACCTGAAGACCATCAAGGCCGGAGGGGCCGCAGTCCTCAGCTGATCCATCGCGGTTTGGGACGGCGCGGGTTCGAGCCCCGCGCCGTTTCCTTTTCTAGAGGGGTCGCCGGCCTGGGATGCCGGCGCGCCTCGGAAATTCCGGCGGCGTGCTCCGCACCTTGGTCACCACCACGACCACGCCGCCGTGTCGCGCGGTCGAGGGCGCGGGTCGCACCAGGGCCGCTCCACCGCCCACGAGCTCGATCGCGTGCCGCGCGCGCTCGACGTCCTCCGTCGCCGTCTTCTGGGCGAGCAGCCTTCCGCCGACGCGCACGAAAGGCAGGCACAGCTCGACCAGCACCGGCATCGGCGCCAGCGCCCTCGCGACCGCTACGTCGAAGGCCTCGCGCAGGCGCGGCTCGTGCCCCGCCTCCTCGGCCCGCCGCGCCACGACCTCGACGCCGGCCAGTCCCAGCCTCGCGCAGGCCTGGACGAGGAAGGCGGCCTTCGCCTGGTCGGCCTCGATGAGCGTCACGTCGAGCTCGGGACGGGCGATCTTCAGCGGCAACCCGGGCAGGCCGCCGCCGGACCCCACGTCGACCAGCGAGCCCGCGTCTCCCAGGTGGTCGAGGAGGACCAGCGAGTCGGACACCAGCTCTTCGGCCGGCCCCGACGTCAGGCCGTGCCACCCGTCGATCAGCTGAACCAGTTCGGAATACCTAGAATCACTCACTGAGATGCCCATCTACGAGTATCGGTGCGAGAGCTGCGCCGAGAAGTTCGAGGTCCTGACCCGGTTCGCCGAGCGCGACAAGGCGCAGGTCTGCCCGGCCTGCGAGTCGACGAAGACGCGGGTCCTGGTCTCGAGCTTCGCCTTCGGCGGCGGCGACACCTCGTCCCTGTCCGAGTTCTCGAGCGAGTCGAGCGGCGGCGGCGGCGGGTGCGCTTGCGGCGGCGCGTGCTCCTGCGGCTCGAGCCACAACTAGCAGCACCCTAGATTTGCTGTTCCCGGTCACGTACCGGGTCAACGCCGCCGGGCACATGGAGGTCGGCGGCTGCGACCTCGTCGAGCTGGCTCGCCGCCACGGCACGCCGCTGTACGTGTACGACGAGGCCACCGTCCGGCAGCGCGCGTCGGAGTACGTCGCGGCCATGGGCGACGGCGGGCAGGGCGGGCAGGGCGGGCAGGTCCTCTATTCAGCCAAGGCTTTCGCATCGCCGCAGTTCCTGCGCGTGATCGCCGAGGAGGGGCTGGGCCTCGACGTGGTGTCGGCGGGGGAGCTGCACCTGGCGCTGAAGTCCGAGTTCCCGCGCGACCGAATCCACTTTCTCGGCAACAACAAGAGCGTCGACGACCTGTCGGCCGCTTATGCGGCGGGCGCGGTCATCGTCATCGACGGCGACCACGAGTTCGACCTGCTCCGGGAGGTCGTGCCGACCGGTCGTACGGCGCCTGTGATGCTGCGGCTTTCGCCCGGCGTCAAGCCCGACACTCACGACCACATCTCGACGGGTCAGCTGGACTCGAAGTTTGGCTTCTCGATCGAGTCCGGCGCCGCGCGCAAGGCGGTGGAGACAGCGCTGCAGCATCCACGCCTGGAGCTCATCGGTCTCCACTCGCACATCGGCTCCCAGATCTTCGCCCTGCGCGCCTACGAGGAGGCCATGGAGATCATGCTCGGCCTCGTCGCCGAGCTGCGGGACGAGCTCGGCTATCAGCCCCGCAAGCTGGGCGCCGGCGGCGGGCTGGGCATCGCCTACACGCAGCACGACGACCCGCCGACGCCGCGCCATTTCGTCGAGACGGTGCGCCACGCGATGGTGACCGGATGCGCGCGCCGCGACCTGGCGGTGCCCGAGCTCGTGGTCGAGCCCGGGCGCTCGATCGCGGGACCCGCGGGCATCGCGCTCTACACGGTGGGGTCGATCAAGGACATCCCCGGCGTGCGGCGGTACGTCGCGGTCGACGGCGGCATGGGCGACAACATCCGGCCGAAGCTCTACGGCGCGCGGTACGAGGCGTTCCTGGCGTCCGACCCCGACCGCGCGACCGACGGCAAGGTGACGATCGCGGGCAAGTACTGCGAGTCGACGGACATCCTCATCTCCGACATCGCGATGCCGCCGCTGCGGTCGGGCGACGTGATCGCCGTGCCCGCGGCCGGGGCGTATTGCCTGGCGATGGCAAGCAACTACAACGGGATGCCGCGGCCGGAGGTCTTGATGGTGCGCGACGGAGAGGCCCGCGTCATGCGCCGGCGCGAGACGCTTGACGACCTGGTCGCCGCCGAAGTCTTCTAGGCGCCGACCGTCACGGCGGCGGATTCGTAGCACGTGCTCGAGGTGTTGCACACGTACACGCGCGCGCTGACGCCGACGACCACCTGAAGTGGGGTCGGGAAGGCCTGCGTGTAGTAGACGACGTTGCCGGGGGTGGTCGCGCTTCCGGCGGCGTACGGCTTGCTCAGCTGGACGACGCTGACCGACCACGTGCCCTTCGGAAAGCATTTGAAGGTGGCGTTGAAGCCCTTGAGCTTGGAGATCGCCGGGACGAACACGACCGGCGTGCTCGTCGAGCCGCACGTTTCGCCGCTCGGCGTGGGCGAGGGGCTCTGCGCCGCCGTGGGTGTCGACGCCGGCGACGGAGTCGGCCGGGACGTCGGGCTGCCGGCCGCGCTCGGGCTCACGTTCCCGGCCGGAGTCGGCAGCACTTCGCCGGTCGCCGCGACCACGTGCAGCTTTGCCGACGCGTGGCAGGACGCGTTCCAGCAGATGTCGACCGTGTGGTCGCCCAGCTCGATGTCGCGCGGCACGGTGATGTAGACGTTCACGCGGCCGTTGGCGTCGGCCGTGAACGCGAACACGCGCACGTTGCTGTGGAGCTGAATGCTCCCGGGCTGGTGCGCCGGCACGTGCGTGGCGGTCACGTCCACGACCTGACCGAGGGCCACCGTGCTCGGGCTGACCGTGAGCGTGGTGGCGACGAGCGAAAGACACACGCCGAAGACGAGCACGAGCACGACGAGCCCGGCAGCCCCGACCGCCACGCGCCGCCACAGGCGGCGTCTCTTCTTCGCCGGTGACGCAGCTGTGGGGACGGGTGCTGCGATCGGCGCCGCGGGGGCGGGCATCGCCACGGCCACCGTGGGCGCAGGCGGCGGCGCGGCCGCGCGTGGAGCGGCGACGGGTATCGCGATGGGGACGGTCGATCCGAGCGGCGACATGACCACCGTCCGCTCGACCGCCGGCGCAGGCGTGGCCACCGCCACCGCCAGGGCGTCGACGAACGCGGTGCACGACTCCCAACGCGCAGCCGGGTCCTTGGCCAGGCCGCGCATGATCACGGCGTCGACCTGGGGCCCGAGGCTCGGGTTGCGCGCGCTCGGCGGCAGCGGGTCGCGGTGGACCTGCGCGTAGAGCAGCTCCATCAGAGCCTGGCCGTCGAACGGGATGACGCCGGTGAGCATCTCGTATGCGATCGTGGCCAGCGAGTAGCGGTCGGCCGGCGGCCCGACGCGGCTCCCCGTGACCTGCTCCGGCGCCATGTAGGCGGGCGTGCCGGTGGTCACGCCGGTCATCGACTTGAGCGACGAGCCCTGCAGCAGCTTCGCCAGGCCGAAGTCCGCGAGCACGGGCGTGTCGTCGGCGGCCAGCAGCACGTTGGCCGGCTTCACGTCGCGGTGGACGACGCCGTGGTCGTGTGCGTAGTCGAGGCCGGCCGCGATCCCGCGGAGGTACCTCAGCGCCGTGGCCTGGTCGGGTCTGCCCTCGGCCATCCGGCCGGCCAGGCTGCCGCCCGGCACGTACTCGACGATCATGTACGGCGTTCCCTCGAACTCGCCGAAGTCGTAGACGTCGACGATGTTCGGATGGCGCATCTTGGCGATCGCCTGGGCCTCGTGCCGGAAGCGCGCGACGGTGTCGGCGTCGGGCGAGATCGCCTGCATCACCTTGACCGCGCCCGTGCGCTCCAGCTGCGAGTGGTAGGCGCGGTAGACCAGGCCCATGGCACCCTGCCCGATGAAATCCTGGACCTCGTACTGTCCGAGCCTGCTCCCGGTCGCGATCGGCACGGCCCCTGATTATCCGGTAGGGCTCTCCGAACTCAGTTCGACTTAACCAAGGCAGGAGCCCTTGGAGCGGCCAATCAGATCTTCGGCGCCCACGCAGCCCATCTGCGTCGTTGCCTCCTGCGCTCCTCGCTCACGCATCACGATGCGCTCGCTCCGGTGCTCGTCGGCGCCTAGCATCTGTGCCGCCTGGATCGCCGAATCTCTCGATCGGCCCTCAGGTCTCCTGCCTCCTTGACTTCCAGCCGCCGGCGCCGCCTCGCCGGACCGCGACGAGCCCGGCCAGGATCGACAGCGCGATCTCGGCGGGGGTGCGCGCGCCGATGTCCAGGCCGACCGGGGTCTGGATGCGGTCGATCACGTCCTCGGGCACGCCCTGCGCCCGCAGCGCCTCGATGTGGTGGCCGGTGTGCCGGCGGCTGCCGACCAGACCGATGAACTTCGGCTCCCGGGGCAGCACCGCCTCGAGCGACTGCACGAGGTCGGGCGCGTCGTGGTTGGTGTGGACGACGTACAGGTCGCCGGCCGCGATCTCCGGCACCTGCCCGGCGCCCTCGACGAGCACGGCACGAAAGCCGACCTCCGGCGCCCACCTCGCGAGCTCGCGGCCGATCGGTGTCGCGGCGAACACGACCAGCGTCGGCGTCGCGGCGTAAGGCTCGAGGTACACGTCGATCGTGCCGAGATCGTGGCGGTAGGTGCGCGTCTGGGGCGAACCCGATTCGGCGATGCGCGCCGCGTCCGCCTGCGCCGAGGTGTCGAACTCGCTGCAGCCGAGGGTGCCGGCGAGCGTCGACTCCCGCGTCATCAGCAGCTTGGCGCCCGGGCGGGAAGGCGGTTCGCCGTCCGCGTTGATGACGGTCGCGAGCACCACCTCGTCGCCGTGCGCGATGCGCCGCGCGAGCTCCTCCTCGACAGTCCGGCCGGGCCGGCCGGCCGGTTGGTCAGGCATGCGCGGCCTTGCGCCCCAGCACCGCGCCGAGAATCTCGACCGCCCGCTCGACCTCAGCGCCGGTCGTCGTCCAGCCCGTCGTGAGGCGGAGGCTGCCGAGAGCCTGCTCCATCGTCATGCCCATGGCCAGCAGCACGTGCGACGGGTCGAGCGACCCCGAGGCGCACGCCGATCCGCTCGACGCGGCAATGCCCGCGAGGTCGAGCGCGAGGAGCATGTCCTCGCCTTTGCGGCCGGCGAAGGTGGCGGTCGCGAAGTTGGGCAGGCGGTTCTCGGCGCCGGTCGGAGCGCCGCCGAGCTCCACCAGCGCGTCGCGAAGGACGGCCGACTGGCGCCGTGCGTCCGCCGACCTGTGTGAGCGGTCTCTCGCGGCGACCGACAGCGAGGTGGCCACGGCGACCGCGGAGCCGACGTCCTCCATCCCGGCGCGCCGGCCGTACTCCTGCGGGCCGCCGTACAGCAGCGGGTCGAGGCGGACTCCGTCGCGCACGAACAGCACGCCTCCTCGTCCGGCGCCGAGCTTGTGGCCGCTGAAAGAGACGAGGTCGGCGCCGCTCGGCGGCCGGATCCAGCGCGGCCCCGCGCAGGCGTCGACGTGCACCAGGGCGCCGACGTCGTGCGCGCGCGCGATGACCTCCGCCACCGGCTGGACCGTGCCCACCTCGTTGTTGGCCAGCCCGACCGAAACGAGCGCCGTCCCCGCTTTGATGGCGTCGACGTCGACGGCCGCCGTGCCGTCGACCGGAGCGATGGTCACGCGATGTCCAAGCGCCTGCATCCGACGCGCCGCGCCGAGCACCGACTGGTGCTCCGCCGCCCACGTCAGCAGCGGCCCGCGGGCACCGAACAGCGCGAGGTTGACCGCCTCCGTGCCCGACGAGACGAACGTGACCTCTGTCCGCGTCACCCCCAGCGCCGCCGAGGCGAGGTCGCGCGCCCGGTCGAGAGCCGCCCTGGCGTTGCGGCCCTCGGTGTGGGGGCTGGAGGGATTGCCGGCCGGCACCCCGCGCAAAGCGACGCCGACCTCGGGCAGGACGGGCGCCGAGGCGGCGTCGTCGAGATAGATCCGGGAAGGGCTAGCCGCGGCTGTGGTCAGGGAGCTGGATGAGCTCTTTGAGCGTGCCTTGAAAGCCCTTCAGATAGAGGTGCAGGTCGAGGATCTCGTCGACGCTGATCGGTTCGGCCTCGGCCACGGGCTCCGGCGCCTGCTCTTGCGGCATCGACTCGATCTCGTCGACAGCGCCGCCCGCGATGGCGAGCACGACGATGAACGTCACCTGGCACTGGGCGCACGTCACCTGGAGGTGAAATCTCTCGTCTTCGTGGCTGAGGACCTGGACGTCGCAGCCCTTCAGGCTGCGTCCGCAGACCGGGCAGTTGTAGTAGCGGGCGCGGTCGCGGATGAACTCGATGATGCTCATCGCAGCGACCCATATTACGCCCGGAGGCTCGGAACGACGGCCTTTACCGGTGGCCTTCGATGCACGTGCAGCCGGACGCGCCGACGACCGCGGAATGCACCGTCCCGGCGGGCAGGACCATGCGGTCTCCAGGGTTCAGCTCGAGCCGTTTGCCGTCCTCCTCGAGGACGAAGGTGATCGAGCCGTCGACGCAGTAGAGGACCTTCTCGAAGTTGTGGTGGTGGGCGGCGTAGCGGTCGCCCGGACCGTTGGACCACGAGTAGCAGCCGCTCGCCTCGGCACGCAGCTTGCCCATCAGCTCCTCGAAGGTGGACACAGACGACCGATTCTAAGATTGCTTGGGTGAGACCCCGTTGAGGCCGCGTTTCCTGGCCGACTGCAACGTCGGTCGACTCGCGCGATGGCTGCGCGCGCTCGGTTACGACGCCTCCTATCACGCCCGCATCGACGACTCGGAGCTCGTGCGCGAAGCCGCGGCGGAGAATCGCGTCCTGCTCACGCGCGACCGCGACCTCACGAAGCGTCGCGTCATCCAGACCGGCGTCGTGCGCGCGATCCTCATCCGCGACGACGAGGTCACCAAGCAGCTGCGTCAGGTGTTCTCGGAGCTGGGTCTCGAGCTGAAAGAGGCGCTCACGCGCTGCATCGAGTGCAACGCCGAGCTCGTCTCACGCGTGCCCTCGATGGTCGCGGAGCGAGTGCCGCCTTACGTGCGCAAGACGCAGTCGCGCTACTCGGAGTGCCCGGACTGCGGACGCGTCTACTGGGCGGGCACGCACTGGCAGCGCATGCGCGAGGTCCTCCTGGGCCTGTGAGAGAGGTATTGCGCCGGCTGGTCGCCGGCGAGCTCACCGAGGACGAGGCGCTCGCCGAGCTGAGACGGGTGCAGCTGGACGAGCTGGGTGGCCGGGCGCGGCTCGACCTGGGCCGCTATCTGCGCCGCGGGGTGCCGGAGGTGATCCTCGCCGCGGGCAAGACCCCCGAGCAGGTCGCACGTCTCGCGCTCGTCATGGCCGAGCAGCACGGTCAGGGCCTCGTCAGCCGCATGAGCGAGTCGCACCGCGGCGCGCTGCTGGCGGCGGCCGCGGGTATGCGCGTCGTCGAGTACGCGAGCTCCGCGCGCGTGCTGCGCTCCGGATACGAGCCGGAGCGCATCGACGCCCGGGTCGGCATCCTCACCGCCGGCACCTCGGACATACCCGCCGCCGACGAGGCGCGCATGATCGTCGAGGCGTGCGGCCTGGAGGCGCGGCTCGAGGCGGACCTGGGCGTCGCCGGCCTGCACCGTTTCGTCGCGCCTCTCTCGTCGATGCTCGACTGGGGCGCCGACGTCATCGTCGTCGCGGCCGGGATGGACGGCGTGCTGCCGGGGCTGGTCGCCGGCCTGATCGACGTGCCCGTCATCGGCCTCCCGGTCTCGACCGGCTACGGCCGGGGCGGAGCGGGCGAGGCGGCGCTGACGACGATGCTGCAGTCGTGCTCCACCGGGCTGACCGTGGTGAACATCGACAACGGCGTCGGCGCCGGAACGGCGGCCGTGCTGATCGCGGCGCGCGCCGCTCAGGGCCGCCGGCGAGGTCGAAGCGCGGCGTACGCGGCGAACACCACCGCGGCGACGATGAGAAGGCCGAAGACCGCCGCCGCCACCACGCGCGACACGTCCGCGCCGCCTGGAAAAGCGAACACGAGGGCGAGCAGCACCACCGTCACCAGAACTCCCACCAGCAGCCACGGAAACCCGCGCCGCCGGCGTCCGTAGAACAGCAGCCACAGGGCGCTCGGCCGCTTCTTCACACCAGGTCCAGCACCTCGCCCAGCCGCTGGATGGTCGGCACACCGTCCGGGGGCGGCTCCTCGGCGTGCGCGACGACCACGACCGCACGCATGCCGAGCGCGCGCGGTCCTTCGTAGTCCTCGCGCACGCGGTCGCCGACGAAGAGGGTCCTGTCCGCCCGCGTGCCGATCGCCTGGAGGGCGGTGCCGTACAGCTCGCGCGACGGCTTGCGCTTGCCGACCTCGCTCGAGAACACGATGCCGTCGACCATCTCGTCGATGTGGTTGGTCGAAATCTGGCGCCGCATCATGGCGGCCGGGAATGGAGCGTTCGAGCAGATGCCGCGCCTGATGCCTCGCCTGCCGAGCTCGGTGAGCAGGGCCGGCGCGTCCGGGTCGACGCGGACGGACCGGTCCCAGCACTGCTGCTCGGCGTCGAGGATCTCGTGCAGCAGGCCGTCCGGCAGCCGCATGCCCGCGCGCTTCCAGCTTTCGCGATAGATGTCGACATAGTCGACCTCGTCCTCGCTTTCGCTCGAAACGTACTCCTCGAGCGGCATGAGCACGTCGTGCAGGATCGACTCGGCCTCGGGCGCTTCGACGCCGAGGGCGGCCTCGATGCGAGGGCGAAATTCGCGGATCACGTGGAGGATGTCATCGCGTGGATACCGATCGAAGGTGACGAGGGTGCGGCCGTAGTCGAACAGGACTCCGTCCGTGCCGGCCATTGGCAATATCCTGATCCCCGTGGCGAAGCGGCTCACCCACCTCGACGACAAGGGCGCCGCGCGCATGGTCGACGTCGCGGAAAAACCGGCCACGGTGCGCGAGGCGACGGCGGAGTGCATCGTGCGGATGGCGCCGGACACTGTCGATGCGGTCAAAGCGGGAACGGCCAAAGGGGACGCCCTCCAGGTCGCGCGCGTCGCCGGCATCATGGCGGCCAAGCGCACCCCTGAGCTCATTCCGCTGGCCCACCCGCTGCCCATCACGAGCGTGGGCGTCGACTTCGAGTACGTCGACGCCGGCATCCGCGTGGTCGCCACCGCGCGCGTGCTCGGGCAGACGGGGGTCGAGATGGAGGCGCTCACGGCGGCGGCCGTCGCGGGCCTGACGCTCATCGACATGACCAAGGCGGTGGAGCGCGGCGTCTACATCGAGAACGTCAGGCTGCTGGAGAAATCCGGCGGCCGGTCGGGACACTGGAAGCGAGGGTCGTGAACCGCGCTCACGTGATCACGGTGAGCGACGGTGTGGCGGCCGGTACACGGCAGGACATGAGCGGTGAAGCGCTGCAGACGTCGCTGCGCAACGCGGGCTTCGACGTGTCGGGACCGGAGGTCGTGCCGGACGAGCGCGACCGGATCGCCGGCGCGATCGCCGCGGCCTCGAGCGCAGGCGCGGACCTCGTCGTGACGACCGGAGGCACCGGCCTTGGGCCCCGCGACGTCACGCCGCAGGCCACCGCCGGCCTCGTCGACTACGAGGTGCCGGGCCTGGGCGAGCTCATGCGCCGCGCCGGGACTACGAGCACGCCGATGGCGGTGCTGTCGCGTGGCGTCGCCGGCGTCCGCGGGCGCACGCTCATCGTCAACACGCCGGGCAGCGTCAGGGGTGCGACCGAGTCGCTGGAGGCGATCCTGCCGGTGCTCGGCCACGCGATCCAGCTCCTGCACGGCGACACCAAGCACTTATGACCCGGCCCACCGATCCGCGGCGGCATCTGCGGCCTGGATGCGGCCGATACGTGCGTTGGCACTTCCGCTCCGGTCCTCGCGCATCAACAGGATGCGCTCCGGTCCGGTGCTCGTGCCGCCTTCGTCTCGGCTCGCCCCAGAGCCGCGTCTGCACGCCGCGGCCAGTGAGGCCGGGTCATTGAACCTCAACTCCGACATCGGCGAGGGCGCCGGCGAGGACGAAGCCATCCTGGCCTGCGTCGACAGCGCCAACATCGCGTGCGGTGTCCACGCGGGCTCGGCGACGATCACCATCGCGACCGCACACCGCTGCCGCGAGCTCGGTGTCGAGGTCGGCGCGCATCCCGGCTACGACGACCGCGCGGGGTTCGGTCGCGTCGACCGCGCGATCAGCGCGCGCGAGATCGAGGCGCTGATCGCGTTTCAGGTCGCGGCCATCGCGGCGGTCGCGCCCATCGCCTATGTGAAGCCGCACGGCGCGCTCTACCACCGCTGCCAGCGCGACGCCGCGGCCGCCGACGCGCTGGCGCGCGTGGCGAAGGCGCACGGCGTCGGCGTGATGGGCCAGCCCGATTTCGAGATCCTGGCCGCGGCCAGGCGGGCCGGCGTCCCGGCCTACCGCGAAGGCTTCGCCGACCGGCTGATGCTGCCCGACGGCAGCCTCGCGCCGCGCACGCAGTCGGGCGCGGTCCTCAACGCAGCGCTCGCCGCGCAGCAGGCGGTGCGCCTGGCGCGCACAGGGCGCTTCGACACCATCTGCATCCACGGCGACGGCAAGGGCGCCGGACAGGTGGCGAACGCGGTCCGCGAGGCGATGGGTCAGGCGGGCATCGAGACTTCGCACCTGCGCCGTTGACCGCCGGCGGCGCGCTCGCGCTCAAGCTGGTGCTGACGCCCGTGCTCGTCGGCGCGGCCAGCCTCGCCGGCCGGCGGTGGGGATCCGCCGTGAGCGGGTGGCTCATCGGCATTCCTTTCACGTCGGGGCCGATCGCGTTCTTTCTCGCCCTGGATCCCGGCCCGCGTTTTGCCGCCGCCGCGGCTCTCGGGACCATGGCCGGCGCCGCCTCGCAGGCCGCGTTCTGCCTCGGATACGCGTGGTCGGCGCAGCGTCTGGGATGGGTGGCAAGCGTCGGGGTCGCCGCGCTCGCCTTCGCCGGGAGCACCGTCGTCCTGGACGCGGTCCGGCTTCCCGCGGAAGGTTATTTCGTGGTTGTCATCCTGGTCCTCGTGGTGGCCCTGTTCCTCATGCCCGCCGCCCCGCCGCGGCCGGGCGCCGCGATCGACTTCCCGGCCTGGGACCTGCCCGCCCGAATGGTGGTCGCGACGGCGTTCGTCGTCGTCCTGACCGCGACTGCGCCGCTTCTGGGGGCGCACCTCGCGGGGCTGATCGCGCCCTTCCCGCTCTACGCCACCGTGCTCGCGGCGTTCGCCCACCGCCTCCAGGGCCCGGCCCAGGCGGCCGCCGTCGTCCACGGCCTGCTGCTCGGCCTGTTTGCGTTCGCTTCGTTCTTCCTGGTGCTGTCGCTTCTCCTGCCGGACGGGATCGGCCTCGCCTTCGTGGCCGCCGTGGCCGTGGCCGCCGGCGTCCAGGGCGCGTCGCTGTTCGCCGGGCGCAGGCTCGGACTGGCATGACGGCGGAGATCCGCGAGCTTTTCGAGCTGGAGGAGCTGAAACAGGTCGCCGACCTCTTCGCCGTCGTTTGGGGCAGGCCCGACGAGCCGCCGATCAGCTCCGACATCCTGCGCGCGCTCTCCCACTCCGGCAACTACGTCGCCGCGTCGTTCGCTGCCGGGAGCATGACCGGTGGGCTCGTCGGCTGGCTGGGCGGCACGCCGCCCGACCATCTGCTCATGCACTCGCACATCCTCGGCGTGCTGCCCGGCATCGAGGCGCGGGGGCTCGGCTTCGAGCTGAAGCAGCACCAGCGGCGCTGGTGCCTGGACCGCGGCGTCAAGGTCATGGAGTGGACCACCGACCCGCTCATCCGCCGCAACGTCTACTTCAACCTCGCCAAGCTCGGCGCGACGGCGCCGGAGTACCTCGTCGATTTCTACGGGGCGATGCGCGACCAGTTCAACGCCGGCGACGAGTCCGACCGCCTGCTCATTCGGTGGGACCTGGAATCGAGCCGGACTGGAGAGCTCGATGTCGACAAGCTGCGGGCGTGGGGCGCGGACGACGTGCTCACGGTCGGAGAGCACGAGCAGCCGGTGACGGGCCGCGCAAAGTCTCGCGTCCTTCTATGTCAGGTGCCGGACGACATAGTCGACATCCGCCGCCGTGACGCCGGGCTGGCGCGCGAATGGCGGCTTGCGCTGCGCCACGCGCTCGGCGACGCATTGTCCCGCGGCTATGCGATCTCGGGCGCGTCGAAGTCCGGCTGGTACGTGTTGGAGTCGGGCACCGCCTAACATTTCGAAACGTGCTGCAGGTCGGTGACAAGGCGCCGGACTTCAAGCTGCCGACGACAGGCGGCCAGGAGCTGACGCTCGGTGAAGCGCTGCAGAAGAACCGCGCCCTCGTCTTCCTTTTCTACGTCCTCGATTTCACCGGTGGTTGAAGGACCGAGCTGACCGAGTTTCGGTCCAGGTACGACGACGCGACCGCCAACGGCGTCGGCATCTACGGCATCAGCGTCGACTCGGTGTTCTCGCACCAGGCGTTCGCGAAGGAGCTCGGCGGCCTGCCTTACGACCTCATCGGCGATTTCGAGCGCAAGATGGTCACCGACTACGGCGTGCGCCGCGACGACGTCGCCGGCTATTCCGGCATGGCCCGACGCACGATCTTCATCGTCGATCGCGAGGGCGTCATCCGGTGGACGTGGGTCGCCTCGCGCGAGAGCCCGCAGCCCGACTACGACGCGGTCATCGAAGAGGCCAAGCGAGTGGCTGCGGCCGCATGAACGGCGAGGTCGAGAAGATCGACCGCGGCTGGAGCGAGCTCAGCTCGCTGGTGGACGCGCTCGGTGCGGACGGACTTACCAGAAGCGTGACCGGCGGATGGGCCGTGAAGGACCACCTCGTGCACATCGCCGCATGGGAGCTGTCCCTACTCGCGCTGCTCAACGGCCACGACCGTAAGAAGGCGATGGGTGTACCCCAAGCCTCGGACGAGACGGACGCGCTCAACGAGGCGGTGTGGCTGCTGCACCGCCACGAGACACCTGACCAGGTGCTGAAGTTCTCACGCGACACACACGCTGCCTTAATGGCGCGCGTGCGCGGCATGAGCGACGCGGACCTTCGGCGCTCCTACAACCACTACCAGCCCGACGATCCGCGTGACCCAGGCGACGACCGGCCGGTGATCGAGTGGATCGCGGGCGATACGTACGACCACTACGCGGAACACATCCGCTGGATCAATCAGCTGATGGAGTCGAGCGCGTCGCGCTGAACCGCACGGAGCCCGAGCGCGTGCTCGATCGTCGTCGGCAGGAAACGGAGCTCATCGCCCGGTGCGAGCTGGGCGGCCGCCGGCATCGATGCGCTGGCGACGACCGCGACCACCGGGTAACCGCCCGCCGTCTGATGGTCGGCCATGAGCAGGATGGGCCGGCCGCCTGACGGCACCTGCAGGGCGCCCTCGACCAGCCCGAACGAGAGCAGCTCGTCACCGGACACATCGAGCGCAGGACCGTCGAGCCGGTAGCCCATGCGGTTGGAGTCGGTGCCCAGGCTGAACGTCGACGAGACCAGCGCCGCGCGCGAATCGGGTGACAGGCGCTCGAAATGCGGACCGTCGATCACGCGCAGGGATCTCTCCATGTAGTCCGGACGGCGCGACGCCGCCAGCTCGCGCCCCGCGACCGGCGGGCGCCAGGACTCTCCGCAGGAGAGGACGTCGCCCGCCTTCAGCGCCCGGCCGTGCATGCCGCCGCGACCCGCCATCAGGTACGTCGAGGCGGACCCAAGCCAGCGGTCGCCGGCGAAGCCGCCGCCCACCGCGACGTACGCCCGCGCGCCGGCGCGCCGGCGGCCGAAGGCCAGCACGTCGCCGGGCGCCATGGCGACGCTCGTCCACGCCGGCATCGCTTGGTCGTTGAGTCGCGCGTCCAGGTCGGCGCCGGCGATCGCGACCACGCACGCCGCCTCCGCGACGAGGCGCGGCCCGACGAGCGTGCATTCCAGCGTCGGGGCCGAGCGGTCGTTGAACACCAGCAGGTTGGCCGCCGAGTGCGCGAAACGATCCATGGCGCCGCCGCGCGGCACTCCGGAGGCGACGGCCTGCGGCCGGCCGAGATCCTGGATGGTCGTGAAAAGCCCGGGCTCGAGGACGCGCAGGACCTCGGTCACCCCGGCGCGGCGAAGAACTTGACGCGGTCGCCCGTACGGAACAGCGAGGGTGGGTCGGAGTCGGGGAGGAACAGCCGGACGGAGCTGCGACCGATGAGGTGCCAGCCGCCGGGGCTGGGCAGGGGATAGATCCCGGTTTGCTGCCCGGCGATCGCCACCGAGCCGGCCGGCACTTGAGCCCGAGGCGCCGCGCGACGCGGCAGCACGAGCTCGTCGGGCAGCGGTCCGAGGTACGCCCAGCCGGGCACGAAGCCGACCATGAACGCGCGGTAGATGGGCCGGCTGTGCAGCGCGATCAGCTCCTCAAGCGTGATCCGCAACCGCTCGCAGACGTCCTCGACGTCGGGGCCGTCGTAGACGACCGGGATCCGGTGCAGACGTCCAGGCTCCTCGACCGGCGGCCGCTTGGCGGCGAGCCGGCGGATGGCCGAGGCCAACGCGTCGTGAGTGATGAGGTCGGGGTCGAACCGCACGGTCACGCTCGCCGGGCCCGCGAGCGTGTGGCGCACGTCGCGCCGCTTCTTCAGCGCGGAGGCCAGCGCGATCGCGCGCGTGTTGACGGCCGTGTCCAGGCGAAGCCCGAGCTCAACCAGTAGGGCCGAGTCACCCAGCGGATGGACCTTGACTCGCGGCCTCGGGGTGGAGCGACGCGACGGCATGTGCGCTCACAAGGATGGCGTAGAAGACGCCGGGCACGATTCCCACGCAAAGCAGGCCGGCGCAGGCCAGGCCGATCGCCCAGGCCGTCACGATCGCGGCGAGCACGGCGTTCCAGGTGCCGAACTCGCGCGTCACCCCTCGCACCGCGGCGGCCACGTCGAAGAGGTCTCTGGCGCGGCCGGTGCGGGCGAAGGCCGCGGTGGCGTGCGGCAGCACGAGCAGCACGACGAGACCCCACGGGAGCGCCAGGACGAAGAACGCGGCCGCGTAGGCGACGAGCGAGTTCGGGGCGATGCCGCCGGCCGCCGTCGCCAGCGGGCCGAGCAGCAGCGCGAAGGGCAGCACGCTGACGGCGAGCGCGACCGCAACCCAGAAACCGTCCAACAGCAACCGACGTGACCATCGGAACAGCGGTGGCTGCGCCGCATCGCGGGTTGCGGCGACCGCGTATCCGAGCAGCGGGATGAACAGGAGCGGCGAGAGCAGGACCATGACGCAGCCCCAGATCCATGTCGTCACCGCCGCGCGAAACGGCCATGTGAACGACTCGGCGACCCGCCTCACGACCGGAATCTTCGGGCTATCTACTGCCCGGCGGCTTCGAGCTCCCCTGACGTGTCGGCGTCGCGCAGCATGTAGGCGCATCCGTACGGGTCGCGAAAGCCGAGCGCTTTGACGTCGAGCGTCAGCGACGTGTGCATGACCAGGCCTTCGATGACGCCCGCGTGGAAGCGGCAGATGACGGGCGCGCGCCGGCACACCTCGGCGAACAGGCAGTTCGTGCAGTTCAGGATGCCGCCGCGCTGCAGGTCGTACTCCGCGCCCATCTCGAGCATGGGCTCGAGCGCCGCCATCGCCGTCTTCGCGCCCGGCAAGGAGATCGACTCGCCGAAGTTGCGGCCCGCGCGCCTCACAGCGTGGCTGCCGACGTCACCCAGCTCGTCGAACGCGCGCGCGAGGGACTCGCCGACGATGTCGTAGCGGCGCATCGGGTGGCTGATCTGCACCGGCCCGCCGGTGAGCTTGTAGATCTTGGCCGGCTTGCCTGGCAGCCCGCGCCGGTGCGCGACCTCCAGGTAGCCGAGCGCGACCAGGCGTTCCAGGTGCTCGAAGGCGACCGAGCGATGAACACCGGCTTCGCGCGCCACGTCCTCCACGCTTCGCGGCTTCCGGTCCGCGTAGAACCGAAGCAGGATGTCCCGACGCGTGAAGTCGCGCAGCGCGCCGAGCGCGCGCTCCATGTCCCCGCCAGCCACTTCTCGCAGCATAGAACGCGTTTCGAAGGTATGTCGGCTGAAGAGACGGATAATGAGTGTGGCAAGCGCGACGCGGCTCGCGCCTGCGGGGGTGATTCGAGAATGACGGCCAGAACCTGGTCGGTGCGGCTGCTGGTGCTCGCCTTCATGGCGGTGCCTCTGCCGCTGCCGACCCCGAGCGTGCCCTCGGTCTCGCCACCAGCACTGCCGGTGGCGACGCCGAAGCTGCCGGTCGCCGTCTCGCCTGGAGCGTCGCCCGTCGTGTCGGCGGCGCCGATCGGTGCCACGCCGACGGCGGCGGCTACGCAGGCCGGCGCCCCGGGCACGAGCAGCGGTGGCTCGTCGCAAGGCGGCCACGCCGGGATCTCCATCCCGTTCACCGCGATCTACGTCGACTCGCCGCTCGACATCGCGCTGCTCGCGGCGCTCGCGGCGCTGCCGTTGCTCTTCGGCATCTGGCTGTTGCTGTTCGCGCGGACGCTGACGGAGGCGAGGCGCAGGCGCGACGCGCAGGTGCGCCTGATGCTCGCGGCCGACCTCGGCTTGAGGCCGCGCGAGGTCACGGCGATGAGCACCCGGGCGCTTTTCGATCTGCGCGAGAAGTCCGCGTTCGACGAGCTCACGGGCGTGCTGCGTCGCGCAGCCGGCGTCTCCCTGGCGGAGCGCGAGATCGCGCGCGCCCGTCGCCACGGCGCCGCGCTGACCGTGGCGTTCATCGACGTGGACGGGCTGGAGGATGCGAACGTATCGGGCGGCCGCGCCGCGGGCGACGCCGTGCTCCGCGGCACCACGGAAGCGCTCCGGGCCGGCCTGCGCACCGAGGACGTCGTCCTCCGCTACGGAGGGGACGAGTTCGTTTGCGTCCTCACGGACACCGACGTACGGGACGCGCGGGCCAAGCTCTCCGCCATCCAGGACGAGACCGCGGTCCGCGGCATCCGGTTCTGCTGGGGCCTCGCGCAGCTCGAGCGCTCGGACGACGTCGTCTCGCTGCTGGCGCGCGCGGACAGGGACCTGTACGAGTTCAAAGCCGGCCGCGGCGAGATCGTCCAGCTGCCGCCGCGCAGCCCGGAGACCGACGGGGAGGAGCCAAAACCCTATTTAGTGGGTTGAAACCCGCTAAATCCGCCGGCCAATTCGAGTAGGAAGGCGTACTCGTGCGTATCTCCAAACAGGGGAAGGGGCTCGAGCCGAACTCGAACTGAACGGAGGAGCGCATGTCGCGAGGCTTCCGAGAGCGGGTCGCCGTCTCCCTGCTCGGCGCGGCCATCGTCCTGGGCGCGGTGCTGGGCGTGATGACCGTCAGGTCCTTCACGCAGCCGGCGGCCGTGGCGGTGCAGCAGTCGGGCCAGGTCAGCGGCGCTTCCGCCGACACCACAGGCGCCAGCCCGGCCGCCATGCCCGGCGCGCCCGGCGCCGGCGGCAGCAGCTCCAGCTCGAGCTCGGTCACCGGCGGCAAGATCACGATCGGCGGCTTCTTCGACATCACCGGTCCGATCGACTCGTCGGTCGAGCGCGACACCGTCCGCTCCTACATGCAGGCGGTCAACCAGGCCGGCGGCATCAACGGCCGCCAGGTCGAGTACGTGTGGTGCGACTCGAAGTACGACGCCAGCTCCGCCCACTCGTGCGCCCAGTACCTCATCTCCCAGAACGTGCTGGCCGTCGTCGGCCTCACGGCGCCGCTCGGCGAGAACAACGAGATCCAGACGCTGACGAGCCAGGGCATCCCGGTGATCGGCGGCCTGGGCACACCGGCGGAGTACACCGACCCGCTGTCTTTCCCGACGTCGGCCAACTTCTTCCGGTACGGCACGGCGCTCGCCGACGAAGCCCGCTCGCTGGGGGTCAAGCACCCGGCGGTGGTCGTGCTGAGCGACGTGCCCTGGGTGCGCCCGGTCGAAGCCAACCTTCTCAACCGTCTCGCCGCCGACGGCATCGCTTACACCGACGTCGAGGAGGTCTCGGCGACCCAGGCGAACTACACCTCGACCGTGTTCAACCTCCAGCACTCGCACCACGGACCGAGCGGCGGCGGGGCGCAGCCGAGCGGTCAATGCCAGCCCACGGACAAGGGCTGTCCCGACTATGTGATCGCCGCCCTGGACCCCTTCAGCTACCACCGCCTGTTCGACGCCATGGAAGCCGCGAACTGGTATCCGGGGGTGGTTGGAGCGGGCCTCGACAAGTTCAACGTCCAGAAGTCTTACGACGGCGAGCTGCGCAACGCGCACTCGCTGGTGCCCTTCCTCTCCCCCTACGACCACCAGAGCAACCCGACGGTGCGCCAGTACCTGGGCACGGTCCAGCACTTCTACCCGGGCCAGTTCCAGGCCCTCGACATCTACACGCAGCACGCCTGGACCGCGGCCATGGTGTTCGTGGCCGCGGCGCGCAAGGCAGGCTCGAACCTCAGCCGGCAGACGCTCGTGCAGCAGCTGCAGGCGCTCTCCGGTTTCCAGACCGGCTGGTCTGTGCCGCTCTCGTACGGTTCAGGTCCGCACGACCCGAACCACTGCTTCACGTACACGTCCGCCGCCGGTGGCAGCTGGCACACGACGTCCGGCTGGGTCTGCAGTTGACGTAAATGGCCGCGTTTGCCGCGTACACGATCATCGGCCTGAGCCTGGGCGGCATCTTCTCCCTCGCCGCGCTCGGCATCGTCCTCATCTACCGCACCACCGGTGTCCTCAACTTCGCCCACGGCGCGATGGGCATGTTCTCGACCTTTGTCGCGTGGCAGGTCTTCTACGGCATCTCGCATCCGTTCTGGCCCGCGTGGCTCTCGACGCTGCTCGCGGTCATCGCCGGCCTCCTCTTCGCCGCAGCCATGGGCCTCTTCCTCGAGCTCGCGGTGTTTCGCTGGGTGCGCACCCGCGAACCCGTCGTCAAGGCGGTGATCACGATCGGCGTGCTGCTCGCGCTGCAGTCGGCCGCGTCACTGATCTGGAAGAACAACCAGTACCACCTGCCGATCTACATCGCGCCGCAGACGTGGACCTTCACCGTCGCGGACGTGCCGATCGGCGCCAACTACGTCGTCATCATCGTCGCCGCGCTCGGGCTCGCCTTCGGCCTCGGCGCCTTCCTGCGCTACACGAGCTTCGGCCGAGCGATGCGCGCCGTGTCCGACAGCCCGACCGCCGCGGCGCTGTGGGGCGTGCCGGTCGGACGGGTGGGCGCGGTCAGCTGGATGCTGGGCAGCCTGATCGCCGCGCTGGCAGGGATCCTGATCACGCCCTTCATCAACTTCGACACGACGAGCCTCACGCTGCTCATCATCGACGCGCTCGCGGCGGCGCTCATCGGCGGCCTGGTGTCGCTGCCGCTGACGGTGCTCGGCGGCTTTCTCCTCGGTCTGGCTGAGACGTACCCGACGATGTGGATCCAATCGCTGGGGTTCCCGCGGCTGGTGGCGCTGCTCGTGATCCTCGGCGTCCTGGTGCTCCGCAACCCGCGCGCGGCGTCGACGGTGAAGGTGGCATGAACAACACCTCCAAGCTCGCGGTCCGCGTGGCCGTGGCGCTCGTCGCCTTCGCCGTCCTCGCGCGCATCCCCGTCGGCTTCGACGTCGGCTTCAAGTTCGACGCGGCGCTCGCCGTCATCTGGGGCTTCGGCCTGCTCAGCCTGGTCCTGCTCACCGGCTACGTCGGCCAGATCTCGCTGTGCCAGGCCACGTTCGCGGGCGTGGGCGCGTATGCCGCCGGCATGATGGTGCAGAGCTTTCACGCCGACTACCTGGTCGCGATCGTCGTCGGCGTCGCGGCGGCCTTCGTGCTCGGTGTCGTCGTCGGCCTGCCGGCGCTGCGTCTGCGTGGCATCACGCTTGCCATCGTCACGCTCGGCATCGCGCTCGTCTTCGACCGCTACGTGTTCCAGGACCACGCGTTCGAGTGGTTCACCGGCGGAAGCGCGGGCTGGCGCGTGGGCGAGGCGACGGTCTTCGGCGTGCACATGGACTCGTCGGCGCACCTGATGAGCGCCTACCTGGTCCTGCTCGCGCTGTTCTGCGCCGTCGGCCTGCTGATGGTCAATCTTCACGACTCGGGCGCCGGCCGCCGCTTCCGGGCGATACGCGACTCGGAGCTTGCGGCGGCGACCATGGGCGTCGACCTCACGCGCTACAAGCTGCTCGCCTTCGGGATGTCCGCCGCCATCGCCGGCCTGGGGGGCACTTTCTACCCGCTGGTCGCGGGCTCGGTCAGCCCGCAGCCGTTCTGGCTCTTCACCTCTTTGCAGTTCGCGGCCATCGCCGTGCTGATGGGCGTGCGCTACGTCCCGGCCGCGGCGCTCGGCGGCGTCTTCATGGCTGTGGTGCCGGACGTCCTCACGCGGTTCGGGCACGGGACCCTGTTCGGCCGCGCGTACGAGATCTCCTATGACTGGTTCTCGGTCGCCGTCGGCGTGCTGCTCGTCATCCAGCTCATCGTCCTGCCGGACGGCGTGTGGGGCGACATCCGCAGCCGGGCGCTGCACGCATGGTCCGCGGCCACGGCGTTGGGCGCGAAGCGGGTGAAGGTCGCATGACGGTGCTTCGCGTCCGCGACGTGACCGTGCGCTTCGGCGGCATCGTCGCGCTCGACGCCGTCTCGCTCGACCTCAACCGCGGCGAGATCCTCGGCCTCATCGGTCCGAACGGCGCCGGCAAAACGACGCTGTTCAACTGCATCACCGGCGTCGTGCGGCCGGACCGCGGCTCGGTCTACTTCGATTCTCGCTCGCTCACCTACGCCCCGCCGCACGTCCGTGCGCGCATGGGCATCGCGCGGACCTTCCAGAACCTGCAGTTGTGGGGCTCGATGACGGTCGAGGAAAACCTCATGACGCCGATGGACGCACTGGGGCGCCGCAACACTTTCTCGGACGCGCTCTACCTGCCGTTCTCCTCTTACGCGGAGCGCGCGTCCCAAGAGCGCGCCCGGGCGATCCTGCACGTGCTCGACCTCACGGGCTTTCGGCGCACGCTCGCGGGCGATCTGCCGGCCGGAATCCAGCGCCGCGTGGAGATCGCGCGCGCGCTCGCGATGAAACCTCGCCTGCTGCTGCTCGACGAGCCGGCGGCGGGCCTGGACGCCGGCGAGACGGCGCACCTCGGCGAGCTCCTGCACGCGGTCCGCGACCGCTTCCACGTCTCGATGCTCCTTGTCGACCACGACATGAGCCTCGTGATGCGCGTGTGCGACTACGTGTACGTCCTGGACTTCGGCAAGATGCTCGCCAGGGGCGCGCCGCAGAAGGTCCGCAACGACCCCAAGGTCGTGGCCGCGTATCTCGGCGAGGAGTCGAAGGAGCTGACCGGCCGGGTCGAGCCGGCGGTGGCCACGCGCCGCGAGGAGCCGCCCCTGCTCGAGGTCGAAGACCTCGCCGCGGGCTACGGCGGCCTCGAGGTGATCCGCAACGTCAACCTCGCCGTCCGTCCGGGTGAGGTGGTCGCGTGCATCGGCGCCAACGGTGCGGGCAAGACGACGACGCTGCGCGCGATCTCGGGCATGATCCGGCCGCGAGCCGGGCGCGTGAGGTTCGGCGGCAAAAGCATCGCCGGCGTCGCCCCAGACCGCATCGTCCAGTCCGGTCTCATCCACATCCCCGAGGGTCGCGGCCTCTTCCCGCGCATCTCGGTCGAAGACACGCTGCGCCTGGTGTCCCTTGACCTCGCGCCCGCGCTCCGGATGTTTCCGCGCCTCCGCGAGCGGCGGCGCCAGCTCGTGGGCACGCTCTCCGGCGGCGAGCAGCAGATGGTCGCGCTGGCGCGCGCCGTCCTCTCACGGCCGCGCCTGGTGATGATCGACGAGATGTCGCAGGGCCTCGCGCCCACGGTGGTGCGGCAGCTCTTCGACATCGTGCGCGTCTTTCGCGAGCAGGGGATCGCCGTGCTGCTGGTCGAGCAGTTCGTCGAGTCGGCGCTCGACGTAGCGGACCGCGCGTACGTCTTCGAGCACGGCACGATCGCGCACACCGGGACCGCGGACGAGCTGCGCAGCGACCGCAAGCTCGTCGCCGGGTCCTATCTCGGCACGGGCGTCGACGAGGCGCTGGCCGCGCGCGCGAACGGCAACGGCAACGGACACAAGGTCGATCCGGCGCTGATGGAGGTCATCTCCGTCCGGGTGCCCGCGAAGGTCAAGCGTGCGCTCGAGCAGCGCGCCGATGACGAAGGTCGCGGCGCGGGCGCCGTCGTCGTCGACCTCCTGGACAAGGTGGATCAACCATGAGACGGCTCTTCGTCATCCTCAACTGTGTCGTCGTGGCCGCGGCGGCCATCGTCCTCATTCCCGCGTTCGCGCTGGCGGACGTGCCCTCGAGCTACACGAGCTATGGCTACGCGACGGGCGTGCACGCGATCGGCAGCAGCGACGCCTTCCCGAACTTCCAGAACGGCGCCGTCAACAACCGGTACCCGATGGCTGAGGTGTCGCAGGACGCAAGCCCGTCGTCGGCCGCCACCGCGACCTATTCCGACAGCGGGCCGGCGGCTGCGACGGCCGGTTCGCAGTACAACCAGAGCTGCAGCGGCTCGGGCAGCACACCTCCGCCGCCGCAGATGTGCGAGAACCCGAACAACTCGGTGCCCTATGCCAGGGCGACCTCACCCGGCCCGTCGCACGGCCACGTCGACGCCTGCAACGGCTGCGGCCAGGGCTCGAGCGCCGACGCCGACGCGGGAGAGCTGACGGCCACGTCTTCCGCGTTCTACGCCGGCGGTGGCACGCAGCCCTTCACCGGCGCGTCCGGCCGGTCGGTGACGGTGGTGGACTCGGGTGGGACGCTGACCGTGACCACCCACTCCGAGGTCGACAGCTTCACCCTCGGCACGGTCCACGTGAGCAAGATCACCGTCGACGTCACCGCGTCGAGCTCCATGTCGGGAGGCGGCGGCGACGCGCACATCACGGGCGGACAGGTCACGGCCAACGGCCAGCCCGTGGCGGTGGGCGACCAGGGCGTGACCATCGCCGACAAGACAGTCTCGCCGTGTCCGCCGGCCTTGCCGGCGCCGCCCGTGAACCCGCCCGCGCTGCCGACCCCGGGCGGTCTGCCCACGCTGCCGCCCGTCGGTCGCGGGGCCGGCGCCGTCGCGGCGTGCACGCCGGCGGCCGATCTGACCTACATCCAGATCTTCACCGTCGCGCCCCAGAAGTCCGTCGACCAGGGTCACGTCACCATCTGGGCGACGGGCCTCCACGTCAAGGTCACGCACCCGTCCCCCGGACCGGGGGTGCCGACGCAGACCGCCGAGTACGTGCTCGGTGAGGGATTCGCCGACCTGCAGGTGGGCAGTGGCGGGGCGGCGTTCGGTTTTGGCGGCTTTGGCTCCGGCGACTTCGGCGGCGGGGACTTCGGAGGCTTCGGCTCGGGCGACCAGGGGGCGGGCGGCGGCCTGGGCGGCCCGAACTCGCCCGCCGGCCAGATCGGCGCCGCCCTCGCCGCCAGCCGCGTGCCGCTGGCCTGGATGTTCCTGACCCTGGAGGCGCTCCTCCTGGCGTCGGCGGCGGCGTGGATCTGGGCCCGCAACGCGCCCGCCGAGAAGGTCCCGGACGAGGTGCTCTCGCCTTGAGGTGCGCCCTGCGCGCGCCCGGCGCCGTGATCGCACGGCTCCGGCTGTCCGGGCCGGTTCGTGCCTACTGCGAGGCCGACCGGTGGAGCTTCGACCCTCGATACACCCAGGGCCGGTGCCCGGTCTGCGGCTGGCGGCCGGAAGGTGCGGCCCCGGCACCCACGTGGCTTGCGATCGCCAACCGGGTCGACTGGGAGGTGCTCGGCCTGCTGCTGTTCGCCGACGTTCTGGTCCTGGTCGGCCTCGCGGTGGCGAGCGCCGCCGGGCTGCTGCCGCACAGCTTCACGGGCGGCGGTGGAGTGACGCCGGCGCACACCGTCGTCGCCAGTGCCCCGCGCTTGCACTAACGCTGCTTCTTGACCGTGACCTCGTACCCGTCGCCGTCGGGACTGACCTCGACGTCGCCGGCGCGGATGCGCATGCCGCCCTCGAGGCGGCTGGCCACGACCGATCCCTCGAACACGAGCTCGGCGAAGCGCCACTCCTTGCCGTGCCGGCGCAGGCGGACGATGACGCCCTGCGGGCTCCGCCAGACGCCCTCGCCGGAAGGCTTGAAGCCCCGCGTGACCAGCTCGCCGACGCGGTCGGGCGTCGTCTCGGGAGGGGGCTTCGGCGCCGGCCACACGACCGGCTTTTCCTTCTCCGCCGAAGGGTGCGGCAGCACGCGGAGGTCCGGCTTACGCGCCCGTGCCTGCTCGAGTGAGAGCCGGAGCAGCTCCGAGCCCTCCTCCTGGGCGAAGAACGCGCCCGAGATCCGGGCCTGGTCCTTGGAGCGCCGGATGCAGTTGGCGCAGTCCGCGGTGGTGTCGACCGCCGAGTAGCCGCCGGCTTCGAGCGTCTGGCCGCAAAGCGTCGTCACGGGCCCCGACCGTGGGACCCTCGGCGTCAGATGAACGCGACCGCCGGACTTGCGGCGGACCGACTCCAGCCGGACCTGGTGCACCCCGTCAATGATGGGGTGCGGCTCGGCTTACCGGCTCTTTTTCGCCTGGGCGTTGCTGATGCGCGCGGCGCGGGATTTGCTCATGCCCTTCTTCTTGAGCGCTTCATACGTTTTGGGCTTCTTGATCGAGGGGCCGTGCTTCTTGCCTGGCATACAGCTAAAACGCTTTGCGAACGTGGTTTCGACGCTTTGTCAAAGCCTGTTAAGGGGGTGGGTAGCGGCCCGGTCCCGGGCGCTTAATTAGAGCGTCCCATGAGCCTGGTCCTGCTGCCGCTTGCCGAAGAGCCCCACCTCGACCATCGGGCGATGCGGCGCGTGCTGGCGGACCTCGCGAAAACCGCGCACCGGGCGCCGTCCATGGGCCTTTTCCTCCGCAGCGAGCTCCCAGGCTGGACCACAGCCGACGCCCGCCGCGCGCTGGCCGGCCTGCCGTCGCCAGGCGACTACTCGGTGGTCGTGCGCCCGCTGCGCTACCGGACCAAACCCCACCTTTCTGGGCTGTGCGAGTTCGACCTCGGGCGCATCATCGTCAGCGTGCCGGAGCCCTTCCGGCCGTTCGACGAGCTCGTTTACGTCAACGCGCGGCGGAAGCCGGGCGGGGGCATGCGCTTTGCCTGGGTGGCCGAGAAGGTCCGGTTCCGCAGCCGGCGCGACGTCGTCCGGTTCGTCTACTGCCACGAGTGGCTGCACTGGTACCTGCGCGAGATGCTAGGCCGGCGTTCAGGCGCAGAGACCGCGTGCGACCGGTTCGCGCTGCGCAATTTCCGCCGTCGAAGCGTCTCGGTCGAGGACGCGGTCGAGGCGCTGCGCGGCTGCCGGATGCACCCGCGGCACGAGCCCCTCCTGCTGGCCGCGTAACACAACCTGCCCCGGGCGCGTCTAACCGGGTATGCGCCGGTCGCTCCTGCTGCTCTTCTCGGTCGCGATCGTCGCGTCGGCGTGCGCGGCGCTGCATCCGCCGGCCTCAAACGCCGCCAGCTCGTCGCGTCTCGGCTCTGCGAGCCCGGGCGCGAGTCCAGCGCCAGGCGTGCGGCTCAGCGCACCCTCGACCAACGTCGTCTGGGCCCTCGTGGACGGCATGCATCTCTACCGCTCGGTCGATCGCGGCGATCACTGGGAGCTGAGACCCACGCCGGCGTTTCCGAGCCGCTACCTCTCGTTCGTCGACGATCAGGAGGGATGGCTGCTGGCGCCGGGGTCGCCGGCGACGCAGTGCCAGGAGCAGAACGCGATCGTGTGGCACACGGTCGACGCGGGCGCGAGCTGGCACCAGACGCCCGCGCGCGGCCTCGCCGCCGCCCAGTGCAAGGACGGCATCTGGTTTGCCGACGCGAAGCATGGATTCGTCACCGCGTCGGACCCCAACCACCGTCCCACCGTCTACCGCACCTCCGACGGCGGCGCCACGTGGAACGCGGCCGTCATCCAGGACCCTGCCTACTTCAAATCCCAACCCGGCGGGTTCACGCTCCAGGTCGTTTGGATGAAGCAGTTCGGGTCGACGGTGTACCTCGAGGCGTACGGCACGCAGGACGATCCAAACCTTCCGCGCGACAACCAGTTCATCCTGCGCTCGGTCGACGGCGGCGCATCCTGGACGCTGGTCACGAAGACCGGTTCGCGGTCGGTAGTGATGGTGACCGAGTCGCGGTGGCTCGACCTGTCGGCGCCGGGCCGGTCTTTCGAATCGGTCAACGGCGGCCAGGCGTTCGGCCAGTTCGTCACCGACTTCAGCACCGACGCGCCTGGGGCCACGACCTTTGCCTTCGTGGACTCGCAGGTCGGATACGCCGTGGGCAACGGTCTGCTGCAGCGAACGCTGGACGGCGGCACGCATTGGACCCGGCTGACGACACCTGGAATCGCGGCGCCGCCGCCGTCGCCCGCGTCACAGCCGACCCCTGTCCCCATGCCGTCGTTCGCGAAGGTTTCGGCTCCGTCGGACGACGTCGTCTGGGCGATGCTCGCGGGCCGTTACATATTCGGTTCGACCGATCAGGGCGAGACATGGACCGAGCATGCCGTCCCGCAGTTGTCATTCAGCAACGGAGAGCCAGACATCGCTTTTGCCGACGGCACCACCGGCTGGCTGCTCGTCAACGGACCGACGACCGACAGGTGCACCCAGCAGGGCACGCAGTTGTGGCGGACCACCGACGGCGCAGCCACCTGGACGCTTGTGGACAGCGCGATCTACGGCCAGGTGTCGCCGAACGGTCTCGGGCTCGAGCAGTGCAAGGACACCTTCGCCATCTCGGACACAACGCACGGCTTCATCGCCACCAGCGACACCGCATCGAGCTATGTGTGGCGCACGGCCGACGGCGGGCTCACCTGGCAAGCGTCGCAGCTGCCGCTCCCGCCCGGTTACGTCCCCGACGGCACGGAGCGGATCGCCGCCAACCTCATCAAGTCGTTCGGCAACTCCGTCATGGTCTACGCGCCGCCCTACGTTTTCGAATCGATGGACGGCGGCGTCAGCTGGCGCTACGTCGCGACCGTGCCCGCCACCCCGATCGCGCAGCTCAACTTCCTCACGCCCACCCACTGGCTGATGATTCAGCCGGGCCTGGAAACCACAGACGCGGCGACGTCGTGGCACGCGTTCACCTACAAGGACGAAGAGGCGGCCGGGGTGCAGAGCGTGTTCGTGTTCGTCGACGAGAAGGTCGGATACGCGACGGTGCGCGGGGATCTCCGCCGTACGACGGACGGCGGCGCCACCTTCGTCCTGATCAAGAACA
>DASSLL010000059.1:0-3111 GCA_035689485.1 Candidatus Dormiibacterota bacterium | reverse complement strand
GATAAGCCCGGAATGGGCGATGAAGACGCGCGGTCCGTCGCCAGGCTCGTAGAAGACAGCGCCCGCGGGATACACATGTCTGGTCGAACCAGCCAGCAGGCGATCACGCGCCGCCGGCGCCAGCAGGGCGAGGAAATCGCCACGTTCAGCGGCTTCGAACGGTTGTTGCAAGGCGCGACTATTCTGTGCCCGCTGGGTCCTATGTGGAATGCGCGCATGCGCAGCTCTCGGACTATTCCCGCAACTAGCGGAGTCCGAGGGGTTCGCTAACGGCCTCCTAGGACCTGTTTTGAATTTGGAGGCGACGCCCAGAATCGAACTGGGGATGGAGGTTTTGCAGACCTCTGCCTTACCACTTGGCTACGTCGCCCCGGGCCTGAGGAGTTCGATTTTACCCTCGCCGTCCTGCGCCCCCGGCCGGCCGCTAGGCTGTGCCCGCCATGCCGAGCGAGCGCTTCCGCGATGCGATGGCGCACCTGCCCTCCGGCGTGGTCGTCATCAGCGCGCGAGCCGGCGACGGGTACCGCGGGCTGACGGCGAGCAGCCTCGTCTCCATATCGCTGGAGCCGCCGATGGTGCTAGTCGGCCTCGAGAGGGAGTCGGCGACCCGGACCGCGGTCCTGGAGACGAGGGCGTTCAACGTGAGCCTCCTGACGCGTGCCCAGGAGTTCATCGCCGACCGCTTCGCCGGCCGCGCCCCGGCGATCGATCGCAAATGGCAAACCTTGCCCCACCGTCTCGGCGCGAACGGCATCCCGCTCATCGAGGGCTGTGCCGCATGGCTCGAGTGCCGGCTCGTGCAGATTCATGCCGCGGGCGATCACGAGATATGCGTCGGCGAGGTCACCGCAGCGGCGGTCGGGGGCGGCGATCCCCTGATCCTCTGGGACCGCTCCTTCTGGAGCCTCCACTAACCACTAATAAGGAAGGTCGTCCTCCTCCATCCCGAAGTGGTGGCCGACCTCGTGCAGGATGGTCCGCCGCACCTCCTCGACCAGGTCGTCGTACGACCGCGCCGACCGCTCGTGCGATTCCTTGTAGAGCGTGATGCGCTCCGGCAGGCCTTCGCCCGCGTGCAGCGCTCCGGCGCCCTCGTACAGGCCCATCAGGCCGTCGTCGGAGCGCTCTTCGATCAGGAACTGGGTGTTGTCCAGGTAAGCCAGGAACTCTTCGGGAATGGAATCGATCGCGGCCTGCGCCGCCTCCTCGAATTCCTTCATGCTCACTCGCATGCATGAATTGAAGCGTGTGGTCGTCGTCGGCGCGGGCACCATGGGCTCGCAGATCGCGCTTCAGACGGCGCTCGGCGGGCGCCATGAGGTCACCCTGGTCGACACCGTCCCGGGCCAGCTCGACCGGGCGAGGGCGCAGAACCGCAAGCTCGTCGACCGGTCGGTCGAGAAAGGCCGGCTCACGAAGGACCAGGCGGACGCGGCGATGGGGCGGATCCACGACGAGCCCGACCTGCCCAAGGCGGCGCCTGCCGCAGACCTCGTCATCGAAGCCGTAATCGAGGACTTCGACGCCAAGAAGGGCGTGTTCGAGCAGCTCGGCAAGCACGCTCGCAAGGACGCGATCCTGGCCAGCAACTCGAGCACCATCGCCATCAGTCGCCTGGCCGGCTTCACCGGCCGCCCCGAGCAGTGCTGCAACATGCACTTCTTCCACCCGGTCACCGTGATGCAGCTTTGCGAGGTCGTCCGCGGGCCCGAGACCTCGCAGGAGACGGTCGACGCCGCCATGGATTTCGTGCGCAGCATCGACCGGACGCCGGTGCTGCTGAAGAAGGAGATCTGGGGCTTCATCGTCAACCGCATTCTGTTCGCCGCGTCGGAGGAGGCCATGCGCCTGCTCGAGGGCGGCTACGCCAGCGCCGAGGACATCGACACCGCCGTCCAGAAGGGGCTCAACTGGCCCATGGGGCCATTCCACCTGCTCGACTTCAGCGGCCTCGACGTCTTCTACGGTGCCATGCAGGACCGCCATCGCCTGGGTGACGGTCCGTCGCCGCCGGACATGCTGCGGAAACTGGTCGAGGCGAAGCACCTCGGGCGAAAGACGGGGAAGGGCTTTTTCGACTACCCGGCCTGAGGGGGACAATGGTTCTTGCCCCCGTAGCCCAACTGGCAGAGGCAGCCGGCTTAAACCCGGTCCAGCGCGGGTTCGACCCCCGCCGGGGGTACTGCGGTAAAGGGAAGCCTAAAATCTGACGACAATGGACCCTCGATACGAGGAAGAGCCGGACGAAGACCCGGACGAGGAACCGGCCCGGCCGTCACAGCCGGACGGGGCGCGAGGCACAGCCGCGGGGCTGGTGCCGACCGTCGGCCTGCCGAGCCGCGACTGGGAGTACTCGACCAGGGTCCTGACGATCGCCCAGGTTGCCGACGGGGCAACGGTGGTCAAAGTCCTGACCGAGGCTGGGGCCGACGGATGGGAACTGGCCAGCGTGCTGGACGGGGGGGAGAAGCGCGTAATCCTGCTGCGCCGACCGAGGCGCACAGCCCGTGAGTCGAGACGGGTGGGATTCGCGCCTCCAACGCAGAACTGAGCTCGCCTCCGCCGCGCCGGCGGCGGCGGATACTCGTCATCGAAGACGACGTGCCCGTCCGCATGCTCGTCGCCGAGGTATGCCGCCTCCAGGGTCACGACGTCGTCGAGGCCGGCACCGGTCAGCAGGCCATCGAGCTCGGGCGCAGCGCGCAGCCCGACCTCGTGCTCGTCGATTGGGTGCTGCCGGACATCAGCGGCACCGAGGTCATCCGCGAGCTGCGCCGGCAGGGCGTGTCGAGCCCGATGATCATGCTCACCGGCCGCTCGACGAAGATGGACGAGGTCGTCGGTCTCGAGGTCGGCGCCGACGACTACATCACCAAGCCGTTCGACTCGCGCATACTCGCGGCCCGCATCAACGCGCACCTCCGGCGCTCGACGCTCGCCGAGTCGGGCGGCGGCCGCGAAGGCGTCCTCTCGATCGGCGCCCTGCAGATAGACAACGCTGCTCGCCGCGTCAAAGTCGGTGATGACGAGATCACGCTGACGATGACGGAGTTCAACCTGCTGGCGGTGCTGGCCGCGAACCCCGAGCGGGTGCTGACTCGGGCGCAGCTG
>DASSLL010000058.1:0-38957 GCA_035689485.1 Candidatus Dormiibacterota bacterium | reverse complement strand
ACCGATGCCGCCGTGCCCCGCCATCACCTCCTCGTCCGCGAAGGGGTGGATGAAGCACTCGGGCTCGTCGTTCCAGCCCTCGCGTCCCATCCACGCTAAGAGGTCGTCGCGCGGCATCAGCACCGGCGTGGCGCCCCAGCGCTTGACGCCCTCGAGCTTCGGCGGCGGCGCCGTGTCGTACATGAAGACGCGGCAGGGGACGCCGAGAACGTGCGCGGCGTACGCGCATGCCTGCGCCGCGTTGCCGGCGCTGACGGTGATCAGGCCGCGCTCGCGCTGCTCGGGCGTGAGCGCCAGCGCGGCGGCGAAGAAGCCGCGCACCTTGAAGCTTCCGGTCGGCTGGAGACACTCGGCTTTGAGGAGCGCTCCCTGGACCGGGACGAGCGGCGTCCGCTGCACGTGCGGCCGCGCCCGCTCCGCGGCCGCGCGGACTCGCTCGACAGGAATCATGCCGATAATCGTATTCATGCCCATCTACGAGTACCGGTGCGAGGACTGCGGCAAGCGATCGTCGGCGCTGCTGGCCAGCTTCTCATCGGCCGATCCCGCCTGCCCGCACTGCGGCAAGCAGGACCTGAAGCGGCTGGTCTCGACCTTCGCCACGGTGAGCTCAGGCGAGGGCGACGATGACCTCGGCGGCGGAGATGACGGCTTCGGGGGCGAGGACGGCGGCGGAGGCGACTTCGGCGGGGACGACGACTTCTAGCCGCTGAGCCCCAGCACCCCGTTGGCGGCCTCGATCAGCTCCCGCCGGTGGACTTCGTCGTGGGCGAAGATCCGAAACAGCGCCATGCGCACGGGCAGTCGCCGGAACAGGTCGAGCACGCGGCTCTGCTGGTAACGGTCCTCCAGCGGTTCGTAGAAAAGGATGTCGGCGGTCTCGGTGATCGGGTTGAAGGCGCGTGACTCCTGGGCGGCGACGTCGACCTCGAAGACCATGTCGCGCAAGCGGTCGGGCAGGCGCTCGCGGATCTGCCGCGCGAACTGGTCGCGGGTCATCGCCATGGCGCCGCTTGGCACGTCGCGCGCTTCGATGTTGCCCTGGTAGATGAGCCTCCACTTCAGCTTCCGCGCCACGACGGCGGCCCATGCCTGCCCGAGCTCGCGGCGCTCACCCTCGCCGTCTCGAGCCCACCGGTCGACGTCCGAGAGCAGCGACCACTCGGTGAGGTCAAGGTAGCGGTCGAGGCACTCGAGCGGGTTGCCGCCGAGAAGCAGGTCGAGCGTCGGCCGGAAGACCTCGCGCAGCTGCAGGTCGATCCGGCGCACCGTGCGGTGGAAGTAGACCTGCGAGTACAGGTACAGCCGGGCGGAAAGGAACATGTAAAGCGCCTCGGCGGCGTGGGAGTGCAGCGTCAGGCCGCGCTCGGAGATGAACGAGTAGTGGAGGATGCGCTGCACGTCGACCGGGCCGGCCGACACCCCACATATATAGGAATCGCGAGGGACGTAGTCCATGTTGTCGGCCGAGAAGGCGCCGACGAGGGCCGGCCGCAGAACCTGGAGCCAGGTGGGCGGCTGAAACCCCGCGAGCTCGTGGTCGGAGATGAGGTAGGCGACGTGGCGCGGGTCGACGTGCTCACCCGGCTCGAAGTCCGCCGTCGGTGAGGCCCCCAGCTCGCCGAGCATGCCCGCCAGCGGCCCGGTGATGAGCTCACGGCCGATGATCTCGTGGTCGATCGCCCAGGTGTCGAGGTAATTCTCATCGAAGAAGTGACCGAACGGGCCGTGCCCGACGTCATGCAGCAGGCCGGCCATGCGCATCGTCTCCTCGACCAGCTGTGGCGAAGGGGCGCCGGGATGGACGAGCTTGAGCGAAGGATAGAGGTGACGCGACCACTCTCCCGCCAGGTGCATCGCGCCCAGCGCGTGCTGGAAGCGCGAGTGCTCGGCCGTCGCGAACACCCACCACGCGCTCTGCAGTTGATGGATGCGACGCAGGCGCTGCAGCCACGCGACGTCGACCAGCTCCTGCTCCGACACCGCGCCGGCCACGCCGCCAGGCCCACCCCTCGTGATGCGAAGGTATCGATAGATGGGGTCGGACGACAGGTTGACCCGCGAGTACTCCGAGCGCGCCTCGTCCACGCCGCGATTATTGCGGGGAGTCGAGCTTTTCAACCGAGGCGAGTACTGGCACGCCCACGAGGTGTGGGAGGAGGAATGGACTCCAGACCGGAAGGGACCTGACTCTGGCTTCTACAAAGGCCTGATCCAGGTCGCGGCGGGCTGCCTCCACTACACGCGGCGCAACCGGCGAGGCGCGGTCAACAAATGGCGCAGCGGCAGCGGCTATCTGCGTCCCTACCTGCCCAGCCACAAGGGCGTGCGGCTGACACCCCTGATCAGGTCGATCGACGGGTTCCTCCGCGAGCTGGAACACGACTCGTGGCCGGAGCTGGAAATGCCGGTCATCCGAGTAGCCTCATGACCCCCAATGTCGCGGACATCGAGTGCGAAATCAATGCTGCTGTTCGGAGCCGGGCTGTGCATCCCGCCCGCGGTAGCGCTGTTCGTACTCGCGTTCGGGGTCGTTCAAGCAAACTCTCTCGCCACGGCCCAGCCATGCACCACGCCGACCCAGGACTCGAGTTCCACCTGCTTGAGTGTGCTGCCCGGCCAGGTCGTTGACCAGAAGCCTGGGCGTTTCAGCTCGATTGTGGAAGTCACCGTCGGGAGCGCAGATGTCAGCACGAGCTACTTCTGCGGGATCTCACCGGCCGGCGCCTGTGCAGGCATGACTTTCTCACCGGGAGCCGACGTGGCAACCGAGTGGTGGAAGGGAAAGATCGTCCTCCTTGGACCGCCGGGCACGACACCGCGGGTGTTGACGACCAACAACCCTCAGACTCTGTTGAGGCTCGAGGCGGCGGTGGTGGCTGTGCTTTTGGTGCCAGCGGTTGTGCTGCTCCTGGCCGGCTCGCTCGTGTGGACCAGGGAGCGGCTTTCGGGTCCCCGCGCTCAGCTGTAGGGCGGGAACCGCCGCCCGGCTCCGGCCTCGATGAGGCCGCCGTGGCCCAGCCGCAGCAGGTCGTGCGCGTCCGCTCGTCCATAAGCGAACACGAACGGCAGCAGCAGGTCGAGCGAGCTGTTGCGCCCGAACCCGGCGCAGGAGGCGACACCGACCACCGCGGCGCTTCGCAGCCTGCCCAGCCACAGCATGCTGCCAGGGTGCATCGGTGCCCCGAGCTGCAGCAGCTCACCGCCCACGTGCGCGAGCTCGGCGTAGGCGGGGTCGAGCGGATCGATCGCCGACGCGCCCGCAAAGAGCACGAGCTCGGCGCCGGACTCGATCGCCTCGCGGTAGGCGGCGGCCACCGCCTCCGGCGTTCGCGCCACCTCGCGCACCGCAATCACGTCCGCGCCGTACCAGCCGAGCTTGGCCGTCACGGCGGCGCGGAACAGCTCGCGCGCCTTCGGCTTCAAGCGCTCGGTGGCCACGACGAACGTCCTCAGCGGCCGGAACGCCAGCAGCTCGACGACAGGACCGCGCTCGCGACACAACCGTTCCGCCTCCTCGACGAGCGCCCCTGGGACGGCCACGGGCGTCACCTTGCAGCCCGCCACCTCCTCGCCTTCGGTGACGGCCTGCCCGTCCATCAGGGTGAAGACGGAGATGTGGCCGAGAGAGTTGATCGCGTCCACGAGCTCAGCGTTGACGCGGACGAGCCCCCGGCGGGTGGCGACGAGGCGCGACTGGCTCTGCACGGGCCTTTTCGCCTCCAGGCCCGGGCCGGCCAGCGCCCGGGCCAGCCGGAGGGCGGCCGCGTCCTCGTGCACGTCGTCACGTTCCAGCTCGACGACGTGGACCTCGCCGCCTCGACGCACACGTTCGAGGTGCTCTTCACCGAGGACCGTGCCCTTGCGCAGGTCAGGGCCGAGGTCGTGGACGAGCACGCGTCCTTTTATATCTGTGGTCGAGACCGAACCCCCCTCGAGGCGGATCGCACGCATCAATTGAGAGGATAGATACGGCGATGAACCTGCCTCCGGTCCGGGTCTACAACACCTTCACGCGGCGCAAGGAACAGCTCCAGCCGCTGCGCGAGGGGACGGTGCGGATGTACTCCTGCGGGCCGACGGTCTACCGCTACGTGCACGTCGGCAACCTGCGCACGTTCATGCTGCCCGATCTCCTGCGCCGGTCTCTCGAGTACCTCGGCTACGAGACGTACCAGGTGATGAACATCACCGACGTCGGCCACCTGACCGACGACTCGTTCGACCGCGGCGAGGACAAGATGCTGGTCACCGCCAGGCTGGAGAGCAAGTCCCCGGAGGAGATCGCCGCCCACTACACCGAGGCGTTCCTCGACGACGCCCGGAAGCTGAACATCCGGCGCGCGGACGTATATCCCCGAGCCACCGACCACATACCCCAGATGCTCGAGCTGATCGAGCGCCTGGTGGCCGGCGGGCACGCGTACGAGGTCGGCGGGACCGTGTACTTCGACATCGCGAGCTTCCCGGCGTACGGCCGGCTTTCCCGGAACTCCACCGCCAAGCTTCTCGCCGGACACCGCGGCGAGCCCGACCCGCGGAAAAAACATCCCGGCGACTTCACGCTGTGGAAGGCGGCCGGCGAAAAGCGTTTGCAGACGTGGGACAGCCCCTGGGGCCGCGGCTTTCCCGGCTGGCACATCGAGTGCTCGGCGATGTCGATGTCGATCCTCGGCGACCGCTTCGACCTGCACACCGGCGGGGCCGACAACGTCTTTCCTCACCACGAGGCGGAGATCGCGCAGTCCGAGTCGGTGCAGGGTCACCGCGTCGTCGGGGCCTGGATGCACGGCGGGCTGCTCATGCTCGCGGGCTCGCGGATGGCAAAATCCGCGGGCAACTTCTTCCGCATCGGCGAGCTGGAGGAACAGGGCTTCGACCCGCTTGCGTTCCGCTACCTGGCGCTTCAGGCCAAGTACCGCGCGCCGCTCAACTTCAGCACCGAAGGGCTCGCCGGCGCCGACCGCGCTTTGCGCCAGCTCCGTGAACGCGTGACGGAATGGTCGAGCGCGCCCGCCGGCGATGAGGCGTCCGGTCGGTGGGAATCGAGGTTCCGCGCCGCGGTCGCCGACGACCTGGACACGCCGGCCGTGATGGCGCTGGTCTCTGAGCTGGCGCGGTCAGACGAACCGCCGACCGCGAAGGCGGCGCTGCTGCTGTCGTGGGATCGCGTCCTCGGTCTCGATCTCGACCGCGCGCCGGCCGAAGACCGGGAATTGCCGGCGGGCGCGGCCGAGCTGCTCGCCGAAAGGGAGAAGGCCCGCGCGGCCAAGGACTTCGCCCGCTCGGATCAGCTGCGCGACGAGCTGCGAGCGCTGGGGGTCGTGGTCTCCGACCGCCCAGTCCGCGCCCAGTAGACCCCGGCGAGGGCGAGGCCGCCGCCCACCAGCGCGAGCCACGGGGGCGTCTCCCCGAGCATGACCCAACCCAGCAGCACCGCCACCACCGGCGACAGGTACGTGAGGGTCCCCAGCCGGCCGGCCTTCGTGCGTCGGAGGGCAAAGGCCCAGGTCGCAAAGCCGATGGCCGTGGGAAACGCTCCGAGGTAGACCGTCCACGCGATGGCGCCCGCATTCGCCTTCGGCAGCTCGGCCACGAGCGACGGGGCGAATGGGAGGCACGCCATCGTGGCGGCGACGACACCGATCCATGCCACCTGGAACGACGCGACGCGTGCCAGCACCGGCTTCTGCACCACGACCGCGGTCGAATACGCAAGCACCGCAAGGGCGAGCAAGAGGATGCCGAGCCACGCGCCACTCCTCGTCTCGGTGGTCGCAAAGCCGATCAACGCGCACCCGGCAAACGCGATCGCGCAGCCGGCGAAAAGGCGTCGGGGAAAGCCTTCGCGGAGAAAGACGCCCGCCAGGATCGCCACCACCACCGGCCCGGTGTTGACCAGCAGCGCCGCGGTTCCGGCGTCGACCAGTCGCTCGGCCGCATTGAGGACGGTGCTGTAGACCGCAAGCCACAGCACCCCGTAGACCGCGATCTGGACCAGGTCTCTCCTCGCGGGGATGGGGTCCCGACGGACCATGGCCGCCGCGCCGAGGATCACGCAGCTCACGAGCAGCCGCGCGAGCGCCAGCGAGCCCGGCGAGAACGCCGCGCCGGCCGCGCGGATCCCGACGAACGCCGAGCCCCACAGCGTGACCGTGAAAAGCCCGGCGGCCATGGCGGCGGCGTCAGGGCGCGCCTGCGAGATCGCCGACACCGAGTCCACGCGGCTCAACGCAGATCAAACACGACTTGAGGGCTCGCGGTTGCAGAAAAAAGAGGAGGCCGGACCTTGCGGCCCGGCCCCACGAGAGGAAGGGGTCTTGATCAGGCGCCCGTGGCTTAAGGCCCCGGGCTCACCTTCGGCGCGGCGTGGCTCGACGGGTCCCGCGGCTCGTCCGTCGGGTTGGCGGTCGGCTTGTGGCTGTTCCCGCTCCCATTTCCGCCACCGTTGTTTCCGTTGCCGTGGTTGCCGTTGTTGCCGTTGTTGTTCGAGTTGCCGTTGCCGTTCAGGCGCGCCGCGCTGGCGACCGCCTGGCCGTGCTGCTTGTTGCTGGCGAATCCGCTGACGCAGGCGCCGATCCCGTGCTGGCCCTGGGTCAGGTCGTCCTTGCAGTTCTCGACCTGCTGGCTGACCTGCTGCCCCCACACGGCGGGGTTCAGGCTGCCGGTCGTCGCGGCGCCCGCGACGGTCACCGCCGCCGCGGCCACGGCCACGCCGGTCAGGATCTTGAAGCCGACGGCGGCGCCGGCGCCTCCGAGCAGCTTCCCGCGGGCGCCCCGCGCCCGGACCACCGCACGGCGCGGGGGAATGGGCATGGAGGCGATCGGGTCGAGGGCCCGGTGCAGCTCCAACTCCAGCTCGCGCTCGATATCGCTCATCTGCAAGAAGCCATAACGCCGTCCATGGCCCGGGCAACCAAAACTGGGCTCACCTTCGCCCCAGGGTGGCCTGGAGCTGCTTGCGGGCGGCGCCAAGGCGGGAGGCGACCGTTTGTTCGGGCACGCCGATGGCGGCCGCGATCTCGCGGTTGGTGTAGCCGTGGTAGTGCCTCAGGACGAGGGCGGCCGCCTGCTTGGGCGGCAGCTTCTTCAGCGCCGCCACCAGCTCTGAACGTTCGGCGACCAGCGAAGGATCCGGCCCTGGCGCCGGCCGCCCCAGGCGGCGCACCATCTCTCCCGCCTGGCGGATGCGCTGGTGGCGGCGGTCGGAGATGGCCACGTTGATGGCGATGCGGTGCAGCCACGCCTCGGCGGGCGCCTCGGGCTGCCAGGTCTTCCAGCTTCGGTAGGCCCGTTCGAAGGTCTCCTGGGCGCAGTCTTCGGCCGTCGCCTGGTCGCGAACGAGCGTCATGAGCGTGCCCAGGATCCGCCGGTAGGAGTTGACGTACAGCCGCTCGAAGTCGGCCTCCGAACCGGGCGTGTAGCGCTCCACGGCCTCATCGCGGATTCCCGGGGGCAGCGTTGGCCGGCTTGACTCCGAACTGATGTTCGTCTAACCTCCGAACAAATGTCCGCCATTGCGCCGGCGTTCGACCCTGCGGACTTTCCAGGGGACATAACGTTGGACCACACAGTCCCGGCAGCCTCCGCCATTTTCGCCCCCCTGCCGGCCGATCTTCGTCCTGAACTCGTCGCCGCCCTCCAGCGGCGCGGCGTCGAGCGCCTCTACTCCCACCAGGCCGAGGCTTACGCCGCCGTGCGCGCCGGGCGCCACCTCGTGGTGGTCACGCCCACTGCGAGCGGGAAGACGCTGTGCTACAACCTGCCGGTCCTTCAGCGGCTTCTGGAGGAGCCGGAGAAGCGGGCGCTCTACATGTTCCCGACGAAGGCGCTGGCGCAGGACCAGCTCGCCGAGCTCGGAGCGCTGAAGGCCGGTCTGCCGATCGACATCCGCGTCGATACCTACGACGGCGACACGCCGCCCGGCAGGCGGACCGCCATCCGCGAGGGCGGGCACGTGGTCATGACGAACCCGGACATGCTCCACACCGGCCTGCTGCCGCACCACACACGCTGGCGGCGGCTCTTCTCGAGCCTCGAGTTCGTCGTCATCGACGAGCTGCACACGTACCGCGGCCTGTTCGGCAGCCAGGTGGCCAATGTCATCCGCCGGTTGAAGCGCATCTGCGAGTTCTACGGCTCGCGGCCGACTTTCATCTGCGCGTCGGCGACCATCCGCAACCCACGAGAGCTCGCGCAGCGGCTGCTGGAGGAAGACGGCATCGAGCTCGTCGACCGGAGCGGCGCCCCTCGCGGCGAGCGCCGGCTCATCTTCTACAACCCGCCGCTCCTGAACCGTGACCTCGGCGTTCGGCGCAGCTCGATGCTCGAGGCGCGTCGCATCGCGGCCCCGTGGATCCGCGCCGGTGTGCAGACGATCGTGTTCTGCCGCAGCCGGCTCGCGGTCGAGGTGATGCTCAGCTACCTCAGGCAGGACCTGGACCCGCGTCTCGACACCTCGCGCCGCGTCCGCGGCTATCGCGCCGGCTACCTGCCATTGCATCGCCGCGAGATCGAGGCCGGCCTCCGCGCCGGCGAGATAACGGGCGTTGTGAGCACCAATGCGCTCGAGCTGGGAATCGACATCGGCAGCCTGCAGTGCGCCGTGCTCGTCGGGTATCCGGGCACCATCGCCTCGACCTGGCAGCAGCTCGGCCGCGCAGGCCGGCGCTCCGGCTCGGTCGGCGTGTTCGTCGCCTCGAGCTCGCCGCTCGACCAGTTCATCGTCCGCCATCCCGAGTACTTCCTGGGCAACGATCCAGAGGAAGGGTTGATCGACCCGGACAACCTGCTCCTGCTCGCCGCCCACCTCCAGGCGGGTCTGTTCGAGCTGCCGTTCATGGACCAGGAGCGGCTCGGCCGGACGGACGTGCAGGAGCTGCTCCGGGTCTTCGAGGAGGACGGCTCGGCGACGCGCTCCGGCGGCCGCTGGTTCTGGAGCCGGCAGGCCTTCCCCGCGGAGGAGGTCCACCTCCGGCGAATCCTCGCCGACAACGTCGTGATCATCGACACGTCGCAGCCGCGGCCGCAGGTCATCGGCGAGATGGACCAGTTCACCGCGCCCGTGCTGCTGCACGAGGAGGCGGTCTACCTGCACGAAGGCGCGCAGTACCACGTCGACCGACTGGACTGGAACGAGAAGAAGGCTTACGTGCGTCCGGTCGAGGTCGACTACTACACCGACGCACTCGCTTCCGTGACGGTGCAGGTGCTCGAGACCTTCGGCGGCCCCGCCGGCGACGGCCTCACCCGCAGCCACGGCGAGGTGAAGATCACGTCCCTCGCGTCGATGTTCAAGAAGATCCGCTTCCACACGCACGAGAACATCGGCGCGGGACCGATCCACCTCCCCGAGCAGACGCTGCACACGACGGGCTACTGGGTGACGGTCGACGAAGCCATGTGGCGCTCCCTCGGTCGCGAGTCGCTGGAAGCGGGGCTGCAGGGCATGGCGCACTCGCTCCGCCACGTCGCGAGCCTCCGGCTGATGTGCGATCCGCGCGACCTGGGCGCGGTCGCCGAGGTGCGGTCGGTGACGACGCAGCTGCCGACGGTGACGGTTTTCGAGGTCTATCCCGGCGGCGTCGGGTTCGCTTCACGCATGTACGACCTGCACCGCCAGCTCCTGGACGACGCCGCCGCGCTGGTGCGCGACTGCCCATGCGCCGCCGGCTGTCCGTCGTGCATCGGACCGCTGCATCTCGTGGAAGGAGCGAAGGGAGCTTGCCTGCGGCTTCTCTCCGCGACCGTCTTAGTCGCCTAGGGGCGCCACCGCCGGCGCCACGGCCGCCGAGGAGTCACGAGCTTCCCCGAGGCTTCGAGGAGGTGCCGACACCGTTCGGCGCGGCCGCGCTGCGGGCGGACGTGATCCCGCTGCCGGCGCTGGACCCGGACCCGGGCGGCATCGCCTACGTCGACACCGAGACGACCGGCCTGGCCGGCGGCGCCGGGACGTACGTCTTCACCGCGGCCGTCGCCCGGCCCATCGACTGCGGCCTGCGCCTGGCGCAGCTCTTCCTGCCCGAGCCGGCGATGGAATCGGCGTTCCTGCACGCGCTTCGTGAAGAGCTGGCTCCGGCGGTCGGCGTGGCCACCTTTAACGGCGGTTCGTTCGACCTGCCCGTGCTGCGGACGCGATGGGTGATGGCGCGCATGCCGGGCGAGTTCTCTCACGCGCCCCACGTCGACCTGCTCACGCTCGTACGGGCGCTGTACCGGCATCGACTCGAGAACTGCACGCTGCGCTTCGTCGAGCAGCGCGTCCTGGGCTACGAGCGGGACGACCCGCTGCCCAGCGCGCTGGTTCCGGACGCCTACTTCGACTATCTTCGCGCCGGCTCACGCGATTACCTGGAGGCTGCGCTGGAGCACAACCGCCTCGACGTCATCAGCCTCGTTCACCTGCACTCGCGCCTGCTGCGGCGGCTCCAAGGCGCCGACGTCGACATGGACGCCGACGACTGGCTCGCGCTCGGCCGGCATCGCTGGCGGCGGGGGGCGAAGGCCGACGGATGGCGGGCGCTGCGCAACGCCGCCGCGTTCGCCCGCGGGGAGGCTTCGGCGACGGCCGGGATCCTGATCAGCCGCCGGCTGGTGCGGCGGGGCGCGGTCGGCGCCGCGGACCGCCTGCTGGGATGGCTCGAATCGAGTGTGCAGGAGGACATGCGGCTCTCGGTCGCCCGGGCGCGGCTGCTCGAGTGGCGGCGGCGCGACCCGCACCACGCGCTCCGCGTGGTCGAAGACGCTCAGCGCCGGATGCCGGAGCTCGCGGCCGAGCTGGACACGAGGCTGGCGCGGCTGCGCCGCAAGGTCGAGGCCCGCCAGCGCAAGCCCGCCCTCGCCGGCCGCGATACGGCCCAGGTCCAGCTCGAGGCCGTCTTCGCCCGTGGCGCGCCGTAACGCCTTCCGACAGCGGCGTTAACAGATTCCTTGCTTTTTTGGCGAACGAAAATCCCTTTTTCCCCGTTAGAGCGCAACAGATGGATGTCCGGTTGTTTAAATGTCGCTGACCAAATTGCCTGAAGGTAATAGGCCAGGTTCCCGTTCCCGGCAGCAGCGCGGGCAGTCGCTCGTGGAGTTCGCGCTCACCTCCACCATCCTCCTGCTGCTGGCGATGGGCCTCATCGACCTGTCTCGCGCCTTCTACTACTCGGTGTCGCTGCAGGGCGCCGCCCGCGAGGGCGCGCGGCACGGCGCGTGGTTCAACACCGCCGCCAGAGCCAACCTCTACCTCGACGACTCCGACGTCTTCACCGCGACCAAGCAGGCGCTTTATGGCGCGGGGTTCACCGACGCGCAGATCAACCTGGTGACCACGGCCGGGTGCCTCTCGCCGACGGACGGCAACAACGTGTCGGACAAGCCGTATCCGCAGGCTGCATACCCGGCGACGCCGCAGACCGTGAACGTCTACATCTGCTACACCGACCCCAACAACAACACTTACGGCACCCTGCCCAGCCATCCCATCGACAACTCGTGGCGGCTCGGTGACATCAACGTGTCCATCCTCATGAACTTCCAGCTGATCACGCCCTTCATCCAGGGCATCTTCGGCAACGGCATCGACCTCGCCTACAACGAGCACTTCACCATCCAGGGGAAGCCATGAGGAAACGCATCGCGTCGTACTTCAAGAGCCAGCGCTCGCAGGGGCTGACCGAGTTCGCGATCATCGCGCCGATCATCCTGCTGCTGACCTTCGGCATCATCGACTTCGGCCGCGCGCTCTACCTGTACATCACGCTGCAGCAGGCGGCCAACGAGGGCGCCCGCGTCGCGGTCCGCGCCTCCTACTTCGTCGACCCCAATGGCTCGACGCACACGTGGCCCAACGACACCGACGTGGCCAATGCGGTTCAGGGCCACGCCGTGATCATGAACCTGGCCAACTACCCCGCCTGCCCGAACGGCCCGCTGCCGAATAACGGCGTGCCCAAGGGATCGCCGGTGCTGCCGGCGATGAACTCCGGCTGGATCTTCATCACCGACCCGAGCCAGGCCGGCAACGGTTACCCCAACGGTCCGCGTGGCGGTCTGGGCCTGTACCCACCACCGGGCGCCGGCTGTGACGCGATCCAGCCCGCCGTCGGCAACGAGCCGATCAAGGTCACCATCTGGTACACGTTCCAGCCCGTCACTCCGCTCATCCAGCAAGTTGTCGGCAACAACATCGTCATCACCGCATATGCGGTCTACCGTGCTGAATATTCGAATTAACCGGCGGCAGTCGGGACAGGCGATCGTCTTGATCGCGCTGCTCATCCTGGTGCTGTTCGGCATGCTTGGGCTCGCAGTCGACTCCGGCCGGGGATACGTGGACCGCCGCGACCAGCAGACCGCCGTCGACGCCTCCGCGCTCGCCGCCGGCGACTGGTACGAGAACTACCCCGACTACAACGACCTGGTCAACCTCGTCATCCCGAAATCGATCAACGTCTACATGGCGAACCTGCGCATCTACTCCGGCGTCGCGACGAGCAACCACCTCGCCGGTGTGACCGGGGTTCCACCCAACAACAACCTGCCCCAGGACACGTGGCACGAGACCTTCGCCGGCGGCTACGTGCTGGACATCGTGGCCACGAACACGCAGTTCAACGGCTACCAGTTCGTCTTCACGACCACGCACGACCTGCCGCTCGCGTTCATCCAGATCTTCGGCGGCTCGCCGACGATCAGCGTGGGCGCGACGGCCACGTCCATCGTCGGCAACCAGCGCCAGACGCCGGCGCTCCTGACCCTCAGCACAGGAGCATGTGCGACCGAGATGTCGGGATCCGGTCAGCTGACGATCCTCGGCGACGCGTACTCGAACGGCACCGCCTGCGTCGACAGCGACCTGCACCTGGCCGGCAACTGCTACGGCGCCTCCGGATCGACGTGCAGCACCGCCGAGTACTACTGCTTCAACGGGAGCGCGGGTTTCGTCCCGTACCCGCCCCCATGCAAAGGGAGTGACGTCCTCGGCAACGCCGTCGTGCCCGCGCCGACGCTGCCCGACCCCGGCTACCTGACTCCATCGCTGGGGTATTACAACGGTGCGGGGCAGGTGTACAACCGCGGCAACTGGTTCGAGATGACGCCGGGCAGCTACACGAACTGGTCGATCAGCAGCAACGGCTGCTACTTCCTGGACGCCGGCATCTACACGTGGAACGGCGGCTATGCCTCGCACGGCGCCCTGCTGACGAACGAGCTGAAAGCGCCCCAGGAAGAGCAGTGGAACGCGCCCGGCACGACACAGCAGGCCAACGGCAACCCCAACGCCTTCTGGCAGACGATGGGATGCGTCGGCAGCTTCACGGTGTCCGCGGTTCCCGCGCCCGGCTTTGGCATCAAGCACCAGGGCGGCGCCGGCAACTGGGGCATTGAGCTGACGTCGGTCCGCCACGACCGGTTCCTCGACACGTCGTTCGGTGCCACCAACCCGTGTTCGGGCCTGGCAGGCTGCCGTCGCGAGAGCACGCCGTCGTCATGCGAGGAGGTCGGCACCATCGACGGCAACAACCAGGGCATCAACGTGACCATCAACGCCAACGTGCCGGGCGCGCAGTACTACAACGTCTACCTCAACCCGAACGGTTGCGACGGCAACGTCAACAACTTCTCCTTCATCGGCCGCTACCTCGCTCCGGGCTGGGTCGACGCCGGTGGGCCTCCGGCGAGCTCGCCGGGCACCGGCCCGTGGACCGGCACGCTGATCAACGGCGTCAACGGGTGGCCGTGCGGCATCCCAACGATCACCATTTGCGGACTCGCCTACAACAACCTGACGCCGACCAACCTCTGCTACGCGCAAACGCGGAGCAAGCTGTGCCAGTCGCCCGACGACGAGGCCGCTCCGCAGTGCTTCGCCAACTGCCCGCCGCCCAACGCCGTGCCGGCCGACAACCCGGCCATGTCGCTCGAGTACCCGCCGTACACCGGCGGCGACGTCGCCAACGAGAACTATTGCGTCATCTCGCCCAACCCAGGCGACCCTAACCAGCCGTGCACCACGGCGCGCGTCACGCCGGGCGCCGTGCAGTTCTACATCCCGGCCGGCGGCTGCCTGGACCAGAACGGCAACGGCTACACACACGTCTTCTCGGGCGAGCAGTACAACTGGATCGTCATCTACGAGCCGGCGTCGAACACGTGCCCGATCACCAGCCAGCACATGAACGGCTCCGCGCTGACGCAGTACATCGGGACGATCTACTCGCCGGCGGCCAGCTGGGACATCCTGGGGTCGGACACGTCACCGCTCGCCGGCCAGGTGATCTGCTACTCGGCCAAGGTCACCGGCAGCGGCAGCGCCGGCATCGACTTCAACCCGAACTACTCGCCGGCGCCTCCCGCGGCACGACTGATCAACTGATCTCTCGGGCTTCGTAGCCCAGGCCGCGCAGCGCTTCGTCGAGCCACTGCAGCACCATCTCGCGCGTGTTGGCCCACGTTTCGGGGTCGGCGCCGGGCGTTCCCGTGTCGATGACGACGCGCCCCGCGACGCGCAGCAGGCGCCTGACGAGCGGCTCCGCGTCGGGCACGCTGAACTCGAGCTGCTCCAGCGCGCGGGTCAGCATGAAGCAGGCGGCATTGACCGTTTCCGCATCGATTGGCGTACTATTCGCCAACCGTTCGGCCAGCTCCGCCCTTAGATCGAAGGGGTCCATAGGCCGGACTATTATTCGAGTTAAGGCTTGGGAATGGATCTCACCGAACCTGTCTTGCTGACGCCTGAGGGGCTGGAGAAGCTGAAGCGCGACCTCGAGGTCGCCTTGCGGCGCCGGTCCGAGGCGGGCGAGCGCTTGAAGGAAGCGTTCCAGCCCGGCGACATCGAGGACAACCCCGAGTACGAGCAGGCGAAGGAAGAGGTCGGGCTCCTGGACAGCCGCATCTACGAGCTGCAGGAGATGATCGGCCGGGCGCAGATCATCAGAGACACGCACTCGAGCGTCGTCGGCCCGGGCTCGACGATCGAGGTCCTGGCGGACGACGGCGAGAGCGAGACGTACCACCTGGTCGGCGCCGTCGAGAGCGACCCCTCGGCGGGCCGCATCTCGGTCGACTCGCCGGTTGGACGAGCGCTCGTCGGCAAGAAAAAGGGCGACAAGGTGACCGTGAGCGTGCCCTCGGGCACGTTGACCCTGACGATCAAGGCGGTGAAATAACGGCTCTTCGGCAAACCGTCCCGGCGACCACGATCGACCCCGACACCGTCTCCGACCGCACCACAATCGGCGTGCTCCTCCGCCAGATCGCGAAGTACGGCGACCGCGCCCTGATCCACCACCACGTGTCGGGTTTGTGGCAGGTGGCCAGCTGGAATGACGCGCGCCGCGACGTGCTGGCGGTCGCCTCGGGGCTCATCGAGGCGGGCGTCAAACCCGGCGACTGCGTCGTCCTCGTCGGCGAGAACAGCTACGAGTGGATCTACTGCGACTTCGGGATCCAGGCGGCCGGCGCCGTCACGGTGCCGATCTACGCCAACTCGACGCCGGAGATCGCCGGCAAGATCATCGAAAACTCCGGCGCCACGTTCGCCATCGCCTCGAACCAGGAAATGGCGGCCAAGCTCGGGTCGATGAAGTCTGTCGCGTTGATGGGCAAAGAGGTCGCGGAGTGGGTTGGCCGTGAACCTTCGCGGGTGGCCGACGTCGCCTCGCGGATGGCGGCGATCCAGCCGGACGACCTCTGCACGATCGTGTACACGTCGGGCACCACCGGCGACCCGAAGGGGGTCGAGCTGATGCACCGCAACCTCGTGGACATCAGCAGAGGCGCCATCGAGGTCCACCCCCTCACCGACGCGGACGAGCTGCTGTCGTGGCTGCCCTACGCGCACGTTTATGGCCGGATCAACGAAATCTTCGTCGACCTCGTGTTCGGTGGGCAGATATGGATCTCGAGCGGCCCCGACCACCTGGTGCAGGAGCTGCAGGAGGTCAAGCCGACCTTGATGTGCAGCGCCCCGCGGGTCTACGAAAAGATGTATGCGGCGGTGATGGCCCGTGCGCGGGAGACGGGCGGCGTTCAGCAGCGGATCTTCGAGTGGGCGGTGCGCGTGGGCGCGAGGTTCGCTCAGGCCTCCAGCCCCGGCCCGCTGCTGCGCGCCCAGCACCGCCTCGCCGAGCGCGTGATCCTGACTTCGACGCGGACGCGGCTGACCGGCGGCAGGCTCCGCTTCTTCATCAGCGGCGGCGCGGCGCTGGCGCGCGAGATCGAGGAGTTCTTCTGGGCGATCGGAGTGCCCATTCTCAACGGCTGGGGAATGACGGAGACGTCATCGGGCGCGGTGTCGAACACGCTCCACGTGCACCGGTTTCTCACCGTCGGCAAGCCGCTGCCGGGTGTGGAGGTCAAGATCGCCAGTGACGGCGAGATCCTGGTCAAGGGCCCCGGCAACATGCGCGGCTACCACAAGAACCAGGCCGCGACCGAGGAGATGCAGAAGGACGGCTGGGTCTACTCGGGCGACATCGGCGAGCTCGACGCAGACGGCTTCCTGAAGATCACCGACCGCAAGAAGTCACTCTTCAAGACGTCGGGCGGCAAGTACATCGCCCCGCTGCCCATCGAGCACGGCATCATGGCCAACCCGCTGGTCGAACGTGTGGTGGTCATCGGCGAAGGCAGGCCGTACGTGACGGCGCTCGTGGTGCCCGACTGGGCGGGGGCGAAGAAGCACGGCCTCGACAGGGATGCGGTCAACGCGTCGATCCAGAAGACCGTCGACCACGTCAACTCGACGCTCGGCCAGTGGGAGACGGTCAAGTACTTCACCTTGCTCGACCACGACTTCACGGAGGCTGCAGGGGAGCTGTCGCTGAAGATGGACGTGAAGCGCAAACCGGTCATGGAGCACTACCGCGAGCAGATCGAGGCCATGTACACAGGGAAGCAGAAACCCTCGTAGATTTGCTGCCGTGGCGACGCCGATCGACCTCTCCGACCTGCACGCGGCGCTGGACCGCCTCCGGCCGCAGCTCTGTCACTGCGGCCTCAAGGGCGAGTGCCTGGGCTGCAAGGGTATCGAGATGGTCCGCGTCCAGGCCGAGGCGGTGGCGGCCGCGGCGAGCCAGCCGGTGCTGATCCAGGTGGCTCAGGAGACGGCGATGAAGGACATGGCGACACGGTTCCAGGCCATGTCGGAGCGCCTGCTGTCCGACCCGGAGATCCGCCGCTCGGCCGAGCAGATGCAGGAACGGCTCATGGCCGACCCCGAGACACGCCAGCTCCTGGAGGAGCTGATGCGCCGCCTCGGCGGCAGCGGGCTGACCCCTCCGGACGAGCTGAACTAGTGCTCCCCAGTCGGTCGGGCATTCAGTGGGCGAGGCGCGCTCGGCGCGCCGTCCTTGTCGCGGCTTGGCGCGGAGGTGGCCGGAAGGGCCGGAGGGGCTAGGTCGTCGCCGGCGACGGCGTGGGCTTCGGCCGCTTCGCCGGCAGGTTCCAGTACGGCAGCTCGCCGGTCTGGAGGCGATTCAGGACGTCCTGCTCCTGCGCCGCGGTGATGGTCTTGTTGGTCACCGCTGCGTCGAGCGCAGGCTTCAGGTTCGCGATCAGCTTCGTCCGGAAGTCGGCCTCGGAAACGTGCTGCGCGGCTGCAACCTGGGACAGCGACTGCCCGCCGGCGAGGTCGGCCTTCAGCTGCGCCTCGGTGATGCCGAGGGCCGCCGCGGCCGCGCTGAAGTACTGCTGCATGAACGCCTTGATGGCGGGCGCCGCGGCGCCGGGCCGGCCGGCCGAGCTGGGCAGCGTGCACGGCGTCTGGTTGGCAAGCTTCTTCTTGATCGCGTCCGCCTGCGCCTGGGTGATCTGCTTGTTTTTCACCTCGTCGGCCAGCGTGTCCGCGATCGCCTTCTGGAAGGCTGCGTTGATCTCGGCCTGGCTCTTGTGAATCTCGTTGGCGAAGTTCTTCATGAAGTCGCTGCACACGGCCGAGGTCGCTCTGGCGTCGACCGCGGCCACCTGCGCGTCCGACGGCTGCGAAGACGCGGGTCGAAGGCCGAAGGTCATGCCGGCCGCCGAGGCGGTGGCGACGACGGCGACACCGGCGATGACCACCGCGCCGACGGCAAAGCCGGCGATGCGGAGGTAGCGGGTTTTGGAGGTTCGATTGGTCATGTCATCCACTCTCCCAGACGGTGGTCCAAGCGTCGTCATGCTTTTGTAAGCGATCTATAGTCGCACTCTGATGGAAGCGCCGCCGGCGGGAGGATGGAGCGGCAAGCGCGCCGTCGAGCTCTACGTGCGCACCTACACGACCATGCTCCAGAGCTCGGGCGACATCAAGGTCGAGTCGCTCGTCCAGGCTCACCTGCTGATGGGCTCGGTCCTGCATCCGCTCGCCGCCGAGCCGCAGTCGGACATGGGCGCGCTCCTTTACGCCGTGCGGCGCCTGCCCGCCGCGATCAACAGGTGCCGTCGCGTGATCATGGGCCAGAGCCCGCAGGGCTTCAAGGCCGTGCTCGGCCACGACATCCTCAGCTGGCAGGCGGTGAAGGCGCCGGCCCGCCGCCGCCGTTGGTACCACGATGGCAAGAACACGCTCGCGGTGCTGATCGCGTCCAAGTCGGACATCGACGACCTGGTGCCCACGCTCGTCGCCTTCCAGATCGAGTGGAACAAGCTGCACCGCGCACTCCAGGACGTCGCGCTGTCGGACGACGAGGCAAGGCACGCGGCCGGCGCGACGCCGGACGACTGGCGCCGGCTGCGCGACGCGTGGGGGGACGACTTCGACTTGAACCTCGCGGCCATCAAGCGCGAGGAGTGCCTCATCGTGCTGCGCCTGATCGGCGGCAGCCACCTCGGTTTCGCGCGCAACGCCAGCCGGTGGTGGCTGCCGATCGCCGCGGCCATGGACGAGCTCGGAGCGCGCGAAGCGCCCGTCTACTTCGTGTCCTCCAACGCGCACAGCCTGGTCAACGTGCTGACCGGGGTGGCGCGTCGCATCGAGACGGAGATCGTCGACTGGGTCGCGCGCACCGACCGCGACCTCGATTCCGAGCGGCGCAAGCTCGAGGCCGGGCACAGCCGCGCCGCGCGCGAAAACTGGCTCTACTACGGCGCCAGACGACTTTTCGACAGCCACCCCGAGCGCGACCGCTACCGCAAGTGGCGGGCCGAGCTCGAGGCGTCCAACGGGGTGCGCCACATCCCCGCGGTCGGCACGGGCGTCGACAGCGCGGCGCAGGTGTTCATGCTGTCGAAGCTCGACGCCTCCGCGATCGACCCGCGTGTCGGCGCCGTCGACGCCGCGAGGCTGCGCCAGTCGGACGCGTGCATCCTCAACGTCGACTACCCGCTCGGCGAAGCCGCGTACCACATCCTGCGCCAGGTCGCCGAGCAGGCGGCGTGGGTCGCGGGGGTGTACGTGCTGGGCAAGGCGGCGACGCTGAACGCGGACGTCGGCGACGTGATGATCCCGAACGCGGTCTACAACGAGCACTCGGGCAACACGTACTGGCTCGACAACTGCTTCGCCGCGGGCGACGTGCAGCCCAACCTGGTTTACGGGTCCGCCCTGGACAACCAGCGCGCCGTCACCGTGCGCGGGACCTTCCTGCAGAATCGCGACTACCTCGACTTCTACTACCAGGGCCACTACACCGTCGTCGAGATGGAGGCCGGGCCTTACCTCGACGCCTGCTACGAGGTCGGGCAGCCGGAGCGGTATCCCGTCGGTGAGAGCGTGAACATGGCGCAGGTCAACTTCGACCTCGGCATCGTCCACTACGCGTCGGACACGCCGTACACGCAGGCGCGCACCCTCGGCGCGCGCGGGCTGAGCTACCGCGGAATGGACTCGACCTACGCGTCCGCGATCGCGGTCGCCCGGCGGATCCTGCAGCAGGAGGAGGCTCTCACCGTCACGAAGTAAACGTGATGTGCTGGTGCGGGTGGTTGTGATCCCCCGCGCCGTGAAGGATCTCGCCGCACGGATGGCAGTTCTCCACCTGGATGGTGGTGTGACCGATGGCGAACTTGTCGCACAGACGGTGCTCGATGTCGCGCACGATGTGCTCGGCGTCCGCCAGGGAGCGGTCGGACACGACTATGTGGGTGCTGAGCGCGACCGATTCGGGTGAAAGCGCCCACACGTGCAGGTCGTGGACACCCGTGACCGCGTTGTTCCGACCGATCTCGGCTGTGACGGCTGCCACGTCGATCGCGGCCGGCGTGCCCTCCATCAAGAGGTTCACGGTCTCGCGCACGATGCCGAAAGCGCCGAATGCGATCAGGGTGGCGATCGCGAGCGACAGGATCGGGTCGACGTAGAGCCATCCCGTCAGCAGGATCACGATCCCGGACACGACCACGCCGACGGACGCCCCGACGTCGCCCGTGACGTGGAGCAAGGCCGCCCGCACGTTCAGGCCATGCGTGCCGCCGCTGCGCAGGTTGAGGATCACGAAGGTGTTGATGGCTATGCCGGCTAGCGCCGTGACGATCACGATGCCGCCCTGCACCGGTTCCGGAGCGAGCAGCCTGCGGATGGCCTCCAGGGCGATGGCGATCACGATCACGATCAGCGTCACCGAGTTGAGGAGCGCGGCCAGGATTCCCACCCGCTGGTAGCCGTAGCTCCGCCGCCTGTCGGCAGGCCGCTTCGACTGCTCGACGGCAAACCAGGCGAGCCCCAGCGCGAAGACGTCGGTCAGGACGTGACCGGCGTCGGAAAGCAGCGCGAGCGAATGTGACAGGAGCCCGCCGGCGAATTCGACGAGCAGCACCGCCAGCGTCAGGGCCAGCGCCAGGCGCAGCCTAGCGCCCCTGTCCCTCACACCTTCTTCCATGAACTCACTCTACCCATCGTTCCGGGAACCCCCACGAAATCATGCGATTTCGTGTGGTGGGTCACGCCACCAATCCGAGCCACGTTCGAGGTAGGCCAGGATCATCCCGTGGCGCAAACCTTCGTGACTGACCTGGAGCACGGCCAGGCCGTACCAGTCGAGGAACAGCAGCAGCGCCTCGACGCCCCCGCGCATGGCTTTGACGCGGTTGCCGGGCAGCCCTGTGCGCGCGGCCACGTGCGTGGCGCGCGCGCTGTCGAGGCGCTCGGCGCACTCGAGCAGGTCGTTGGACGTGAGCACCACCGGCGGCTTGCGCCGGGAAAGCACCAACGGCAGGTTGGAGGCGGTGCCGCCGGTGGCGACGAACCTCTCCACGTCGCCGTCCGGCGCCTCGAGCAGCTCACGCAGCGCGGCTTTGCGCAGCCGCGCCCGCTCCTCCGGCTTCGGCGGGTCGGAGAGGAACGTCGCGGCCAGGACGCCGGACCCCAGCGGTAGCGACGTCGAGCGGAGCATGTGGCGGCCGCGCGCGATGACGACCTCCGTGGAGGCGCCGCCAAGGTCCACGAGTGCCCACTCCTTGCGCGCCGCGTGCCGGCTGGCCGCGCCCAGGAAGCTCAGCGCCGCCTCCTGTCGCGAAGAGATGACCCGCACCGGCGTGGCGATCGCCTCGGACGCCTGCTTGACGAAGGCCGGACCGTCCGATGCCTGGCGCACCGCTTGCGTGGCGCAGGCGAGAAGCGCGTCGTAGGCGTGCGTGCGCGCCTGGTCGACCACCTTCCTCAGCGCCCGCAGCGCGGTGCGCGCGCGGCTGCCGATGACGCCGTTCCTGGCCACCTGCGGCCCAAGCTCCGGCATCTCCACGTAGTGGGCGACGTCCTCGAGCTTGCCGCGCACCACGTCGGCGACCAGGACGTGGACCGTGTTGCTGCCTATGTCGACCGCGGCGAGTCGCACTCCAACGGAACTTTAGAATCACGAGCGGTGGCCAAGCGAACGCGTGTCGAGCGCGACTCCATGGGCGAGATGGAGGTCCCGGCCGACGCCTACTACGGCGCCTCCACGCAGCGGGCCGTCCTGAACTTTCCGATCTCGGGCCAGCCGCTGCCGCACCGGCTGATCCGCGCGATCGGCGTCGTCAAGAAGGCGGCCGCGCAGACTAACCGCGAGCTCGGCCTTCTGTCGCGCCGCCGGGCGAGGGCGATCACGGCCGCGGCGCAGGAGGTCATCGACGGCAAGCTCGACGACCAGTTCCCGATCGACATCTACCAGACGGGCTCGGCGACGTCGAGCAACACCAACGCCAACGAGGTCATCGCCAACCGCGCCACCGAGATCCTCGGCGGCGAGAGAGGCTCCAAGGTGGTCCATCCCAACGACCACGTCAACATGTGCCAGTCATCGAACGACGTCATCCCGACGGCCGTCCAGCTTGCCTCAGCCATCGCGATCCAGGAAGAGCTCATCCCCGCGCTCGAGCGGTTGGAAAAGGCCCTCGAGGCAAAGAGCAAAGAGCTGTGGCCCGTCATCAAGACCGGCCGGACGCACCTCCAGGACGCCACGCCGATCCGGATGGGCCAGGAGTTCAAGGGCTACGCCGGACAGGTCGAGGAATCGATCCGGCGGGCGCACGGCGCGGTCGACGAACTCTCGCGCATCCCGCTCGGCGGGACCGCCGTGGGAACGGGCCTCAATTCGCACCCCCAGTACGCGCGGCTCGTCGCCTCGCGGCTCGCCAAGGCGACCCGCCTGCCCGTCCGCGAGACGGCCAACCACTTCCACGCGCAGGCGTCACTCGACGTGTGGGTCGCCGCCCACGGCGCCCTGCGCACCATCGGCACGAGCCTGTGGAAGATCGGCTCCGACATCAGGTTGATGGGCACCGGCCCCATCGCCGGCCTCGGCGAGCTCCGGCTGCCCGAGACCCAGCCGGGCTCCAGCATCATGCCGGGCAAGGTCAACCCGGTGATCATCGAGTCGATGCTCATGGTCGTCGCCCGCGTCTACGGCAACGACACGACGGTGCTCGTGTCGGCGCAGGGGGGCAGCTTCTTCGAGCTCAATGTGATGATGCCGGTGGCGGGCTTCGCCATGCTGGAGTCGATCACCCTGCTCGCAGCCGCCGCGCGCAACTTCTCCGAGCGCTGCGTCGAAGGCCTGCAGGCGACGGACCGCGGACCGGAGCTCGTCGAGCGCAGCCCGATGCTGGCGACCGCGTTGAACCCGGTCATCGGCTACGACGAGGCGGCCAAGCTGGCCAAGGAGTCGATCCGCACCGGCCGGTCCATCCGGCAGCTCGCGCGGGGCCGGGGCGTCGCCGAGAAGGAGCTGAACAAGGTGCTCGACCTCGGCAAGATGACGAAACCGGGGCTCGAAGGCCCCGGCGGCGGAGGTGGCTGAATAGACGGCGATGCGTGACCTCCTGCTCGAGGTTCACGACGGCGTCGCGACGATCACCATCAACCGGCCGCAGGCGCGCAACGCCCTGACGCTACAGACCATGGCCGAGCTCGACGAGGCGATCTCGTCACTCGGCGGCGGCGCACGCGTCGCCGTCATCCGCGGCGCCGGCGACAGGGCGTTCTGCGCCGGAGGCGACCTGAAGGAGCTCGAAGGCATGCGCTCCGCGGAGGAGGCGGCGGGCATGGCGCGGCGCATGCGCGCGACCCTCGACCGCCTGCCTCAGCTGGCCATCCCGGTGATCGCCGGGATCAACGGCGACGCGCTGGGCGGCGGCGCCGAGCTCGCCATCGCCTGCGACTTCCGCGTCGCCGCGTCTCACGCGCGCTTCGGCTTCCCTCAGATCAGCCTCGGGCTGATGCTCGCGTGGGGCGCCACGGAGAGGCTGGCCGCGCTGGTGGGCAGGGGCCGGAGCCTGCACGCGCTGCTCACCGGCCGCATCTACACCGCGCCCGAAGCGTTCAGCGCGGGCATCCTGGAAGAGGTCGTGCCGGCGGACCGATTCGACGAGCGCCTGCGCTCCCTCGCCGGCACCATAGCGGCCGCACCGCCCGACGCCGTCGCGGGCATCAAGCGGTCCGTGAACGCGATCCATCCGCACCACAACCCCGAGCTTGCGGAGGACACCGTCGAGGCGTTCGCCCAGACCTGGGCCGACCCCGCGCATTGGGACCGCGCGGCGGAGATGGAGAAGCGGCGTCAGGAGCGACGATGAGCCGGTCGCGGGCCGTGAACCCGATCGTCCGGTTCCGGCTGGCCGCGATCCTCCTCGCCATCGTGATCGCCGTCGGCGTCACCGGCTACAGGCTGATCGACGGCTGGAACCTGCTCGACTCGTTCTACATGGTGATCATCACGATCAGCACGGTCGGCTACACCGAGGTGCATCCACAAGGCGCCGCCGGCCGGCTTTTCACGTCGGGCCTCATCGTCGTCGGCGTCGGGACGATGCTCTACGGGTTCGGTGTCTTCGCCGAGACGCTGGCGGACAATGCATTCGGCAGGTACCGGAGGGAGCGGCAATTGCAGCGTGACCTGGACCGTCTGCGCGACCACTTCATCATCTGCGGCTACGGCCGCATCGGCACGCAGATCGTGGCCGAGTTCGAGGACCACGGTGTGCCGTACGTCGTCATCGACCAGACCGAAGAGGCGCTGGAGCGCGTCCGTGCGGAAGGCCGTCTGCACATCGAGGGCGACGCCTCGAAAGAGGACATCCTCAAGCAGGCCGGCATCGAACGCGCACGCGGACTCGTCAGCGCGGTCGACTCAGACGAGCGCGCGGTCTACATCGTGCTCGCGGCACGCGCGCTGAACCCGGGCCTGTACATCGTCGCGCGTGCCGGCCGCCCTGACTCGATCCGTCGCCTCGAGCTTGCCGGCGCGACGCGGACGATCTCGCCGTACGTCATGGCGGGACACCGGATGGCCGAGCTGGCGATCAGGCCCGCCATGGTCGAGGTCCTGGACACGCTGCACCATGCGGAGCTCGGCATCGGCGTCGAGGAGATGGTGGTCAACCAGGCGAGCGCGGTCATCGGCAAGACGCTCGAGACGAGCGGCCTGCTCGCGCCCACGGCGGCGCGGGTGCTGGCGCTGCGGCGCCAGGACGGGACGCTGCACGTCAACCCGAGCGCGGCCATGCGCCTGGAGGAGGGCGACCTCGTCATCGCGCTCGGCAGCGAGGAGCAGCTCTTCGCCAGCGCCTCGGCGCTGAAGTAGACCACCCGGCTCCTAGAGTGAGGCGGTGAGAAACCCCCACGAATTCCGAGGCTCCGCCGCGAATTCGCGGGGGCCCCTGGAAGCGCTGACTCGGCGTCCAGAGGTCGTCGCGCTCGCCTCGGTGGTGATCGGCGTCGCCCTGGTCGTGGCCAAGCTGGTGGTGGGCCTCCTCACCGGCAGCCTGGGCATCTTGAGCGAGGCCGGTCACAGCCTTTTCGACGTCGCGGCAAGCGTCTTCACGTTGTTCGCGGTGCGGGCCGCGCGCAAGCCGGCCGACAAGGAGCACCCCTACGGCCACGGGCGCGCGGAGAACCTGGCCGCCTTCACGGAAGGCATCTTGCTGCTGATCATCGCCGCGCTGATCGCGACCGAGGCCGTGCGGCGCCTCGTGTTCGGTGGTCCGCCGGTCGACCCGACTGCGTATGCCTTCGCCTTGCTGGTGGCCACGATCCTCATCGAGACCGGTCGGGCGCTGGTCATGCGTCGCATCGGCCGGGCCATCGCCAGCGAGGCGATGCTCGCCGACAGCACCGACCGGGTCGCCGACGTGCTCGCCAACCTGGGTGTGCTCGCGGGCCTGGTCGGCGTGCGGAGCGGCTTCGTCGGGGCGGACGCCGCGGCGGCGCTGCTGGTGGCGGTGATCATCGTCCGCGCCGCCGGCCGGCTGGCGTGGCGCTCGGGCGACATCTTGATCGACCGCGCCCCGGCCGGCGCCGAGGACCAGCTGCGCCGCGCCATCCAGGAGGTCGACGGCGTGCGGGAGGTGCGCTCGGTCCGCGTCCGGCGCTCGGGCCCGAACATGATCGGCGACGCCCGCATCGCCACGCGGCGCATGCTGTCCGTCGAGGCGGCGAACGCGCTGGCCAACGCGGTCAAGGCGCGGGCGCGCGCGGCGCTGCCGGCGCTTGACCTGGCCGTGGTCGTCGAAGGTCAGCAGGAGCAGAGCGACCTGGTCGAGCGGATCCATGCGGCGGCGGCCCGCAACGGCGGCGTGCGCGACCTGCACAACGTGACCGTCGAGCGCGAGCAGGACGGCACCCTGCACCTCACCATGCACGCCAAGCTCCCGGGCAATCAGAGCATGGCGACGGCGTCGACCACGAGCCGTGCGCTGGAGAGTTCTATCCGCGACGAGCTGCCCGAGGTGACGCGCATCGACATCCATCTCGAGCCGATGGAGCCGCAGGTGGTGCCGGGACAGGACGTGACCGCGCGCAACGAGCAGCTTGCCGCGCGCATCCGCAAGGTCGTGGAGACGCACCCCGAGGTGCGGCGGTGCATGGACGTCGAGCTCAGCTCTCGCCGCCACCAGATCCACGCGCACGTGGTGGCGGAGGTCGCGGGCGAGATCAGCCTCGAGCACGCGCACGAGATCGAAAGCGAGCTGGAGGAGATGATCCGCCGCGAGATCCCCGAGGCGCACGAGGTGGTGACACGGGTCACGGCTTGAGGCCCGGACGTCCTGAAGACCTGGAGCCGCTGATCGACCTCTGGCGGCGCGAGGTGACCGCGGGCCGGCAGGACATGGTCCCCGACGAGGGCCGGATGCGGCGGATCCTCTCGCGGTTCGACTGGGAGGCACGATCGCGGATGGTGGAAGACAGCGGCCGGCTCGAGGGCGCTGTGCTGTTGATGAGCCGGCCGTCGCCCGACGGAGTGATCGCGAGCATGTACGTCGCCGGGCCGCCGAGCTTGACGTCCGCGCTCGCGCGGTGGGGACTGCAGCTGTCGCGTGCCGCCGGCGCGACCGTGACTCAGACCTTCATGGCCAGAGGCCATGGGGACGGTCTGCGCGACGCCGGGATGACCGCCGTCCGGCCGTGGTGGCGGATGGACCGCAGCCTTGAGCTCGGGCTGCCGCGGCCCTCGCCGGTGTCAGGCTATTCGCTGATCGACGGCGATTCGTCGCCGCCGCTCTCGTGGGCGGACATCTTCAACCGCGCGTTCGCCGACCACTGGCGCTTTGCGCCGCGGAACGAGGAGGAGGTGGCCGGCGGCAAGCCGCCCGAGCTCTGCCTCATGGCTCTTACCGCACCAGGCCGCGAGCCGGTCGCCATCGCGTTTGCCGAGGTCGACACGTATCCGGACGACGCGCGGCCGCAGCCCGTCGGATTGATCAGCTCGGTCGGCACGCTGCCTGAGCACCGCCGGCGCGGGCTTGCCCGCTGGCTCGTGATCGAGCTCATGCACCGCGTGAAGCTCGCCGGCGCGCGGACCGCGTCGCTGTACGTCGACGGCATGAACGCGACCCACGCCGCCGACCTGTACCGGAAACTCGGTTTCGAGGTCGCGTTCGAGGCCGAGGTCTGGGAAGCTACGCACCCGTGAAATTCCGCGCCGCCACGGCGATCGCCGTCCTGGCGCTGTCCGGGTGCGGCACCGTGCAGCCGCGGCATGTCTCGGCTTCATACGTCATCGCGAAACCTCCGCCGACGCTCGCCGCGGCCGTGGCTCACGCGACCCGCCTCGGGCCGGCCGGAGAGTCGACGACCGTCTACCTGAGCTTTGGCCTGAAGGTGCGCGATCAACAGGGCCTGGACGCGATGCTCGCCTCTGGCAGGACCATCTCGACCTCCGAATACGCCGCGCGGTTCGGGCCCGACCCGGCGGCGGTGGGCCGCGCCGTGAACGCACTGACGTCGGCCGGGCTCCACGCGACGTGGCGTTCGCCCTCCAGCCTCATCGCCGCCGACGGACCGGCTCCCGCCGCTTCGACGCTGCTGGGCGTCGACATCGAGAACTACAGGCTCGCCGGTGGCGCGACCTTCTACGCCACGCTCGACCCGCCGGCGATGCCCCCGGTCGTCGCCGCGGTCGCGGACGGCGTGAGCGGTCTCGACGACTACCGCGGGAACCGCCGCTATGCGGTCCGGCCCGGCGGCCTGCAACCGCTGGACGTCATCGCGTACTACAACCTCAAACCACTGCGCGACTCAGGCCTCGACGGCAAGGGACAGACCATCCTGCTGCCGGAGATCGACGACCTGCCCGACAACGGCGACCTCGAGAAGTTCGCGTCCGAGTTCGGCCTGCCGCCGTTCGGGCCCATCCTCACCGTCAAGCGCGACCCGAACTGGGGCACGCCGGAAAAACCGCAGGGGGAAACGGCGCTCGACCTCGAGATCGCGCACGAGGTCGCACCGGCGGCGAAGCTCGTGGTCTACATGTCGGCGCCCGACTTCGGGCACGGTGACCGCGCATTCGACCAGCTCGTCACCGACCACCTCGGCTCGATCATCTCCGAGAGCCTCGGCTCGTGCGAGCCGGACACGCCGAGCGGTGCGCGCAACAACTATGCGTCGATCCAGGACCGCGCCATCGCCGTGGGCATGACGCACCTCGTCGCCAGCGGCGACAACGGCGCGTACACGTGCGGCCTCGACCAGAGTCCGGCCGCCAGCTTTCCCGCGACCCTGCCGACCGTGACCGCGGTCGGCGGCACGTCCGTCTTCGAATCACAGCAGGGGGTGTACTTCAAGGAGTACGCGTGGAGCAGCCCGCTGGACGAATCCGGAGGAGGCGGCGGCGTGAGCCAGTTCTACGCGGCGCCGAGCTACCAGGACAACGAGCGGCTCGCGGCGGGCAACGGATTCCGCGAGGTGCCGGACGTCGCGGCCGACGGCGACCCTTCGACCGGGTTCCACATCGTGTTCGGCGGCAAGGACGTCCAGGTGGGCGGCACGTCCGCGGCCACCCCTCTGTGGGCTGCGACCGTCGCGCTCATCAACCAGGACCTGATACGGAAAGGGATGCACGAGGTCGGTTTTGCGAATCCCGCGATCTACTGGATGGGCGAGAACGCTTCGAAGCTGAGCCCGAGACCTTTCCACGACGTGACCGTGGGCAACAACCTGGGCTACGACGCGGCGGCGGGCTTCGACCTCGCGACGGGGTGGGGCAGCATGGACGGCGCCGGCCTGGACGCGGCATGGGTCAAGTACGTCAAGTCGGGGGGCGGATGAGCGAGCGGCCGCCGCTCGTCACCTGCCCGCACTGCGGTTCTGTCGTGCCGGCCGGCGATTTCTGCGGCCGCTGCGGCGCCCATCTTGCCGAGGGCAGCACGCGCAGGACGCACGCGTATGCGGCGGTGCCGGCGGAGCGGGTCGCGCAGCTGGCGGTCATCTCGACCCTGTTCCCGCACCTGCCGCACCGCAGCGGCCAGCCGTTCCGAATCGCGCTCGTCGCGGGCGGTGCGCTCGTCATCGTGCTCGCCGCGCTGCACCTGTTCGCGCTCGCCACCGTGGCGGCGGTCCTCGTCCTGCCGGTGCTCTACCTGATGTACCTCTACGAGGTCGAGGTCTACGACAACGAGCCGTGGCTGGTGATCGGAGCCACGATGGTGGTCGGCGCCGTGCTCGGCCTGGCCTTCGCCAACCTCAGCGGAAATGCTCTCGCCGCGCTGGCGCTGACCGGGGACCATGACAACGAGTTCGTGGTCGGGGCGGTCGCCATCCCGATCACGGCGCAGGCGCTGATGCTGGCCGGACCGCTTGCCCTCTACCTCTTTCGCGACCGCTTTCGTGAGCCGCTCGACGGCTTGACGTTCGGTGCGGCCTCGGCCCTCGGCTTCACTCTGGCAAGCTCGCTGGCGATCTTCTGGCCGGCGCTGGGCGGCCCGCTGGTCGCGGCAGGGTCACCGGTCGACTGGGCGCTGCGCCTGACGCGCGCCGGTTTGCTGGTGGCTCTCGTCAACGCTTCGACGACGGCGCTCGTCACCGCCGCCGTGTGGCTGCATCGCTTCGATCGCCGCCGCGCCAACCGGTCGAGGCAGTCGAACATCCTCGTGGCGGTCGTGGTCGCGTTCGGCGTCCAGGTCGCGGTGGCCGCCGCGGGGTTTGTCGCGAGCGACCTGATCGTCGACGTCGCGGTGCTCGGCATCGCCGCCGCGGCGCTGCTGCTGTACCTGCGGCGCGTCATTCACGACGCCCTGCTGGTCGAAGGCGCCGAGCACGCGATCGGACCCGATTCGCAGTGCCCGGAGTGCCATCGCATCGTGCCCACGATGGCCTTCTGCCCCGCGTGCGGCGCGGCGCGTTCCGCGGCGCCGAAGCGGAGGAGCGCCTGATGGCGGTTCAGCCGGCCCGCTACTGCGGCCGGTGCGGGGCGCCTCTCCCGCCGGGCGCTACCTTCTGCGGCCGGTGCGGGACCCCGGTCGCGCTGCAGGCGGCGGCCGCACCGCCGATGTACCGCTATCCCGCTCCTCCACCCGCGGCGCGGCAGACGCGGCTGGCGCCCGCGCTGATCGCCGGCGGTCTGGTCGTGATCCTGCTCCTGGCCGCCGTCGTCGTTGGCGTCATCGCGGCGTCGCAGCTCAGCGGCGGCGGCCACTCGACGTGCACGAGCAACTGCGGGCCCAAGCTGATCACCCCGCTGCCCGAACAGGCGGCGTTTCACAGCTCGACGTACCACTTCACGGTCAACTACTTCGCCGACTTCGCCGTGCGCTCGCAGAACGCGTCGGGAATCGAGCTGGGGACGAAGATGGGGACGGTGACGTTCGCCGGCTCGAGTGGAGGCTCGGCGGACCAGGCGATCCAGTCGGTCGTTTCCGGCCTCCCTTCCTCGAGCTATCAGGACGTGACGCTCGTCAGCCAGCTGAAAGGCGCGCACCTCGGCGACCAGGACGGGGTCGGTTCGGTGTACTCGGCAAACCTGTTCGGTGCCTCGCAGACCGCGACCAGGGTCCGCCTGGCCGTGATCGCGGCGACGCGCAACGGCGTGACCGTGGTGATGTTCGCGGTCAACCCGGCGGACGTGAAGAATTTTCCCAACGGCATGCCCGAGGGCCAGCTCTTCGACTACCTCTGCACCGAGTTCAGCTGGAGCTGAGCTGGAGCGCCGCGGCTGGGAGATAGTCGCGACTAGCAACCGTGCCGGGGCATCAGATGCGTCGGTAGTCGCGACTATCGCCGGAGGCTAGACCCGCTCGATCGCCAGCCGCGCCCCGAACCCCAGCAGCACCACGCCGGTGACCCGCTGCATCCACTGCCGCACCCGCGGCGCGGTGATGAAGTCGCGCAGCCGCGTGACGAAGAAGCCGTACGCGTTCATCCACACCCACCCGATCAGGGCGAACGTCACACCGAGCTCGAGGAGCCGCGGCAGCACGGCCTGACCCGGAAGCACGAACTGCGGCAGGAACGTGACGAAGAACACGCCGAGCTTGGGATTGCTGATCGCGGAGAGGAATCCCTGGCGGAACACGGCGTGCGCCGGCGCGGCCGGCGGCGTGCCGGCGAGCAGGTCACCCGGACGCCGGCGCGACTCGAGCAGCGTCCGCACGCCGAGGTACGCGAGGTAAAGGGCGCCGGCGATCTTCAGTGCGAGCAGGACCCCGCCCGACGCGCGCAGCAGCGCCGAGAGACCGACCGCCGTGGCCGCGACCCAGATGACGAGCGCCAGCCCGATGCCGCTCGTGGTCAGCACCACGCCGCGCCTGCCGTGCGCAAGCGCGTTCTTGGTGACCACCGCCATGTCAGGGCCCGGCGTGACCGCCAGCAGCAGCGAGACCCCGGCGAACGCGAGCAGCGTCGCGTCCATCAAGCGTCCTCAGGCAGCTCAAATGAGATCTCGTACACGCCGCCGTTGAGCCTGGCCTGGTGGATCCAGCCCATCCTCCGCAGCAGGCCCAGCATCTGGCGGTTCTCCGGCAGGACGATGAGCGAGAACGTGCGGATGCCGTGCGCCCGGCCGACGCGAGCGAGCTCGGCCAGCAGCTGGCCGCCCAGACCGCGGCGCTGGAACTCGTCGATGACGGCGACCGCGACCTCGGCGACCTCGGTTCCCGCCGCTCGGTCGTAGCGCGCGACGCCGACGATGCGCTCCTTGCCGGTACGGGTCACGGTGGCGACGATGGCGAAACGGTCCTTGAAATCGACGACCGCAAGCCGGTGCGCGAGGGCGTCGGACATTCGCTTGATGGGCGAGAAGAACCGGAAGTAGACGCTCCGCTCCGACATCGAGGCCACCGCCTCGTGCAGCAGCGGCTCGTCCTCCGGCACGATCGGCCTGAGATTGACCTTCGTCCGGTCGCGCAGCTCCACGACGTGCGGGTCGAAACCGGTCGAAGTCGCCACGACAAGAAGGTAACCTGCGCGCGTGATTCTGACTTCCAGGCGGTGGCGGAACCTGGGCATTGCCGCCGGGGGCACGACGGCGGTGCTGTTTGCCGCCTTCGACCTCTATCAGTGGGTTGTCGCCTGGAGCTCGGACCACTTCCACAACGACTTCACCTTCTATTACGTCGCGGCCCAGATCGGGTGGCAGCACGGCTGGGCGCACATCTACGACCTCTCGCTCCAGCAGGCGTACCTGAACTCCCTCGGCTCCGGGATCACCGTCGCCGAGCTCGCCCGCTACATCAGCCCACCGCCATTGGCATGGCTGGCCGTCTACCTGACGACGATGCCGTTCGACCAGGCGTACGCCGTCTGGAGCGGGCTCCTGATCGTGGCCCTCGCCGTGATCTGGCGTTTGGCGGCGCCGGCGCCGACTGCCGGGCGCCTGCGCGAGCTCTTTCTCGCCGCCGCCATCGGCTGGCTGCCGGTCATCTATGGACTGCAGCTCGGCCAGCCCGGACTATTCGTCGCCCTTGGCGTCGCCGGGTCGTACGCGCTGCTGCGGACCGGCCGTCCGTGGTGGGCCGGCGTTGCCCTGTGCGCGATCGTCCTGAAGCCGCAGCTGGCGTTTCTCGTCCCGCCGGCGCTGCTGGCGGCGGGACGCGGTCGAGCCTTCCTGGGCAGCGCCGTCGCGCTCGGCGCCATGGTCGCGCTGTCAGCGCTCGCCCTCGGCGCGAGCGGCATCGCGACCTACCTCGAGCGGCTGAGCTTTGCGTCGTCGGTGCCCGTGAACCGCGAGCTGACTCTCGCCTTCTTCGCCGGCGACGCCGCGCGCCCGCTGCAGGCCGTCATCGCCGCGTGGACGCTCTTCCTCGCCTACCGGATGCGTAAGCGAGGGCCGGAATGGCCGTACGTCCTCGCGCTGACCGGTGGCATGCTCGCCACGCCATACGTCCACCTTGACGACCTGACGATGCTTGGACTCGCGGGCTGGCTCGTCATTCGCGCCGCACCGGCGCGGTGGGCCTGGGTCTACGTGCTCGCCCTGGCCGTCGCCGTCGAGGGCGAGCCGTTCTGGGGGCCGGCGCCGGTACTTGCAGGTGAGCTCGGCGCGCTCGCGCTGCTGTCAGTCGCGGCGCTCAAACATGACGACCGCGACGAGCAGCATCACGGCGCCGAAGGCGAGCGTGATCGAAGCCTCGGTGGGGACGGTCAGCAGGTGACCGAAGAGCGTCAGGCCGTACGCGCTCGGCGCGCCTGAGCCCGCCAGCACGACGCGGCGGATCGGGTCGATGCCATACGACGCCGGGTCGAGACGCGTCAACACCGTCATCCACCCCGGGAGGTTGGCGAGCGGGAACAGCGCGCCGGAGAGAAAGAACATCGGCATCATCAGGAAGTTCATGACGACCTGGAAACCCTGCAGCGACTTCATCATCGACGCGATCATCACGCCGAAAGACGCGAGGCCGAAGGCGAGCACCGCCGCCAGCGGGATCAGCTCGACGATGGTGAGGAGGTTGAGCTTGACGCCGACGAGCGGCGCCAGGACGAGAAGGATCAAGCCCTGGATCATGGCCTGCGTCGTGCCGCCGAGGCTCTTGCCGACCGCGACCGCCCACCGGTCGATCGGCGCGACGAGCACCTCCTTGAGAAAGCCGAACTCGCGGTCCCAGACGATGGACATGGCGCCGAAGATGGCCGTGAAGAGGATCGCCATGCCGATGATGCCCGGGTACATGAACTGGATGTAGGAGAGACCGCTGCCGCGGCCGAAGCCGCCGCCCAGCGCCGAGCTGAGGCCGGACCCGAAGACGAGCAGAAACAAAAGCGGCTGCGCCAGCGATGCGACCAGCCGCCAGCGGTCGCGCCAGTAGCGGAGCAGGTCGCGGTACCAGATGATGTAGACGGCGCGCAGGCTGGCGGTGCGAGTGTCGACAGCGGCGATGTAGCCGTCGCCCCGGATGCTCTCTTCGGTCGCCGTGGTGACCGGAGCCGTCATCGCCTCCGTCCCGCCGCCCACCGCCTGGCCATGGCGCGGTTGCGGTCTCCCGAGCTTGCCTCCTCCTCGCGGATGGCGTGGCCCGTGAGCTTCAGGAACACGTCGTCGAGGCTCGGCCGGTGCATCGAGACCGTCTCCACCGGCGCGGTCAGCTCGCGCACGAGGCGAGGCACGAAGGCCTTTCCGTCACGCACCTCCATGCGCAGCGTTCCGTCGTCGCGCGTGGCCTCGACGCGCAGCATCCGCTTGATCTCGGCCGCGGCCGCGTCGGGTTGGCTGGACGTGATGACGACGACGTCGCCGCCCACCTTCTTCTTCAGCTCGTCCGGAGTGCCGAGGGCGACGATCTGGCCGCGGTCGATGATCGCGATGCGGTCGCAGTATTCCGCCTCGTCCATGTAGTGGGTGGTCATGAAGATCGTCACGCCTCTGTTCGCGCGCAGGCCGTTGAGGTGCGTCCAGATGCTCTGCCGGGTCTGGGGATCGAGCCCGAGGGTCGGCTCGTCGAGGAACAGGACCTGTGGCTGGTGCAGCATGCCGCGCGCGATCTCGAGGCGCCGCTTCATGCCGCCGGAGTACGTCTTGACCAGCGAGCCCGCACGGTCCGAGAGCTGCAGAAGGGCGAGCATCTCGTCGATGCGGCGGCGCCGGTCGGCCGCCGGGACGCCGTACACGAACGCGTGGAACTCGAGGTTCTCGCGGCCGGTCAGCTGGTCGTCGAGCGAGGGATCCTGGAAGACCAGGCCGATGCGCCGTCGGACCGCCGACGGGTCGCGCACGACGTCGATCCCGGCCACCTTCGCCGAACCCGCGGTGGGCGTGAGCAGGGTGCAGAGCATGGAGATCGTGGTCGACTTGCCCGCGCCGTTGGGACCAAGAAAGCCGAAGATCTCGCCCGCGCGCACTTCGAGGTCGATGCCCCGCACCGCCTCGATGTCGCCGTAGCTCTTGACGAGGCCCCGCGCCTCGATCACTGTCTCTGTCAAACGAGATTCCCCCGGCAGCTAATCCGGCTTTCCGTGCCGGCCCGTGCCCTCCACAAAACGGCGGGCGCCTTCCCGCGACTCACCTGACGCTAGCACCTCGACGCCGCCGTGGTGCTCGGCCCGCATCGCCTCGTCGACGCTCAGCGACCACTGGTCGAGCGCGCTCCTGCGGTCGGCGCGCATGGCCCTCTGCGGAAACGCGGCGAGGTCCCGCGCCACCTTTTGGGCCTCGGCGACGGCATGACCGGGATCGACCAGGCGTTCGACCAGCCCGATGCGCAGCGCCTCGTCGGCCTTCACGGACCGCCCGGTGAGGATCAGGTCCAGCGCGCGGCCCTGGCCGACCATGCGCGGCAGCCGGACCGTGCCGAGGTCGATGAGCGGCACCCCGAACCGGCGGTTGAACACACCGAGCGTGGCATCGCTCGCGGCGATCCGGATGTCGCACCACAGCGCGAGCTCGAGGCCGCCGGCGACCGCGTAGCCCTCGATCGCCGCCAGCACAGGCTTGGTGAGGTTCATGCGCGTCGGTCCCATCGGCCCCCGCTCCTCGGTGACGTAGCCCGAAGGCTCGCTCGCGAGCGCCTTCAGGTCGAAGCCGGCGCAGAAAGTCCCCCCCGCGCCGGTGAGCACGGCCACGGCCAGGGCATCGTCGGCGTCGAAGCGCGAGAACGCGTCGAACAACGCCTCGGCCGTCGGCGGGTCGACGGCGTTGCGCACCTCCGGCCGGTCGATGGTGACGGTCACGACCGCCCCCTCGACCTCATATAGGACGAGCGGCTTAGATCGCCCCTGGCTCGTGGTCGTCTTCCATGAACGGATAGCGATGGTCCGTCGGCGGAGCGTAGGTCTCCTTGATCACACGCGGGCTGACCCAGCGGATCAGGTTGAGGAAGGAGCCCGCCTTGTCGTTGGTGCCTGACGCGCGCGCCCCACCGAACGGCTGCAGGCCGACGACGGCGCCGGTCGGCTTGTCGTTGATGTAGAAGTTGCCGGCCGCGTTGACGAGCTTCTCGGACGCCTTGCGGATCGCGTGCCGGTCGCGCGCGAAGATGGCGCCGGTGAGCCCGTACGGGCTCGTGCGGTCCGCCAGGTCGAGCGTCTCGTCGAACTTGCCGTCCGCATACGGGTAGACGGTGAGGATCGGGCCGAACAGCTCTTCCTTGAGCAGCTTGAAGTCCGGGTCGGTGGTCTCGATCACGGTCGGGCGGATGAACCAGCCGACCCTGTCGTCGCCCTTGCCGCCCGCGATGACCTTGGCGCTGCTTTGCTGCTTGGCGTAGTCGATCGCGCTCATGTGGTTGGCGTAAGCGCGCTTGTCGATGACGGCGCCCATGAAGTTGCGGAAGTCGGCGACGTCGCCTTGCGGGATCGCGTCGACCAGGTCGACGAGCTCGGTCTTCATCGCCTTCCACATCGACTGCGGGATGTACGCGCGCGACGCCGCCGAGCACTTCTGGCCCTGGTACTCGAAGGCTCCGCGCACGAGCGCCGTGCGCAGCGCGTCGGCGTCGGCCGACTCGTGCGCCAGCACGAAGTCCTTGCCGCCCGTCTCGCCGACCAGGCGCGGGTACGTGTGGTAGCGGCCGATGTTCTCACCGACCTCGCGCCACATGCCCTGGAACACATCGGTCGAGCCGGTGAAGTGGATGCCGGCGAGGTTCGGATGCCTCAGCACCTTGTCCGAGATCTCCGAGGCGCTGCCGCTGACCATGTTGATCACCCCGTCGGGCAGGCCCGCCTCGCGCCACAGCTCCATGAGGAAGTGCGCGACCAGCAGCGTCTGGGTCGCGGGCTTGAACACGACGGTGTTGCCCATCAGCATGGGCGCGGTCGGGAGGTTGGCCGCGATCGAGGTGAAGTTGAACGGGCTGACCGCGAAGACGAAGCCCTCGAGCGGGCGGTACTCGAGGCGGTTCCACGCGGTCGCGTCGTTGAACGGCTGGTTGCGCAGAAGCTGGTCACCGAAGAACGCGTTGTAGCGCCAGAAGTCGACCGATTCGCACGCGGCGTCGATCTCGGACTGGTGCACCGTCTTTGACTGGCCGAGCATCGTGGCCGCGTTGATGGTGTCGCGCCAAGGGCCGGCGAGAAGGGCCGCCGCGCGGAGCAGCACCGCCGCCCGCTCGTGGTATGAGGTCGCGGCCCACATCTTGCGCGCGGCCAGGGCAGCGTTGATCGCGTCGTCGATGTCCTTCGCGCCGCCGACCGCGTACTCGGCGATCGCGAGCTCGTGCCGGTGCGGCGACTGGATGGTGCCGCGAGAGGCGCCCCATCGCCGTTCGCCGCCGATCTGCATCGGCACCTCGGTCTTGGCGTCGGTGAGCTGCGCCAGGCGCGATTTGAGGGTCTTGCGGTGCGGGTCGGCCGGCGCATAGGAGCGGACCGGCTCGTTGGTCGGTTGCGGGACCTGGAAGTGTCCGTCGGCGGTCATGTGGAGGTTCCTCCCCTTGTGTCTTCTTGTGGCAGGATCGATGATGCCACGTAACCCTTGGCCGTATCCCCCAAGGTGGCTGTCGGCTACCTCCACGCGCCCGCGACCACTGCGTCGGAGCGCGTCCGCCGGACCGTGGCGCTCCTGGGCCGGCGCGGCTACGCGGTCACGCCGGCGAGGCTCGCGGAGCTTTGCCTCGGAGGGCCGATCTCCGCGGACGGCGTGCGCTGGGCCGTCGCGGCGAGCTCCGACCTCGCGATCGCCGAAGGCCTGGTCGTGGAGCGCGAGGCGCTCGACCGGGCCGCATCGATCCGCCTGCGCGCGCTCGGGCACGATGCCGCGGCCGGCGCCTACCTGCGAATGGCGATCGACTTCGTGCGCACGCTGGTCGCGTGCGCGCCGTTCGTCCGCAGCGTCTCCATCGCCGGCTCGCTGGCGAGCGGCGGCTTTCGCGCCACCGACGACGTCGACCTGAACCTCATCGTCGACGACGGCCATCGCCACCTCGCGTACGTTGCGGTCAACGTCCTCGGCATCGTCCACGCGCTGCGTTTTCGCGGCAAGCCGGTCGACGAGCTGACACGGCGCCCTCTGGCGCCCCGGCTGATGACCGCGAACCTGATCCTCGAGCGCTCTCAATGCCGGCCGCTCGTGCGGCAGGACGAGGACATGGCGTTCGAGCTGCTGGTCGGGGAGCCTGTGTTCGGGCTGGATGAGCTGCGTGAGGTGGTGGACGGGAATCCTGGCTTGCTCGAGCACTTCCCGCAGCTGGCCGCGCGACCGGCGCCGCTGCTGATCGAGGCGCCGGAACGCCGCGCTCCCCGCGCGTTGTTCCCGCGGCTCCTCGATGCGCCCGCGAGGCTGCTCGGGCAAAGCGCCTGGCGCTATATGCAGTGGACGCGACGAAGGAGCCCGCAGGCGCTGGCGCGGGTGGCTTACGTGCGCGCGACGATGCGGCCGTACACGCTCTTCGACTCGAATTGATCGGCGCCGTCACCGCCGCGGTCGTCGGAATCACGAGCGTATTGCTCTTCCTCTTCGGCCTGAATCTTCTTTATCTGACCGTGCGGGCGCTCCGGCTACGCCCCTCCGGCGGCTTCGCCGCCACCTCCGCAACCGGTGAAAAAGTTTGCGTCCAGATCCCCATCTACAACGAGCGCTATGTCGCCGAGCGCGTGCTCGACGCCGTGTGCGCCATCGACTGGCCGCGCGACCGCTTCGAGGTCCAGGTGCTCGACGACTCGGACGACGAGACGACGCGCATCGTGGCACGGCGCATCGCGCACTGGCGCAAGCGCGGCGTCGCCGTCGACCATGTCCGGCGCAGCACGCGAGAAGGATTCAAGGCCGGCGCTCTCGCGCATGGGCTGCAGATGACGCACGCGCCGTTCGTCGCCATTTTCGACGCCGACTTCGTCCCGCCGCACGACTTCTTGCGCCGCACCGTCGGCGCGTTCGACGATCCCGCGGTCGGCTTCGTCCAGGCGCGCTGGGGTCATCTCGACGAGGACTACT
>DASSLL010000057.1:0-44061 GCA_035689485.1 Candidatus Dormiibacterota bacterium | reverse complement strand
CACGTAGACCGCGGCGGCGGCGGCCAGCCAGGCGGCCTTCCTCAAAGCGCGAGGTCCGCGATCACGTGGCCGATGATCGGCGCCACCAGGTCCCGGCACGCCCACCGCCACAGCGCGAAGAGAAGGCCGGCCGCGAAGACCGCGCCGAGAAAGGCGGGGGGATGGGACAGCGCGTGCGCGGCCGTCCACACGACCGTGCTCCCGGCGACGGCGAGCGGCGCGCCGCCGGCGTCGTCCAGGGCGCTGTACAGGACTCCCCGGAATGCGACCTCCTCCCCGATCGAGACGGCGACCGCCGCCAGCGCCAGGCCGGCCGGCAGCAGCGGTGCCGCACCCGAGCGGACGGCGGCCGGCAGCAGGAGCACCGCTCCGAGGGCCATCCCGCCGAGGATCCGCAGCCCCAGGCTCCGCCCGCCGAGGCCCAGGCGCTCGGCCGGCCATCCCACGGCGACGGCGACGAGCGCGACGCCGCCCAGTAACAACGCCGGCACCACCGCCGCCGATGAGCGCATGGCCAGCGCGCGCACCCACTCGACCGCCAGGACGTAGGCCGCGATCGCGACGGCACGAGCCAGCGGACGGGTGGAGACTGCCGCGATCACCGATCGATTAAACCTAAGTCAGCCGTTCGGGCGCGGAGTAGACGTTGAAGCGATCACCGCGCACGAAGCCGGCGAGCGTCTGGTGGAACTCACGGGCGAGCGCGACGGCCAGGCTCGATGGCGCGCCGACCGCCGCCAGCACCGGGATGCCCGCGCTGATCGACTTCTGCACGATCTCGTAGCCCGCCCTTCCGCTGACGACCAGCACCGCGTCGATTGCGGGCAGACGGCCGTCGAGCAGCATGCGGCCCACCACCTTGTCGACCGCGTTGTGCCGGCCGACGTCCTCTCGCATGCAGATGAGCTCGCCCGACGCGTCGAAGAGTCCCGCCGCGTGCAGGCCGCCGGTCGTCTCGAAGACGCCCTGTCCCGACCGCATGCGCTCGACCAGCGCCGGCAGAAGCGACGAGGCGACCGTGAGGCCGGCGGGCAGGACCGCGAGGTCGCGCTTCAGGTCGTCGATCATCACAGCGCCGCACACGCCGCACGCTGAGCTCGACAGCATCGAGCGCTCGGGCCGGCGCCGTGGCCCGCGGGCCAGATGGACGTCGACGGTGTTCGACTCGACGATCGAGGCGTCGACGGTGACCTTCGATTCCACCTCCCCCGCTTCGGCGCTGATCCGCATCGCAGTGATGTCGTCGCGGGAGCGGACGATGCCTTCGGCGAACAGCAGCCCGGCCGTCAGCTCGACGTCGTGGCCGGGGGTGCGCATCACGACGGAAAGGTCCGTGCCGTCGAGCCTCAGCTGCAGCGGCTCCTCGGTGACGACCGCGTCCGGCGCCTCGCTCCAGTGGCCGGCGTTCCACCTGCGGACGCGCAGGCCGGGCGCGGCGGGTCGGGGCATCCCGGCTACGCCTCGGCGACGCGCAGCTGGCGAGCCGGCCGCGGCACCGCGGTGGTGATCTGGAAACCGCGCCACGACGTCACGCGCTCGACCTTCAGGTCGATGACAGGCGGGACCTCCGCGACCCCGATCCCGTAACGCTCGGCGATGGCCGCTCCGTCGGGGGAAGGAGCGAACGTGCCGCGCACGCACGCCCCGACCATCTGCGAAGGCCGGAACCGGTGATGGGATTCGACCACGAGCGCGCCCGGCGACCCGGCGCGCGGCCGCCCGCTCGTCGGCGCGACGCTGACCTGCCCGCGCTCCACCTCCCAGAACGCCGGCCGCAGCACGGGCAGGCCGCCCTCGATCCAGCACGCGTATCCGCGCGAAACGCCGGCGAGGCGCCGGCTCACCTCGGCGGGCACGGCGGGCACGCGCGCCGCCTGCGCGGCGGGCAACGGCGCGCCCTCCACCACGTCGGCGTCCGTGAGGCGGAGGCGCAGGACCACGCGGTTGTAGGGCATCCACTCGCGCGGCAGCCGGGCGATGTCGAGCGCGTAGCCGGCGAAGAACGGCGCGTTCCGCAGCGCGTACTCGACCATCCCGAGGGCGTAACCCGGACCCTCGAAGAACGCCCGGACCTGGCTCGGGATGTTCAGCGGGTCGAGCACCTCGACGACCCCGCGCAGCAGCACCGCCTGGCTGCCGCCGTCGACGAGAAAGGCGGCGCGCGGGTCGCGGCGCGCGATGATCGTCTTCGCCGCGTATCGCGACGTGGTCATCCAGACCGACCCGCTCGAGTAGCTGAACACGGCCGGGTTCACGAGCGGGAGGCGGCCGGAGCGAAGCGCGAGCATCCCGATCGACGCCCCGCCGAGGATATCGCCCGCCTGCCTCGTGAGCTTCACTGCCGCCAAGCTTAGAGGCTGGTCTGCGGACCCTCGGCGAGAGATTCGGCGATCCAGGCGGCCGAGATCCGGGTGAAGCGACGAGCAGCGGAGCGAGCGTCGCGCATGCGTGAGCGAGCAGCGCAGGAGCTGAAGCCGGAGATCGGCTGCATGGGCGCCGAAGATCCGGCGAGGGCTTCCGCAGTCCGGCCTCAAGATTCCAGGAGGTCGCGAACTCGCTCCAGCGCGCGCTGGAGCCGGGCGCGGACCATCGGGTCGAGGCGACGGGCGATCTCTGTCCCCACCGCGAACCCGGGCGGCTCGTAGGCGATCCGGAGCTCGATCCGGACGCCTTCGCCCGCACGGCGGAAGTGAAACCGGCCCTCCTGCTTGATCAAGCCCGACTCCGACACCCACCCGATCTCCTCGGGCGGCCGCCAGCGGTCCAGCCGCAGGACGCTGCGCAGCGGCAGGCCGAGCGCCGTCATCTCCACGCGGTACCGGGCGCCGACGCCTCTCGAGCGGTTGCCGACCGGCTCCCATCGCCTCACGCCGTCGAGGACCTGCGCCACGTGGTGGTAGTCGGCGAAGTACTCGAAAGCGCGGTCGGGCGTGGTTTTGACGGTCACCGCCGCGCCGAACTCGAGCCGGCCCACACCACGAAGATATGACTGATGGTCTCGACGCTGGATTCGGTCCCGGTGGCGGCGCCGCCGACCGGGCGGCGGCTGCGCGATGAGTACGTCGCCGCCGTGGGTGCGCTGACCTTCGGCCTGGTCAGGTTCGACGGCGACGTTTTGCGGCTCGGCCCGCTCGACCTGCTGCGCTTCGGCGCGCCGCGCATCGGCCAGGCGGCCGTCGAATGGCCGATCACGGGCGGGTTGCTGAGCCGGCGTCCCGGAGGCACCTTACGCATCGCGGCTCACGACGGGCGTGTCGACGCCTCCCTGGCGGGCTGGACGCCGAGCCTGCCGCTGCCGATTTACAGGCTTACGCAGCTCCAGGTGCATCTGCTGTTCACGCGCCTGTACCTGCTGCGCGTGCGCGGCCGCGAGCCGGCCCCTGGACGGCGGGCGACACGACAGGCGCGCATCGACGCCGCCGCCGTCGATGCCGCGTTCTGTCTCACGCTCGCCGGGCTGATCGGACGGCGGCGATTGCGGCGCGTGGTGGCAATCGCGGCGATCTATCACGTGGCGTGCTGGAGCATGGGCGGGCAAACGCTCGGAGGGCTGGTCATGCGCCAGAGGGTCGTCGCGGTCGACGGTTCGCGACTCACTCCGGCGCAGGCGCTGCTGCGCTTCGCGCTCCTGCCTCTCGCGTGGCTCACACGGCGGCCCGTGCACGACGAGCTTGCCGCAAGCGACGTGATCAGCGACTGAAAAGAAAAAGGGGCGGCGCATGCCGCCCCTTTACTGGAGATCGAAGAAAGCTTACGCGCGCGCTCCCGCGCTGCCCTGCATCCACAGAGCCGGCTTGTTCGGGTAGAGCACGAGGATGACGACCGCGACCAGGATGGCGATGATGAACGACACGATGTCGAACGTCCCGATGGCGAACTGCGTGAAGATCTGGTAGACGACGTCGAGGATCGCGTACACCACGACCGCGCGAACCCAGCTGATGTTGCCTTCGGGGTCGAACCCCGCGATCATCACGCCTGCGCCGAACGCGATGCCGGCCACCGGACCGGTGGTGGCGCCGGCGACGCCGGTGTTGGTCGGGAAGACGGCAGCGCCGATGAAATCAGCCGCCGAGCTGACGACGAGCAATAGTCCGAAGACCCACAGGAGAATCTTCAGTGCCAGGGGATTCCACTTAGCCACTACTTGTCCTTCCTCCATTTCGACCGCGGTGGATTGGTATTGCGTCGGGCGGCGGCCGTTTTCAGGTGCAACTTATAGGCTCATTGCACGCAATTAGCAACCTCTTAGTGGGCAAAAACTTGCGTGCCTCTCAGCCACACCGCCCGCGGCTTGAGCCCGTAAGCCCACGCGAACGCTCCCTCGTGCTCGGCGTCCCAGAGCACGAGGTCGGCCAGCTTGTGCGCGGCGACGACACCTCGGTCCGAACGTGAAAGTGAATAGGCACCGCCCAGCGTCGCAGCCAGGAGAGCGCGGTCGACCGACATCTTGAACACCGCGACCGCGAGCGCGACGACGGCGCTCATGCTGGTCAGGCCGCTCGTCCCGGGGTTGTGGTCGGTGCCGAGCGCGATGACCGCGCCCGCGTCGATCAGCTCCTTGACCGGGGGCAGCTTGCCGATTGAGAGCGCCGTGCCCGGCGCGAGCGTCGCCACCACTCCGGCCTTCGCCAGCGCCACCGCGTCGCCGCGGTTCGCGCGCAGCAGGTGGTCGGCCGACACCGCATGCAGCTCGGCCGCCAGGCGCGCACCGCCGGTGCGCGCGAGCTCATCGGCGTGGACGCGCGGGATGAGCTTCGCCTGCAGCGCCGCCTTCAGCACCGTCCTCGACTGCGGAACGCTGAAGTAGCCGCGGTCGCAGAAGACGTCGCAGAAGCGCGCGCCCGCGGCGTACGCGTCACCGCACCACTCCGCGACCTGCTTCGCGTACGCCGAATGACGCGCCCACCGCTCGGGCGGCAGCGCGTGGGCGGCGAGGAACGTGACCTCGATGCGGGGTAGGTCGGCGCGCTGTCCCAGCCGCGCCAGCAGGCGCGTCGCGCCGAGCTCGCCTTCGCGGGTCAGCATGTAGCCCGTCTTCGCCTCGACCGTGGTCGACCCGCCTTCCAGCCACGACCACAGCCGGCGTGCGGTGTCGGCCTCGAGCGCGTGCATCGGCTCTTCGCGCGTGGCCATGACGGTGGACCTGATGCCGCCACCGGCCTTCGCCACCTGCTCGTACGACGCGCCGGCGGAGCGCATCGCGACCTCGGCCATGCGGTCGCCGGCGTAGACGGGGTGCGTGTGCGCATCGATCAGGCCCGCGGTCACGAGGCCGCCCATGCAGTCGTGGTCGTCGATCACAGCCTCCATCAGCTCGCGCGGCTCGTCGCGGTGTTTGCCACACCAGGCGATCTCCTCGCCGTCGATGAACACCGCCGCGTCCTCGATGACGCCCACCGGCGTGCCGGTGAACAGCCTCCCGATGTTGCGCAGGCGCCTCATTTGGTCACCACGGTCTGGCCACCGACCACGACGTTGACGACGTCGCAGCGAGAGAAGCCGAAGACGATGTAGGAGGGGTCGAGCTCGCGCCACATGGACGCAGGTTGGTCGAGCGTGATGAAGTCGGCGAGCATCCCCTCGCGCAGCTCCCCCGCCTCCCAGCCCAGGGAACGCATGCCGTCCGCCGTCGCCGCGCGCAGCAGGTCTTCCGGTTGGTGGAGCACGCGCCGGCCGGTCGCCCGTCGCTGGTCGAGCTCCATCGCGCGCGCCTCCTCGACGATGTCGATCACCGCGTTGGAGTCGCTGCCGAGGCTCAGCACACAGCCGGCCTCGGCCAGCGCCGCCATAGGCCCTATACGGTCGCCGAGGTCGCGCTCGGTCGTCGGGCAGGCGCAGATGGTGACCCTGTTCTCGCCCAGCAGAGCGACATCGTGCTCGCTGACGTGGATCGCGTGCACGGCCGTGAGGTCGGGGCCGAGGATGCCCTCGCGGTCGAGGAGCTCCGCGGGGGTGCAGTGCTCGACGGCGAGGCACTCCTCGACCTCGCCCGGCTGCTCGGCGAGGTGGAGGTGCAGCGGCATGCGGCGCTCACGCGCGTAGGTGGCGACGATGCGCATCGATTCGGGGTCGACCGCGCGCACGCTGTGGATGGCGGCCGCCAGCCGGGCGCCGTCGGTTTCGCGCAGCCCGTCCATGCGCCGCGCCCAGCGGTCGGCGTCGCCGTCGGAGAACGTCATCTGTTCGGCCTCGAGCGGCCGGCCGTCGAGGCCTCCGCGGAGGTAGCACGCGTCGATGAGCGTGATCCTGATGCCCTCTTCGCGCGCGGCCTCGATCAGCGCCTCGCCGAGCTCGTTGCCGTGGCCGTGCAGGTAGTGGAACTCGCCAACCGCCGTGATGCCCGACTCGAGCATCTCGCGGAAGACGTTGCGCGCGTGCTTGGAGTAATCCTCAGGGCTCCAGTCGGTGAAGCGATACATCCGCGCCCGCCACTCCCAGAAGTCGCCGCCGCCGGACTCGATCTCCGCGCGAAGCAGCCGCTGGAAGGCGTGGCTGTGCACGTTGGCCAGGCCGGGGATGGTCCAGCCCTTCAGCGCGATGGCGTCGGCGGGAGCAGGGGTGGCTTCTTCGACCGACGTGATGCGGCCGTCCTGGACCTCGATCAACACGTTCTCGGCCCGATGGCCCAGCCACGCCTGCTCGGCGTGCCAGACGCCCGAGCCTTTCAGGGACAGACCCTCGGAAATGCGCGCATATGGGGACCTCTCCCCTGCGAGAACGCTCGATATGCGCGCATATCCGGCATTGTCAGTCGGCCATCGGGATCCGGACGCCGCGCTCTCGCGCGACCTCGACCGCGCGGTCGTAGCCGGCGTCGGCGTGACGCATCACCCCCGTGCCCGGGTCGTTGGTCAGGACCCGCTCGAGCTTCTTCTCCGCCTCCGCGCTGCCGTCCGCGACCACGACCATCCCCGCGTGGATCGAGCGCCCGATGCCCACACCGCCGCCGTGGTGCACGCTCACCCACGAGGCGCCGCTCGAGGCGTTCAGCAGCGCGTTGAGGATGGGCCAGTCCGCGATCGCGTCCGAGCCGTCGCGCATGGCCTCGGTCTCGCGGTACGGCGAGGCGACCGAGCCCGAGTCCAGGTGGTCGCGGCCGATGACGATCGGCGCCTTCACCTGGCCGCTGCGCACCAGGTCGTTGAAGCGCCGGCCGGCGCGGGCGCGCTCGCCGTAGCCGAGCCAGCAGATGCGCGCCGGCAGGCCCTGGAACTGCACGCGCTCGCCGGCGGCTTTGATCCAGCGCACCAGCGCGGGATCGTCCTCGAACTCCTCGGTGATCGCCCGATCGGTGGCGGCGATGTCCGCCGGGTCACCGGACAGCGCGGCCCAGCGGAACGGTCCTTTGCCCTCGCAGAACAGCGGCCTGATGTACGCGGGCACGAAGCCGGGATAGTCGAACGCGCGCGTGCTCCCGCCCAACCGCGCCTCGGCACGCAGGCTGTTGCCGTAGTCGAAGACCTCCGCGCCGCGGTCCATGAAGGCGACCATGGCGTCCACGTGGCGCGCCATGCTCTCTCGCGCGCGCTTCGCGTAGGCGTCGGGATCGTCGAGGCGCAGCTCCGCCGCGTCGTCCGGAGACAGCCCCGCGGGGATGTAGCTCAGCGGGTCGTGGGCCGGCGTCTGGTCGGTGACCACGTCGGCGGCGAAGTCGCGCTCGACCAGCGCGGGAAAGATGTCGGCGGCGTTGCCGAGGACGCCGATCGAGACCGCGCGCTTCTCCTGCCTGGCGGCCGTCGCGAGCCGCAGCGCCTCGTCCAGGTTGTGCGCCTCGACGTCGAGGTAGCGCGTCTCGAGCCTGCGCTTGATGCGGCCGGCGTCGACCTCGACACACAGGACGACCCCACCGTTGAGCGTCACCGCGAGGGGCTGCGCGCCGCCCATCCCGCCCAGGCCGGCCGTGAGCGTGACCGTCCCCGCAAGCGACCCGCCGAACCGCTTGCGCGCCACCGCCGCGAAGGTCTCGTACGTGCCCTGGAGGATGCCCTGCGTGCCGATGTAGATCCACGAGCCGGCGGTCATCTGGCCGTACATCGTCAGGCCGAGCGCCTCCAGCCGGCGGAACTCCTCCCACGTCGCCCACTCCGGGACGAGCATGGCGTTGCTGATGAGCACACGCGGCGCCCACTCGTGCGTGTCGAACACACCCACGGGCTTGCCCGACTGCACGAGCAGCGTCTGGTCGCCCTTCAGGCGCCGCAGCTCCCGCACGATGGCGTCGAAGGCCTCCCACGAGCGCGCCGCCTTGCCGGTGCCGCCGTACACGACCAGGTCCTCGGGGCGCTCGGCGACCTCGGGGTCGAGGTTGTTCATGAGCATGCGCATCGCCGCCTCCTGCGGCCATCCGAGGCAGGAGATCTGCGGTCCGCGCGGCGCCCGGACCGTCCGGCTCACCGCAGCGATCCCACCACCTGCTCGGCCGCCTCGACGACCGCGCCCGTGGTGATCAGCGAACGCGCCGCCTCCAGCTCGGGCGCGACCACGCGGTCCGGTCCTGCGCCGGGGACGAGCGTGCGCAGCTTGCTGCGGACGGCCATGGTCGCGGGCGACGGCTCGAGCGGCCGGCGCATCTCCTGCGCACGGGCCGCGGCGCACAGCTCGACCGCGAGGATCGAGGTCACGTTGTCGAGCACGGTCCGCAGCTTGAGGCCGGCCCCCCAGCCCATCGACACGTGGTCTTCCTGCATGCCCGACGTCGGCACCGAATCGACGCTGGCGGGCGCGGCGAGCCTGCGGTTCTCGGCCACCAGCGCCGCCGCGGTGTACTGGGCGACCATCATCCCCGAGTTCACGCCGGGTTCCTCGGCCAGGAAGGGCGGCAGGCCTTGCGAGCGGTGCGGGTCGAGCAGGCGGTCGACACGCCGTTCCGCGATCGACCCGATCTCGGCGGCCGCGATGGCCAGAAAGTCGGCGGCGAACGCGAGCGGCTCGCCGTGGAAGTTGCCGTTCGACTCGACCTCGCCGTCCTCCATCACGATCGGGTTGTCGATGGTCGAGGCCAGCTCGACCGCGGCGACACGGCGCGCGAAATCGAGCGTGTCGCGCGCAGCCCCGGCGACCTGCGGGCTGCAGCGCACCGAGTACGAGTCCTGGACCGCGTGCTGCGAGTGCCGGTGCGACGCCACGATCTGCGACCCGCTCATCAACTTCGCCAGGTTGGCCGCGCTTGCGACCTGGCCCGGATGCGGCCGCACCTCCTGCAGGCGCTCCTGGAACGTGCGGTCGGTGCCCAGCAGCGCCTCGGCCGACATGGCCGCGGTCACGTCCGCGGTCTTGAAGATTCGCTCCGCGTCCGCGCACGCCAGCACGAGCATCGCGAGCATGCCGTCGGTGCCGTTGATCAGCGCGAGGCCTTCCTTGGTCTCGAGCCTGACCGCTTTCAGCTTCGCCGACTTCAAGGCCTGCGCCGCCGTGCGGCCGTCGAGCACCTTGCCTTCGCCGACGAGCGCGAGGCCGATGTGGGCCAGCGGCGCGAGGTCCCCGCTGCATCCGACCGAGCCATGGCGCGGCACCAGCGGCGTGACGCCGGCGTTGAGCATCGCGATCAGCGACTCCGCGATCAAGGGCCGCACGCCCGACATGCCCATCGCGAGGGTCCGTGCGCGGAGGAGCATCGTGGCGCGCACGACCTCCTCGTCCGCCGGCGCACCGACGCCCGCGGCATGCGAGCGGATGAGCGCCAGCTGCAGCTCGGGCTGGCGCAGGGGCGCGACGCGCGTCCCCGCCAGCGCGCCGAAGCCGGTTGAAACTCCATACACCGGCTCGCGCGAGCCGGCCGCGCGTTCGACCAGCTTGCGGCTCCTCTCCATGCGGGTCCGCGCCGAGGCGGCCAGCACGACGTTGTCGCCGTGACGGGCCACCGCGACGACCTGGTCCTCAGTCAGGCCTGCCCCGCGCAGCGTGACCGTCATCGGCGCAAATCTAACCGATGTTCTTGAGCGCCTCCCTGCGGCTCAGCCGGCTGAGCCGGGATCCGTTCTCGCCGACGTAGCGACGAACCTCCTCGGGATCGGTCCACGCGTACTGGCGCAGCGCCCAGCCGATCGCCTTGCGGATGAAGAACTCACCGTCCCCGGCGTTCGCCGCGATGTTGGCGTAGAGCAGCGCGAGGTCCGTGTCGCGCTTGAAGCGCAGCTGGCAGATGATCGAGACGCGCCGCTTCCACATGTTCGGATCGGTGCTCCAGCGGCGCATCAGCGGCCGCATCCGTCGCGGGTGGCGGCGCAGCAGGTCACCGATCACCATCGCGAGGCCGTCCACGTGGTCCCACCAGGCGCCGCTCACCACGAGCTCCTCGAGCATCGGCATGTCGGCGGGCGTGAGGCAATCGCGCTTGCGGTCCAGAACGAGCTGGGCGACGTACCGCTCCTCCCGCCGCCGCGCGCCGCGCCAGATCTCGACGACGATGTCGCGCCACTGCTCGCAGTCGAGCTCCAGGCCGCCGAAGACGTGGCGCTCGATGGCGCCCACCTGCGGCGCGCTGAGCCCGTAGAACGGCAGCGTCGACTTCATGTACGCCTGCATCGCCGGGGCCTTCGACGGATCGGCGGTGGCGGACATCTCCCGCCGCAGCCGCGCGATCAGGGAGCGGGTATGTAGCGCGCCCGTTCGGCGACTCCATGCTCGTCCACGCCCAGCACCCAAGTCGCTCCTTTCTCCAGGCCGCCGTAGCCGGGCTTGATCACGTCGCGGTTCATGAGGTCTTCGACCAGCTCTTGCACGATGTCGCCGTGGGTGCTGAGGACCGCGCCGCCCACGCTCCGGTCGACGAAGAACTCCTCCAGCCCTTCGATGCCGCTGCCTTCCTCGAGCGAAGGCGACAGCTGCACCTGGAGCTTCCTGGCGCGGGCCAGCGGCTCGACCGTCTGTACGCAGCGCAGGAAGGAGCTCGAGAACACGGCCGAGATCGCCTCTCGGGCGAGCAAGGCCACCAGACCGTCGGCCTGGGCCAGGCCCTTTTTGGTGAGCGGCCGCCGGCGGTCGTCGGCGCCCCACGCTTCGCGGTCGCCCGCTTTGGCGTGACGCACGACGTAAAACGTCCTCAGGGCATCCAGTCGCGCATTCGCTTGCGGTCGAGCGCTTCCCACACCTTGCGCCACCGTGCGCGCGACCGGCTCGCGGCCAGGCCTTCGAGGGCGATGAGCTCGCCGGCGACGAACGCGCGCCGTCCGGTGACACGTGCCGCGCGCAGCCACGCCTGCGCGGTGACGCTGTCCTGGTGTTCGCCGAGCACCGTTTGCAACTTCGCGGCCGCCCTGGCGAAGTCCTCCGCCTCCGGGCCCGCGACCGGCGCCACCGCCTCGGCGGCGTAGCGCGCGCGCTTGGCCAGGATGCGGATACGGTGCAGCTCGGGGTCGGTCGGCATCTCCGGAAGCTGCTTCACGGCCGAGCGCAGGCGCTTCCAGGGTGTGGTCGCGAGGGCCGGCAGCACCTCTGTCGCGGGCCGGTCCGCGTCGGGCGTGGTCACCGGGGAGTGGGCCGCCGACACGAGGTTTTCGAGCAGGTCGATGTAGCGCTGGGAATCCATGTCCTCGGCGAGCTTCTTGCGCAGCCCTTCGATCTCGTCGACGAGCAGCCCGAGCAGCGCGCCCGCGGCGCGCTGGTCGCCCGCGGGCAGCGTCGCCGTGCGGCCGCGAAGCCGATCGAGGAGCACCTCGCGATCCCGCACGGCGCCGAGTCCCATCGCGAGCCAGCCGAGCTCCGACCGCAGGGGCTCCGTCCATTCGACCTCCAGCATGGGCGCAAACGTCCGGAGGTTCGAGCGCAGCTTCCTCGTGGCGACCCGCGCCTGGTGGACGGCTTCGGGGTCACGGCCGGTGCGCACCAGCGGGTCGTGGTGAAGGAGCGCCGCGACCGAGCCGGCAAACGCGTTGCGGACCACGTCTCTGGCCGGCGCGTTGGGCAGGAGCGGCTCCGGCGCGACCTCCGGCGGCTCGACCGCGCGTGGCCCCAGCGCGCGCACGTGCTTCGGCGTCGGATCTGGCGCGCCGGCGCCCGCGCTGCGCAGCCGGGTGACCAGCGGGCTGATGATGCCGTCACCGTCCGTGCCGGGGACCTCGACTTCGATCTCGCGAAAGCGGGCCGCGACCCTGCGGCCGTCGCGCACCGAGACCTCGTCGTCCACGACCTCGGCCACGCGCGTCCCGGCCGCATCGACCAGCCGCACGCGACGCCGCACGGTCGAGAGCCGCGCCACGGGGACGAGCTCAGAGCGGCGGACGTACGCGCGCACTACCTCGACCGCACCCGCGGGCGGCTTCTTGCCCGCGCCCTGGAAGGTGAGCTCGTCGCGCTCCAGCAGCGGGCCGCTCGCGGTGGGCGAGAGCTTCAGCGTCCAGCCTTCGCCGGCGCGGTGCCGGAGCGACACCCCCCAACGGGCCAGGCGCAGGTCGGGGGTGTCGTAGTAGACGGTCTCGAGCCGAACGGTCTCGGGCGGAGCGACGGCGAGCCCGTCGACCACGCCGGCCAGGTCGGGCAGGTGGAAGGCGGGACCGGCGCCGAGCTTTACCTCTCGCTCGCGCACCGGTTAAGGATGAGCGATGCCGTTGCCGTGCGCGCTCTCGAGGGCCAGCTCCTTGAACCGCTGGTGGGAGTTGAGGCCGCGCACCGTTGCCACCTTGCGCCAGGCGCCGTCGGAACCGAGCTCCCACGCCAGGACGTCGTCCGCCAGCGACACGTCCAGGATCTGCTGCAGGCGCAGCCGCAGCCGGGAGTCGGTGACCGGGACCACAGCCTCGACGCGGCGGTCCAGGTTGCGCGGCATGAGATCGGAGGAGCCGAGGTAGTACTCCGGCCGGCCGCCGTTGCCGAACGAGAAGATGCGCGAGTGCTCGAGGAACTGGCCGACGATCGAGCGCACGCGGATGCGGTCTGACATCCCCGGCACTCCGGGCCGCAGGGAGCACATGCTCCGCACCAGGAGGTCGATCTGCGCGCCGGCCTGCGAGGCGGCGTACAGCGCGTCGATGATCTCCTGGTCGACCAGGTTGTTGACCTTGATGATGATGCGCCCGCCGACCACGGCCTCGCGCTCGATGAGCTGCGTGATGCCGGCGCGCAGGTTGGTCGGCGCGACGAGCAGCTTGCGGTAACGGCTCTGCCGGCTGTAGCCGGTGAGGAGATTGAACAGCTCCGTCACGTCGGCGCCGAGGTCGCTGTCGGAAGACAGAAGACTCACGTCCTCGTAGATGCGCGCCGTGTTCGGGTTGTAGTTGCCCGTCCCGACGTGGAGGAAGTGCTGGATGTGGCTGCCCTCGCGGCGCACGACGAGCGTGACCTTGGCGTGCGTCTTCAGGCCGAGCAGCCCATACACGACGTGGACGTTGGCCTCCTCGAGGGCGCGCGCCCAGCCGATGTTCGCCTGCTCGTCGCCGCGCGCCTTGATCTCGACCAGCGCGACCACCTGCTTGCCTCGTTCGGCGGCCCGGATCAGCGCGCGGACGATGGGGCTGGCGGGCCCGGAGGTGCGGTACAGCGTCTGTTTGATGGCCAGCACGTCGGGGTCGCTCGACGCGTGGTCGATGAAAGCCTCGACCGATGTCGAGAAGGAGTCGTACGGATGGTGCGCGAGGACGTCGCCTGCGCGCAGAACGGCGAACAGGTCGGGCACCTCGGCGGCGATGCCGCGCAGGCGTGGCTGCGTCATCGGCGTCCAGGGCTCTTCCTTGAGGTCCGGCCGGTCGAGATGCGTCAGGGCGAGCAGGCTGCCCATGTCGAGCAGCCCCTTCACCTCGTAGATGTCTGCGGGCTGCAGCTCGAGCTCGCGCGTCAGCAGCTCCAGGTCCTCCGGAGTCATCCCGGGCTCGACCTCGAGACGCACGACGCGGGCGTGCCGGCGCCGCCGCCGCAGCTCCGTCTGGATCGCGGCGAGCAGGTCTTCGGCGTCGCTGTCGACGTCGTCGAGGTCGCCGTCGCGCGTGACACGGAAGGGGCTGACGCTGACGACGTCCATGCCGGGGAACAGCGCCGAGAGGTGCAGCGAGACAACGTCCTCGAGCGGCATGTAGCGCTCGCCCTCTATCAAGGGAATGAACCGCGGCAGGACCGGCGGGACCTTGACGCGCGCGAAGCGGGGCACCCTGCTCTGCGGGTCGCGGACGCGCACCGCGAGGTTGAGCGACAGGTGCGAGATGTACGGAAAGGGATGCCCCGGGTCGACGGCCAGCGGCGTGAGCACCGGGAAGATCTGCTCGCGGAACACCGTGTGCAGCTGGGTCAGCTCCTTCTTGCTCACGTCTTCCGCGCGGACGATGGCGATACCCGCCCGCGCGAGCGCAGGCACGATCGCGTGGTTGTAGATGCCCACCTGCCGGTCGACGAGGCCCTCGACGCGCGTCCGGATCGCCTTCAGCTGCTCCGCCGGCGACATGCCGTCAGGCGAAGCGACGGCCACGGCGGCGAGCACCTGCTCTTTGAGGCCGGCCACGCGCACCTGGAAGAAGTCGTCGAGGTTCTGGCTGAAGATGGCCAGGAACCTCACCCGCTCGAGCAGCGGCAGGCGGGGGTCGTCCGCCATCGCCAGCACGCGCTCGTCGAAGTCGAGCCGGGAGAGCTCGCGGTTGATGTAGCGGGGCACCGGCGATTCGAGCAGGGTGCGCGCGGGGACGGGAAGAGGTTCCGGCTCGGGGTGGGCGCCGATGGCCATCGACCGAAGTCTAAGGGCTGGCCAAGACGCCAAAGTTAGGGCGCGGTTAAGGGTTTCGGCCCCCCCAGGACCGCCGCCAGGCTACGAGTTACCGCCAGCTTCCCGGAAGGGGTCCGGCGCGTTCGTGGACCCCTCCCAGGCGGGCTGTTTCGGCTCTATGCGCCCAGGGCGGCGACCACGTTCGAGAACACGTTCGCGATCTGGTTGCCCATGGTGATGAGGATGACGATGACTACGATCGACACGAGCACGAGGATCAGGGCATATTCGACCATGCCCTGGCCGCTCTGCCGGCGGCCCAACAGGTGTCCCATTTTCTTGCTTCCCTCCTTTCTCGCGAAGCCTGTGCGAGTGTGGTGAACGGTACCTTGTCTAACGCTCGAGTTCAGCTTTCATTAAGTGTTCACAAGCCAACTGTTTGTAATGGGTTCCATAAGCCCGACTAATATGTCGCGGTGCGCCGGCGACCCACCTTCACGCTCGAGCAAATCCGCACGTTCGTGGCCGTGGCGGAGAGCGAGCACGTCTCTCGGGCCGCCAACTCGCTGTACCTGACCCAGGCGGCGGTCACCCAGCAGGTCCGCAACTTCGAACAGGCCGTCGGGCTGCAGCTTTTCGAGCGCGACGGCCGCCGGGTGCGCCTGACGGACGCCGGACGGTCCCTGGCCGAGACGTGCCGCGCCGCCCTTCGGGCCGTGGAGGTGATCGATGACTCGGCCCAGTCCATGAAGCAGCTCGAGGCCGGCTCGCTCCACATCGGAGCCAGCCCGACCTGCGCGACCTACTACGTCCCTCCCTACCTGGCGGAGTTCACCCGCCGTTACCCGGCGGTCAGGCTGAGCATGCTGGTCGAGCCGACCGCGGAGCTGAACCGGAAGGTCCTCTCCGGGACCCTCGACTGCGCCGTCATCGAAGGCCCTCCCGACCCCGGGCTGATCACATTCGAGCTGTCACGCGACGAGCTGCTGCTGGTGGCGCATCCCGACCATCCCCTGTCTCGCCTGCGCAAGGTCGGCCCCGCCGACTTCAAGCGTCACCGCTACCTGCGGCGTGGGCCGCAGTGGTCTGCCGAGCGGCATGTCCGCGACATGCTCGGCGAGTCCTATGACCAGGTCGAGGCCATCGACCTCGGGCATCCCGAGTACGTGCGCGCCGCGGCGGTCGCCGGCCTCGGGTTCGCCGCCCTGTCCAGGCGTGCGGTGGCCAACGACCTCGCGTCCGGCCTGCTCAAGCGCCTGCCCGTGCAGCCAATCGGCCGCGCGATCAGCGCCGTCAGGCGCCAGGGCCGTGGCGGCCCGGCGCAGGAGGCGTTCTGGGAGATGCTCGTCCACGGCCACCTTCCGGCTTCCGCGAAAATGCCGACGGATGGACGGAGCAACCCCTGACCCGGTGATCGAAACACGCGGCCTGCGCCGCGTGTTCAAGACGCGGCAGAAGCAGGTCGAGGCGGTGGCCGGCGTGGACCTGAACGTGCGCCGGGGCGAGATTTTCGGCTTTCTCGGTCCCAACGGCGCCGGGAAGACGACGACGCTGCGCATGCTGGCGACTCTGCTGCCGCCGAGCGGCGGCACCGCGCGGGTCGCGGGCTGCGACCTGGCGACTCAGCCCGCGCGGATCCGGGAGCGCATCGGCTACGTCGGCCAGGCAGGAGGCGCCGACCGGGAGATCACGGGCCGCACGGAGCTCGTCTTCCAGGGCCGGCTGTACGGCATGTCGGTCGCCGCCGCGAGCAGGCGGGCGGAGGAGCTGCTCTCGATGCTCGAACTCGACGCCGCGGCCGACCGCAAGGTCGGCACCTATTCCGGCGGTCAGAAGCGGCGGCTGGACATCGGCCTCGGTCTCGTGCACGACCCCCAGCTGCTCTTCCTCGACGAGCCGACCACAGGGCTCGACCCGCAAAGCCGCGCGCGCGTGTGGGACGAGGTGCGCAGCATGCACGACCGCGGGACGACGGTCTTTCTCACCACGCACTACCTCGACGAGGCGGACGCGCTCTGCGACCGCGTGGCGATCATCGACTACGGCAGGATCGTCGCCGAGGGCACGCCCGACGAGCTGAAGCGCGCCATCGCCGGCGACGTCGTGACCCTGAGCGTGGCGGGTGAGCAGGAGCAGGCGCTGGATCTCCTCCGCGGCCAGCCGTTCGTGCGCGAGGCCAAGGTCGAGGAAGGCTTCGTCCTTCTATATGTGGACCGCGGCGAGACGGCAATGCCCGCGATCCTGCGCCTTCTCGACGGCGCCGGAGTGCACCTGAAGACGGTGGAGCTGCACCGCCCGAGCCTGGACGACGTGTTCCTCCGCCGCACCGGCCGCTCGCTGCGGGAGACGGAGACCGCGGCATGAAGCTGCTGCGCGACACGTGGCTCGTCTTCGGCCGGTACTTCGGCATCTTCATCCACAACCCGCTCTGGATCGCGGTGGGCGTGCTTCAGCCGGTGCTCTATCTCGTCCTTTTCGCGCCGCTTCTCAAGCCGCTGCAGAACATGCCCGGCTTCCCCCACGGCGGCGCCTACAACGTGTTCGTGCCGGCGCTGCTGGTTCAGCTCGGGATGTTCGGCGCCGCGGGGGTCGGCTTCAGCCTCATCGCGGAGCTCAGGTTCGGAGTCATCGAGCGCCTGCGCGTGACGCCGGTCAGCCGGGTCGCTCTGCTTTTCGGACGCGCGCTGCGCGACATGCTCTCGATCGCGGTCCAGTCGCTCATCCTCATCCTCATCGCGCTCCCGTTCGGCCTGAGCATCAATCCCGTCGGGGTCATCGTCGTGCTCGCCCTCATCGGCCTGATCGGGCTGCTCACCGCCTCGATCGCGTACGCGGTCGCGCTCGCGGTGAAGAGCGAGGACAGCTACGCACCCATCGTCTTCACGTCCACGCTGCCCATCCTGCTGACGTCGGGGGTCCTGCTCCCGCTCGGCCTCGCGCCGCAGTGGCTGCGCAACATCGCGGCGTTCAACCCGCTGTCCTACGCGGTCGACGCCGCCCGCGCCATCTTTCTCGCCCACCTGGGCGACCCCAGCGTCGTCAAAGGAGTGGTGATCCTGGTCGTGCTCTCCGCGGTCGCGGTCATCATCGGCGCGCGCCAGTTCGGCCGCGCCGTGGCGTAGCGCAGCGACTTGACCGTCGACTGGCGGCCGGATGCCGCCGAAGCCCGGGCATGGACGATCGCGGGGCTCGTCATCACCGTCCTGGCGCTGCCCCTCTTCGCGCTGCCGTCGGTGCTCACGCGCCACAGCGGCTCGATCACGATCAATCTCGCCGTCATCGCTGCCGTCGTGGCCCTGACCTTCACCCTTGCCCTGGTCCACGAAGCGGTGCATGGCGTGGTGATGCTGGCTTTCGGCGCCCGTCCGTCCTTCGGCATGGTGCTCGTGGCGGGGTCGATGCCCGCCCTCTATGCGACTTCGCCCGGCCATCGCTTCACCCGGGCTCAGTACCTCGCGGTGGCGGCCGGCCCCGCGCTCCTCATCTCATCGCTCGGCCTGTGGGCGACCTCCGCCGCCTGGGGCCTGGTCCTGGTGTTCCCGCTCGCGGCCCATCTCGGCGGCTGCGTCGGAGACGCCGCGGCGATCCGCAACGTGATGCGCCAGCCGCGTGGGACGCTTTACGAAGACCTGAAAGACGGGGTCCGCTTCCACCTACCCGAAGGCGCCTAGGCTCTCCCGCTCGGCCTCCCACATCTCTTCGAACAGCCGGTCGATCTCCGCGAGCGAGCACACCGCGGCGGTCAGCGGGTCGAGCATCAGGGCGTACTTCGCCTTCTGCTTGCTGCGCTCCATGAGCGCTTCGACGACGAGCTCGTGCACGGCCATGTGCGAGCGATTGAGCGCGGCCAGCTGCTCCGGCAGCGGGCCGAAGTGCTGGGCGTGGAGTCCGCCGCGGTCGACCTGGCACTCCACCTCGACGCACCCGCCTGGGAGGTTGTCGATCGAGCCGTCGTTCAGGACGTTGCCGTGGATCGAAGCCGTCCGCCCACACTCGATCGCTTCGATGATGTCGGCGCCGTACTCCAGGCTGCGCTGCAGCGGAACCGGCCTTTCGCCCGCGAGCATGGCCTCGATCGATTCGTCGTTGTCGCGGCGCCAGCCCGGCCAGTTGTTCGCGTAGAAGCCGCTCTCGCCGAGATAGCCTGGCCGCGCATACGTTTCCACCAGGTCAGGGCGCTTGCGGAAGTACGGCACGTACTCGGAGAAGTGGCCGCTCGACTCGGTCACGAACGCGCCCAGGTGCAGCATGACCTCGAAGCGGACGGGATCCATCTCGTAGACCTCTTTGACGCGCGCCCGCTCGCGGAGCCTGGGGTACAGATCTTCGCCGCCTCGCTGGAGCTTTGTGAACCACGCGTTGTGGTTGATGCCGGCGCATTCCCACTCCATCTCCTCGTACGGGATCTCGAGGTATCCCGCGATCTGGCGCGACGTGCCCTGCACGCTGTGGCAGAGGCCGACGACCGGGATGTCGACCGTGCGTATCGCGGCAAGCGTGAGGATGGACATCGGGTTGGTGTAGTTGAGGATCGCGGCGCCCGGCGCCAGCTTTTCGGTGTCGGCGACGATGTCGAGCCACGCCGGCCCCGTCCGCAACGCCTTGAAGATCCCGCCGGGCCCGATGGTGTCGCCGATGCACTGATCGACGCCGTACCGGAGCGGGATGTCGTAGTCGAAGCGCACGTTCTTCAGACCCGCGACCTCGATCGAGTTGATGACGTAGTCGGTGCCCGGCAGCACGTCGCGGCGTTCGGTCGAGGCGTCGACCTTCCATTTCTTCTTCGTCAGCTGGACGAGGCGCTCCGCGATGCGCCGGGCGAGGTCGAGGCGCGTGGCATCGATGTCGACGAGCGCGAACGTCCCCTCGTCGAGGCCATCGACGTTGAGGATGTCGGTCATCAGCTGGCGCGCGAAAACCGCGCTGCCCGCCCCGATGAAGGTCACCTTCGGCATGGCTCGTCATAGTTGAACACGTACGGAGATCGGCGTATAGCTGGGGGCATGGCCAAGCCACGCAACAAGCGCACGAAGCGGACCGACGCACTGCCTGAGCTGCCCGGAGGCAGGCCGATGCCGGACCAGCCCAGCCCCGGCGGCGTCGAGGGCGCCGATTCCGGTTGGGCCGGCGGCTCTTCCAACGTGGGTGAGGTTATCAACCCCGGTTTCGAGCGACCCGCGCCCTATTCGACGAAGGACCTACCGCCGGACGCGCCGCGCACCGAGGTCGTGTACGAGTTTCACTGCGACAGGTGCGGGCAGGCGTTTCAGACCGAAGCGCTGCTCAACGTGCACAGGAGGACGGCGCACAGGCCTCAGCCGCGCGCCTAGCGGCGCTATCAGTCGGGGAGGCGGGATTTGAACCCGCGACCCCCTGGCCCCCAGCCAGGTGCGCTTCCGGGCTACGCTACTCCCCGACGAGGCAGTAATCGTACCTAGCGTCCGGCCCTCAACGGCCGTACGCGACGAGGCTGCGGTGCGTCTGCGAGAAACCGGCCTCGCGCAGCACCCCTTTGAGCGGTGATTCCATCGCCGCGACGCCGTCGACCTTCTGCAGCTCGACCTTGCCCGCGCCGGTCGCAACGGCGATCAGCGCCTGGAGATGGGAGAGCTGCACGTCGCCGTTGGTGAGGAGCGAACGGCCGCCCCGCTCCAGGTAGAGGACGAGCCGTCCGTCGTCGACGACGCAGTAGGCGCCCGCGGCGCGACTCATCCTTCCATCCGATTCCGGCCAGGGCAGGACCGTCCCGAACGCGTTCGCCGGGTCGGTGGCGGCCAGCGCGACCACGCCGCCGCCGGATTCGCGAAGCGACCGCAACCGGTCGACCGCGCCCGGCAGCGCGAACTGGGACCCGCCCAGGCCCTCGACGAAATACCCCCGACGAATCCGCCCCGACTCCTCCATCGCCCGCAGCACCGGGTAGAGGCCGGCAAAACCCCCCGGCCACGACTCGCCCGTCACCGCCTCTCGCGTCAGCACGCCGTGGCGCTGCAGGAGCACACCGGCCTCCGAGTGCAGGCGCTCGGTCGCGTTGGCGCCCGCACCCACGAGGTCGGCGACGAGAGACCACCGTCCCGTGGCCCGTGGCTGGATGAGCCGCGGCATGCGCGGCCGGCGCGCGGGGCGCCGTGACAGGGGACCGAGCAGCCGCAGCGGGGCGAACGTGTCGTTGGTCACCTCGCCCGCCCACACGAGATCCCAGAGCGCGTCGAGCATCACGTCCTCGTCGCCGCCGCCGCAGGCGTTGTAGATGTCGCGGAAGAAGCTCGCGCCGCGCGCGCCGAGGTGTTCGCGGATGCGGCGGTGCAGGTCGGTGTCGGCGATGGCCGACGGCGAAGGCGCGAGTCGAGGCGCCTCGCCGCGCATGTACAGCGCGACGCGCCCATCGCTCGCGCCCAGCGAACCACGGCCCACCCACACGACCTCGCCCATGGACACCAGCTCGTCCAGCAGGCGCGGCGTGTAGTCGTGGACCCGCGACGCGATGACGTCGCGCTCGATGACGCTCGCGGGCAGTGCCAGACCCTGGAGCTGGAAGACGACCTCCATGAGCCGGTCGGCGCCGCCGGCACGGACGCCGGCGCCGTGCCATGCAGGCAGAAATCTCGCCAGCGCCTCGGGCGGGACCGACTCGACCTCGCGCCGGAGGGCGGCGAGCGAGCGCCGGCGGAGCGTGCGCAGGACCTCCGGGTGGCAGTACTCACGACCCTCGGCGGCCTTGCGAAACTCGCCCGCGACGACGTCGCCTCGCGCCGCGAGCCGGCCGAGCGCGGCCTCGACCGTGGCCGTGGGTACGGCCCACCGCCGCGCCGGATCCGCGGTGTTGAACGGGACGTGCGTCCTTGCGTAGCGGCGCAGCAGCGATTCGAGCGGCTCGGCGCCGCCGTCGAGAAACACCTCCGGCAGCCCGATGGGCAGGCTCGCGCCGAGCGCCTCTCGGTACCGGCCGGCGTCCTCTGCGGCGATCCAGCGCATGTCACCCGCGATGCGGACGGCGACCACGCGACGCTCTTTCTCCAGGGCGCGCAGCCACTCCTCGTGCACCCCGCGGGATACGGCCTCTTCGTCGCTGAGGTCGCCGAGCCGGGACAGGAGGTCGTGGGTCTCATCGGCGTCGCGCGGGAATCGTTCCGGCAGGAGACCCTGGAGCTCGAGCTCGACGGCGGCGATGGCGTCGGGGTCGAGCAGCTCGCGGAGGTCTTCGCTGCCCAGCAGCTCGGCGAGGAGGTCGCGGTCGAGCGTCAGCGCCTGCGCGCGCCGCTCGGCCAGCGGCTGGTCGCCCTCGTACATGAACTCGGCGACGTACGAGAACAGGATCGAGGACGCAAACGGTGACGCCTTCTCTGTGTCCACGGTGACCACGCGGATCTCGCGCGAGCGGATGGAGCGCAGGAGCGTGGACAGGGCGGGCATGTCGAAGTGGTCGCTCATCACCTCGCGCCACGTCTCGGCGAGGATCGGGAAGTCGGGGTACTGGCCCGCGACCTGCAAGAGGTTCGCGCTCCGCATGCGCTGCTGCCACAGCGGCGTGCGCTGACCAGGACGCCGGCGCGGGAGGAGCAGGGAGCGTGCCGCGTTCTCCCGAAAGCGCCCGGCGAACAGGGCCGAGGCCGGCAGCTGCGCCGACACCAGAGCCTGCACCTCCTCAGGGTCGAGGATCAGCATGTCGAGGGGCGGCGGCGCTTCCACCTCGGGCAGATGCAGCGCGATCCCGTCGTCGGTCCACAGCGCGCGCGCGTCGACCCCGAGCTGCTCGTGCAGGTGCGCCTCCAGCGCGAGCGCCAGCGGCGCGTGCACGCGGCCGCCGAAGGGCGTGTGCAGGCAGACCCGCCAGTCCCCGACCTCGTCGCGGAACCGTTCGACGACGACGGTGCGGTCGTCGGGCACCGCTCCGGTCGCCTCGGCCTGGTCGTCGAGGTACGCCAGCAGGTTCTTGATCGCCAGGTCGTCGAATCCGGCGCGCTCGCGCAGGCGCTTCGCCGCCGCCTGGGGTTCGAGCGAGCGAAGCTCGCGCACCATCTTGCCGAGCGCGGCGCCGAGCTCGACCGGGCGGCTCGGCGTGTCCGCCTTCCAGAACGCGATCTTCCCCGGCTCGCCGGGCGCCGGGGTCACCAGCACCTGCGACGGTGTGATCTCGGCGATGCGCCACGTCGACGCGCCGAGGACGAAGGTCTCGCCGGCGCGGCTCTCGTAGACCATCTCCTCGTCGAGCTCGCCCACGCGCCGGCCGTCGTCGACGAGGTTGACGGTGTAGAGGCCGCGGTCCGGGATCGTGCCGGGGTTGGTCACGGCGAGGCGCTGCGCCCCCGCCCGTCCGCGCACCTTGCCCGCCAGGCGATCCCACACGAGCCGCGGCCGCAGCTCGACGAACTGGTCGGACGGGTAGCGGCCGCTGAGCATGTCGAGCACCGACTCGAACGCCCGAGGCCCGAGGTCGCCGTACGGGTACGCGCGCCTGACGACGCGGCCAAGCCTTTCCACGTCCCACTCGTCGAGGGCGCACATGGCGACGACCTGCTGGGCGAGCACGTCCAGCGGCTTGCGCGGCACCACGGTCGTCTCGATCCGGCCTTCGAGCATCCCCTCGACGACCGCGGCCGATTCCAGCAAATCGCCGCGGAACTTCGGGATGACGACGCCGCGCGAGACCTCACCGACCGAGTGACCGGCGCGGCCGACGCGCTGGATGCCCGCGGCCACGCTGGGGGGCGCCTCGATCTGCAGGACCAGGTCGACCGCGCCCATGTCGATGCCGAGCTCGAGGGTCGACGTCGCGACCAGGCCGCGAAGGCGGCCGGCCTTGAGCTCGTCCTCGATGAGCAGGCGCTGCTCGCGCGCGATCGAGCCGTGATGGGCGCGCACGAGGTCCTGCTCCGCGAGCTCGTTGACGCGCGCGGCGATCCGCTCCGCCAGCCGTCGCGAGTTGACGAACACGATGGTCGACCGGTGCTCCTGGATGAGCTGCAGCAGCCGCGGATAGATCGCCGGCCATATGCTGTTGACGCCGCGGGCGCCGTCCTCGTCCTCCGCGTTGAGGCGCGTCATGTCCTCCACCGGGACCTCGACACGCACGTCCATCGTCTTGAGCCGGCCGGCGTCGACGATCGAGACTTCGCGGTCGGAGCCGCCGAGGAAGCGCCCCACCTCTTCGAGCGGGCGCTGCGTCGCCGAGAGGCCGATGCGCTGCGGTTCGACCTTCGTCACCTCGCAGAGACGCTCGAGGCTCAAAGCCAGGTGGCTGCCGCGCTTGGTCGACGCGACGGAGTGGATCTCGTCGACGATCAGCCAGCGGACGGGCGCGAGGATCTTGCGCGCTGCGCTGGTCAGGATGAGAAACAGCGACTCCGGCGTGGTGATGAGGATGTCGGGCGGGTGCCGCTCCATGGAGCGCCGAACCTCGGTTGGGGTGTCGCCGGTGCGGATCGCGACCTGGACGTCGGGCGCGTTCAGACCTTGCGACTCCATCTGGTGGCGGATCCCGACCAGGGGCGACCGCAGGTTGCGGTCCACGTCGTGGGCCAGCGCCTTCAGCGGTGACACATAGAGGACGCGACAGCGCTCCGCCTCCGGCGGCGCCGGCTCGGACGCGAGACGGTCGAGGCACCAGAGGAATGCGGCGAGCGTCTTGCCGCTGCCGGTCGGCGCGGCCATGAGGACATGGCGGCCCGCCGCCACCTCCTGCCAGCCCCGCTCCTGGACGGCGGTCGGCACGGCGAAGGTGGCGCGAAACCATTCGCGCACCGGAGGAGAGAAGAGGTCCATCGCCTGCCCCACGCCAGCCACGATAGACATTTCCAGGCCTACAAACAAGTGTTCTTTACAGGGCCGTGCCGCAGACTGGCGACACGGCCTTGATGGACCCGCAGCGCTTCCGCGAGGTGATGTCGAACTTCCCCAGCGGCGTCGTCGTGCTCACCGCGTTTGGCGAGGACGGCCGCCCGCGTGGCCTCACCGTGAGCGCGTTTTGCGCGGTCTCGCTGCACCCGCCGCTCGTCCTCGTGTGCATCGACAAGACGTCGAACACGCTGCCCGCCGTGCAGCAGACCGGCGGGTTCACCGCCAACATCCTGGCCGCCGGCCGCGAGACGCTGGCGAGACGGATGGCGACCAAGCTGTCGGACAAGTTCGACGGCCTCGGCTGGCGGCGTCCGGAGTCAGCCCTCGGCGGCCCGATACTCGAGGCCGACTCCGTCGCCTACGCGGTGTGCGCGCTGCGCGACACCATCGAGGCCGGCGACCACTGGGTCGTCATCGGCCAGGTGACCGAGGGCGAGCGCCGCGACGGCGTCGCGCCGATGGTCTTCACCCGCCGCGGGTATGCCTGATGGCCTCAGAGCGTGGGTGACGGCCACGAGGGGACGAGCTGCGTCAGGCCGGCCGACAGCCATGTCAGCCGGTTCGTCAGCAGCAGCACGCCCATCACGAGCAGCACGGCCGCCGACGCCAGGTCGATGGCGCGCCGGTGGCCGTTGACGAACTGCAGCAGCGGACGTGTCCAGCCGAGGGCGAAGGCGAGCGCGATGAACGGCAGGCCCAGCCCCAGGCAGTAGGCGAGCATCAGGCTGAGGCCCTGCGGCGTCGTGCCGGCGGTCACTGCGGAGCTCAGCACCGCGCCGAGCGTCACCCCGATGCAAGGCGTCCAGCCGCTGGCGAAGCCCATGCCCAGCAGGAAGCCGCCGGCCGCGCCACCGCCTTGCGGCGCGGTCTTCATGACGCGGTACTCGGTCCACAGCAGCGGCAGGCGGACGAATCCCGCGACCTGAAGCGCGAAGAGGATCACCAGCACGCCCGCGAGGACGGGCACGAAGGCGCGGATCGGCTGAACGGCGAGCGAGAAGACATAGAAAAAGAGGATGAAGATGAGGGACAGGCCGGCCACGAACGCCGCCCCCGCGACGGCGATGGAGTCGGCGCCCGCGCGACGCGCACCGAGGTACGCAAGGTAGGCCGGGACGAGAGGCAGCACACACGGAGAGACAAACGACGCGAGGCCGGCGAGAAAAGCGATCGCCGGATTGAGACCGCTCACCGCACCGCGCTGACACCGGCGATCGCGGCGATGGCGTCGACGACCTGCGGCCACACTCGCCGCGGGACGTCGTGACCCATGCCTGGGATCTCCAGCCAGCGCGCGCCGGGGACCGCGGCGGCGACCCTCCTGCCGTTGTCGACCGGCACCAGGATGTCCGCGTCGCCGTGGACGACCAGCACCGGCAGGCGCAGGGAGCGCAGCCGCTCCAGCCGGCTCGGGGCGGCGACGATGGCCCTCAGCTGCCGCGCGAAGCCGGCGGGATGGTACGCGCGATCGATCGCCCGCACCGCTTTGGCCCTCTCGTACGCCTCGTCGTAGGGGTCGCCGGGGCCCAGCAGCGTCCGCTTGGAGGTGAGCGCGAGCTGCACCCGCTCCTCGTGCGTCGGCGGCACCGGCGCCAGGAGCAGGGCCTGGGCTTCCGGCGTTGGGCGGACCTGGTCGGCGCCGTTGGGGCCGGAGATCATCGAGGTGAGCGAAAGCACTCGATCGGGATGCTTCAGCGCCACCAGCTGGGCGATGAACCCGCCCATCGACGCGCCGACGACATGCGCGGCGCGAATGCCGAGCGCGTCGAGCAGGCCGACGGTGTCGGCCGCCATGTCGTCCAAGGTGTACTCCTCCTCCGGCCACGTCGACAGACCGGCGTCGCGGTTGTCGAAGCGGATGACGCGGAAGCCGTGGGCGGCGAGCAGCTCGCAGAACCCCTCGTCCCAGCTGACGAGCTGGGTGCCGAGGCCGCCGACGAGCAGCAGCGGCACCCCGTCCGGACGGCCGGAGACGTCGTACTCGAGCTCGATTCCGTTGCTCCTGGCACGCGGCATCGAGACCATGCTACTAATCGGCCGTGAGCGGCCCACTGCCGGCGCGATCGGAAGTCGACCGGCGATTCACGTGGGACGCCGAAAGCGTCTTCGCCGACGAGGGGGCCTGGGAGCAGGCCGTGTCCACGATCCTGGCCCGCCTGCCCGACCTGCAGGAGTTCAAGGGCCACCTGGGCGACTCGCCGGACACCCTTGCGGACTGGTTCGACGCCAACGAGCGCGCTCACAGGCTGATGGCGAAGGTCGTGGTCTACACCAACATGGAGTACTCGACCGACGTCACCAACCAGGGCGCGGCCGCGCGCGCCGACCGGACGCGCACCGTGATCGCGCAGCTCGGCGCCGCTTCGTCGTTCGCGGTCCCGGAGATGCTGGCCATCGGCCTCCCCAGGCTCCGCGAATGGGTCAACACGTCGTCGCGGCTCGCCCACCTCGGTCACTATTTCGACCGCCTGGAGAAGCTCGAGAAGCGCATCCGGAGCGCCGAGGTCGAGCAGCTCCTGACACAGGTGTCCGACCCGCTGGCCACCGCGCTGTCGGTGCACGGCGTGCTCGCCAACACCGACCTCAGGTTTCCACCGGCGGTCGACTCGAAGGGCGACCTGCACGAGGTCGCGCAGGGGACGATCGCGAACCTCCTGACCAGCCCCGACCGTGAGCTGAGGCGCAGCGCCTTCGAGAGCTACGCCGACCAGCACCTGGCGATGCAGCACGCCATGGCGGCGAGCCTGGCGGGCGGCGTCAAACGAGACGTGTTCTTCGCGCGCGCGCGCGGATACGCGTCCTCACTGGAGGCGGCGCTCGAACCTGCGCACATTCCGACCGCGGTGTTCCACAACATGCTGCGCGCGTTCCAGGAGCACATCGGCACCTGGCACCGCTACTGGCGCGTCCGGCGCCAGGCGCTCGGGCTGGAGGTCCTCAAGCCCTACGACACGCGGGCACTGCTTTCGCCGGAGACGATCGAGGTCCCTTACGAGGAGGCGGTCGAGTGGGTGGCGCAGGGCGTGGCGCCGCTCGGCGACGAGTACGTCCGCATCCTTCGCCGTGGCGCCTTCGAGGACCGCTGGGTCGACGTCTATCCCAACAAGGGCAAGCGCATGGGCGCTTTTTCGACCGGCGCGATGGACACGAGGCCGTTCATCTTCATGAGCTACAACGACGACGTCTTCTCGATGAGCACGCTTGCGCACGAGCTCGGGCACTCGATGCACTCGTACCACACGCGCGGCACGCAGCCTTACGTCTACTCGAACTACGGGCTGTTCCAGGCCGAGGTCGCGTCGAACATGCACCAGGCGCTCACGCGCCGCCACCTCCTCGCGACCAGAACGGACCCGGCCTTTCAGCTGGCGGTCATCGAAGAGGCGATGTCGAACTTCTACCGCTACTTCTTCATCATGCCGTCGCTCGCGCGGCTCGAGCTGGCGATCCACGAACGGGCGGAGGGTGGCGGTGCGCTGACCGCCGAGTACTTGAACGGCCTGATGGCGGAGCTGATGCTCGAGGTGTATGGGTCGGAGGTCGAGGTGAGCGAGCAGGACCGCGCGCGCATCGGCTCGACGTGGGCGCAGTTCCACACCCACCTGTACAGCAACTTCTACGTCTACCAGTACGCCACCGGGATCGCGGCGGCGGACCACCTGGTCGGCCGCGTGGCGGCCGGGGATCAGGAGGCGGTGGAGTCGTACCTGGCGTTCCTGAAGAGCGGGGGGTCGATGTATCCCCTCGAAGGGCTGCGCATGGCGGGCGTGGACATGACCTCGCCCGAGCCGGTCGAATCGGCCTTCGCGACCATGGCCTCGTACGTCGACAGGCTGGAGAAGCTCACTGCGCGCGACTGACTGGCCCCTGCGGTCGCCGGCCGCTACTCGAGCTCGATGCGCATCACGTCGCTGTCGCGGATCTTGAAACCGAGGCGCTCGTACAGCCTGTGAGCGGCGGCACGGTTCGGACCCCGGCCCGACTGCAGCTCCGCGACCTGAGCGCCACGCCGCCGCCCGACGTCGAGCGCAGCCCTGACGAGCTCCTCACCGACCCCCTTGCCGCGGGCGCTCGCGTCGACGACGACCTCGTCGAGTCGGGCCTTGATCCAGAACGGCGTCGTGTAGACGATGACCGTGGTCGTGCCGACGATCTCGTCGCCGTCGCGGGCGACCAGCAGGACGGCGGCCGGGTCGGCCACCAGGCGGCGCAGTCTCTCCATGTCCGGGACCGTCAGTCGCGGGTTGAGCTGCGGCAGCAAGCGCGCCAAGGCGGCGTGGATGTCGGCCGTCGCTTCGGTCACGGCTTCGACGCGAATGGCCACGCGCTGCAGGTTAGAGCAGGCGCAGCAGCGCGGCCGTGGCGGCCGCGACAACCACGACGACAAGGAACGGCGCGCGCAGCAGCACGGCCGCCATGGCGACCACGAGTGCCGCGGCGCGCACGTCGAGCACCAGGTGTCTGCCCGTCGAAAACGTCTGCGTGCCGACGAGCGCCGCGAGCAGCGCGACCGGGATCAGCGGCACCGTGCGCTGGATCCGCGGCGCGCTGAGCCACCGCTGCGGGAGCGACAGGCCGGCCAGCTTGAGCCCGTAGCACGCCGCCGAGGCGGCCAGAACGCCGGCCCAGATCACCGCGTCAACCCGTAGACCGCGACCAGCAACGCGACCACGAGCAGGGGGACGCCGGCGGGCACGAACGGTAGGACAGCCACGGCCACCACCGCGGACGCCATCGCGATGGCCAGGGGCTCGCGGGCGCGAAGCCGCGGAGCCAGGAGGGCGAGGAAGGCGGCCGGCGGCGCGGCGTCGAGACCGAAGACCTTCGGGTCGGCGATCGCGTGGGCGGCAAGCGCGCCCGCAACGGTCCCCGTGTTCCACAGGACGAACAGCGCGAGTCCGGTCGACCAGAACGCGAACCGGCTCAGTGCCGGGTCGTCACGAGCGATCGCCATCGCGGTGGTCTCGTCGATCACGAATTGCGCGGCGATGAAGCTGCGTGGTCCGCCCCGGTTGAGCACGGACGACAGGCGCAGCCCGTAAAGGGCATTGCGCGAGCCGAGCAGTGCCGCCGCCACCGCGCCGGCCCATACGCTTCCGCCGGCGCCGACCACCCCCGCGAGCGCGAACTGCGAAGCGCCGGTGAACATCAGAACCGAGAGGGCGCAGGTCTGGAGCACCGAGAGACCCGCGGCCACGGAGATGGCGCCGAACGAGACCGCGTACGCTCCGCTCGCGACGGCGATGCCCAGGGCATCGCGGACGATGCCCCTGCGGGGGTCAGCCGGCGATCTTGTTCCCGTCGGGCCCGAGGACGTACCAGGGGGCTCCGTAGTTGCTGACCGCCTGCCCCGTCGCATCCCCGGGATTGTGATCGGTGACCACGTAGTACAGCGGGTGGCCGTTGTACGTCACCTCGACGGCGCCGTCGTTGCGAGTCGTCGTGCCGAGCAGCGCCGCCTTCGCACCCGATCCAGCCACGGGAGCGCCGTTGGTCAGCACCGGCGGCCAGTACTGAGCGCAGGCGCTGTAGCAGGTCGAGCTCGAGCTCTTGTCCGCCTCGAACAGGTACAGCGTCCGGCCACTGCCGTCGACCAGGATCTGGCCGAGCTTCGCATTGCTGGCCACTGCGACCGTCGCCGGTCCGGCGGGCGTGGCCGCGGGCGTCGTTGCGGGCGACGACGAGGCGGGTGACGAGCCGCCGCATGACACCACGATCATGGTCACGAGTCCGACGAAGAGCTTGCGCACGCCTGGAGATACAGCGCCCGGTTACGCCCTAGTCCGGACCTCTCGCCACGCCGAACGTGACCGTCGGCGCAACGGAGAAGATCTCCCCCTCATCGGTCTTGACGATCTGCCATCCGCCTTCGTGGACCATGCGGTGATGGCGCTTGCAGAGCAACATGCAGTTCTCGAGATTCGTCTCGCCGCCATTTATCCAGTGGACCAGGTGGTGCCCATCGCACCACGACGCCGGACGCTCGCACTCGGGCCACTGGCAGTGCTTGTCGCGCACCGTCAGCGCCGTGCGCAGGGCGCCGTCGACGACACGCTTCGAACGGCCGACGTCGACGACCAGGGAATCCTGGCTCAGCAGGACGCGCGTGATCGTCGCGTCGCATGCGAGCCGCTGCGTGGTCGCTGACGAGACAGGGGCCGACCGGTCCATCTCGCCGGCCGCCGCGCCAGGCAAACCCTGAAGCGTCTCCAGCGTGGCCGTGATCTGAACGCCGGCCGGCTTGCCGCCCGAGGCCAGCTCGACGAGCGCGTCGGCGTTGCGCTTGTCAAGAGTGCGGTCGTCATGGGCGCCGGAGGGCCGGGCCAGCGGCTCGAGCGCGGCGCGCACGACCGCGCCGCCGACAGGATCGAGCAGGCCGCTGATCAGCAGACAGCCGTCCTGAGCCGTGTTCAGCCGCAGCCCGCGCTCTTCGGCCAACCGCTCCTGATCGCGGTTGTACCCCTCGGCATCGACCGCGTGCCGGTAGTGCACGCACTTGTGGAAGAACTTCCCGGGCGAATGTTCCTTGGCGAGCGGCAGGAGCTTGTTCTCATCGAACGCGCCGCCGACGTCACATGCCGTGCGGGCCATCGTCGCCACGTGTGCAAAGCCGATCTCGCCCGCACGCACGGCCTCCATCGTGGCGGGCATTTCGCGCTCGGTGGCGCCGACGGCGAAAGCGTTCACGACCGCATGCGAGTTCATGTGACAGTTGAATCGGATCCAGTCTCCGGCGGTGTTGAAGCCTTCGTCGTCCCACCACCTCGTTCTGTCGAACTCGGTCGCCAGTCGAGCGAACTCGAGCTCCAGATCGTCGATGGAGCGACGAACCTCCACGAGTCGGCGGGCGATCTGCTCGCCCAGAGAGACCGGATCGATCATGCGTCGATCGTACGAACGAATGTACGATCACGCAACCCAATTTACATGAAGATTGTCTGGAGTACTTCGGGCGCGGCTATTCGGGAGTTACATACGCCGCGGTCAGGCCGCCGTCGACCAGGAACGTCGCCCCGTTGACGTACGACGATTCGTCGCTCGCCAGGAACAGCGCCGCGTTGGCGATCTCTCGCGCCTTCGCCAGCCGCCCCATGGGCAGGTGCACGCGCCGCCGCTGATAAGCGCCCGGATCCTCGTTGAAGATGCGCATCAAGAGCGGCGTCTCCACCGGGCCCGGGCACAGCGCGTTCACACGCACGCCCTGGCGCGCGAACTGGACACCGAGCTCGCGGCTCATCGACAGCACAGCCCCCTTGGACGCGGTGTAGGCGATCTGCGACGTCGCCGCTCCGACCAGCGCGACGAAGGACGCCACGTTGATCACCGACCCACCACCCACCTTCAACAGATAAGGGATCCCGTACTTGCAGCACAGGTACACGCCGCGCGCGTTCACCGCCTGCACCCGGTCCCACGCGTCGGGCTCGGTGATGAGGATCGAGTCATCGTCCGCCGGCATGATGCCCGCGTTGTTGTACAGCACGTCGATCCGGCCGTAGCGCTTCTCTGTCTCCGCGTACATCGCCTGCACGCTCGAAGGGTTGCTGACGTCGGCGGCGAAGAAGAACGCGTCGCGGCACTCGGACGCGGTCTTCTCCCCCGCCTCGCGGCCCACGTCGGCGACGCAGACCCGCGCGCCCTCCTCCGAGAAGAGCAGAGCCGCCTCGCGTCCGATCCCACCGGCGGCGCCGGTGATGACCGCGACCTTGCCCGCGAGCCGGTTAGCCACGTTCGAAGAGCCGCTCGCGCTCGTAGGTGGTCACGACCTTGTCGAACAGCGCCTGCTCGGTCCGGGCGTAATTGAGGTAGTGGTCGACGACGTCGTCGCCGAACGCGGCCCGCGCCATCTTGCCGCCTTCGAGCTGGGCGATCGCGTCCCGAAGCGCGTGCGGGAACCGCTGCACGTCCGACTCGTACGCGTTGCCCTTGAACTCAGGCGGCAGCGACAGCTTCTCCTCGATCCCGCGCAGCCCGGCGGCGAGAAGGGCCGCGAAGCACAGATATGGGTTGACGTCCGCGCCGGGGATGCGCGACTCCGTGCGCAGGTGCTGGCCGTGGCCGACGATCCGGAAGCCGCACGTCCGGTTGTCGTGGCCCCACGCCAGGGTGGTCGGCGCCCAGGAGCCCGCGGCGTAGCGCTTGTACGAGTTGACGTTGGGCGCGAGAAAGATCGCGAGCTCCGACGCGTACGCGATGTGCCCGGCGAGATAGTGCTTGAAGACGTCGGACTCGCCGTCGAACACGTTGCGGTCGTCCTTCCACAGGCTCGAGTGCACGTGGCACGATGAACCGATCCAGCGGTGATCGGGCTTGGCCATGAACGTCACCGACACGCCGTGCTGCTGCGCCATCTCCTTGATTCCGTTTTTGTAGATGACGTGGTTGTCGGCCATCGTCAGCGCGTCGGCGAACCGGAAGTTGATCTCCTGCTGGCCCGGCCACGCCTCGCCCTTCGAGCTCTCGACCGGGATGCCGGCGGCCTTCATGGCCTTACGCACAGCGCCGATGAACGGCTCGTCATAGGTCGTGGCAAGGATGTGGTAGTCGAGGATGTAAGGGACCGAGGGCGTGAGGTCGATGTAGCTCTTGGCGTGCGCCTCGGCGAAGGTCTCCTTCAAGAGGAAGAACTCGAGCTCGGAGCCGAACATGGGCTCGTAACCGAGCTTGCGCGCTCGCTCCACCTGCGCGCGCAGGACCTGCCGGGGCGAGGGTCGCACGGGCGACCCGTCGTGCCACGCCACGTCGCACAGCACCATGGCCGTGCCGTCCAGCCATGGGATGGTGCGCAGGGTGTTGAAGTCGGGCACCAGGTCGAAGTCGCCGTAGCCCTGGCCCCAGTTGGCCATCTCGTAGCCCTGCACCGGGTCCATCTCCATGTCCACCGTGAGGAGGTAGTTGCAGCCTTCTGTGGACTCGCCGTGATACGAGGTGTCGACGAAGTACTCCGCGTCCAGGCGCTTGCCCATCAGCCGGCCCTGCATGTCGGTGAAGGCGACGATGACCGTGTCGACCGCGCCCTCCGACACCTGGTGGGCGAGGTGCTCTTTGGTCAGCATGTGGCCGTGCCTAGCGGCGGGCTTTGCGGCCGCGCGCACGGGCGACGAAGCGCTCGAAGAGCTTGCGCGCCCACGGGAGGTCGGTCGTCAGCTCTTCGGGGTGGCACTGCACCGCAACGATAAGCCCGTCGTCGGACTCGACGCCTTCGACCGTGCCGTCCTCGCCCTTGGCCGTCTGGTGGAGGCCCGGCGCCAGGCGCCGGATGGCCTGGTGGTGGAAGCTGTTGACGCGGATCTTGTGCTCGCCCGCCGCGTGCCCTAGCTCGGACGAGGGGTCGACCTCGATGGTGTGGGCAAGGTGGCTGCGGCCGAACCCGCGGACGTCGTGGTCGTCCAGGTGCTGCACGAGCGTCCCGCCCAGGGCGACGTTGATGACCTGCTGGCCGCGGCAGATGCCGAGGACCGGCAGCTCCCGGTCGCGCGCCTGCTGGAACAGGCGGAGCTCCGTCTCGTCCAGGTCGCGGTCGATCGGCCCGACCTTGTCGTCCTTCATCTCGCCGTAGAAGGCGGGGTCGACGTCCCAACCGCCAGGGAGGAGCAGGCCGTCCACCTCCGGCAGCGCGGAGGTGCCGGGCGGGAGCTCCACCGGCTCCGCGCCCGCCGCCTCCACCGCTTTGCGGTACGGCCCGTAGTAGGTCTCGCCCCTCTTCGGGCTGACCGTGATCGCGATCTTTGGTTTCGGGGACACCCGCGCTATTGCGTGCCTGCCCCAAACGGCTCGGCCGACGCGCCCACGGCCTCGAGCTCGGCCTCGATCTTGGCCAGCTCTTCCGCCGTGCCCTGGACCTTCGGGCCTTTGAACCAGTTCTTCGCCGAGAGGAACCAGTAGCCGCCCGAGTACAGGACGACCACCGCGACGGCGACGATCGAGTAGTTGAAGGTCGTCAAGGTGGTGCCGGGCGCGAGCTGGGGCAGGATGAACAAAATCGCGATGAACGCGATCCAGACCACGGCGATCCAGCCCACCACGTAGCTGTACCGCCCCAGGTGCCACGGGCCTCGCTGGAACTTCTCTCCGGCCAGCAGGCGGAGCAGGATCGGGATGCCGTACGCGATATAGAGGCCGATCACCGCGATGGACGTCACTGCGGCGTAGGCCACGGGGCTCCACAGGTACGGGAGGCCCAGGATCCAGGCGCCTACCGTGGCGAAGATGATCGAGTTGGTCGGAGTCCTCGTGCGGGGGTTGATGCGGTGCCAGAACTCGGAGCCAGGCATCGCGCCGTCACGCGAGAACGCGTACAGCATTCGCGAGTTCGACGTCACCGAAGACATGCCGCAGTAGAACTGCGCGCCCACGATGATGAACAGCAGGAACAGACCGAGGTTGTGGCCGGCGGCGTCGAGAAAGATCTGGGCGCCCGGCGTCGTGGCGGTTGCTTCAGCGCTGTAGTTCTGGATCGCACCCGTCACGGCGATGAGCAGAACCCAACCCGCGATCAGCGAGACGATGATCGACCAGACGATGCCTCGCGGACCGGAGCGGGCTGCGTTGTGCGTCTCCTCGGTGAGGTGGGCCGATGCGTCATAGCCCGTGAACGTGTACTGGGCGAGCAGCAGCCCGATCAAGAACACGTAGATGGAGCTGCCGAATCCTGTGTTGTTCACGAATCCCGTGAAGATGTAGGAGATCGTCTGGTGCTTGGCCGGCACGAAGAACAGGACGATGAAGATGATGGCGACGCCGATGAGGTGCCACCACACCGAGATGTCGTTGAGCAGCGCCACGAGGCCGACGCCAAAGGTGTTCAGCGCGCCATGGGCGGCCAGCACGATCGTGTAGAGGACGACGATCCAGATCGGCGCCGTGGGGTAGTTGAAAAGGGCGTTCAGGAGGGCGTCGGCGAAGAGCGCCAGGCCGAAGTCGATGCCGGCCGTGATGCCGACCTGGCCGAGCAGGTTGAACCAGCCCGTGAACCAGCTCCAGGCGGGGCCGTTCTTGCCGCCGAGCTTGGCCGCCCAGTAGTACAGCCCACCCGCCGTCGGGAAGTTGGAGCAGACCTCGGCCATGGCGAGTCCGACCATGAGAACGAAGAGCCCGACCACCGGCCAACCGATGTTCATGATCACGGGACCGCCGGTGTTCATCCCGTAGCCGTACAGGGTGAGACAGCCGGAAAGGATCGAGATGATGGTGAACGAGATCGCGAAGTTGGAGAACCCGCTCATCCGCCGGCGCAGCTCCTGGGCGTAGCCCAGGCGGTGCAGGGTCTCGACGTCGGAACTGTGCGCCTGAACGCTCATTAGCTGGCCCTCCCTAGTAGCCTTCCCCTAGCGACTTTGGGGCGAAGCTAGCAGCCGCCCGCCGAGTTGTCAAGGAACGTTACTGGAGCGTTCGTTTTGGGGCAGGATGTAACAAACGTCACCAAGGTCGGCGCCAACGACTCGCGCGTCGGCGAGGTCGTGCGTCAGCGCCTCGACACCCTCAGCCCCGCCGAGCGCCGCCTCGCCCGCGTGCTCCTGGCCAGCTACCCGATCGCCGGCCTCGAGAGCGTGGCCCGGTTCGCCGAGCGTGCCGGCGTCAGCCCTCCCACCGTGACCCGCTTCATCACCAAGCTCGGCTTCCGCGGCTACCCCGAGTTCCAGGAGAGCCTGCGCCACGAGGTCCAGGCGCGCCTCAGCTCGCCCCTGGCGAGGTATCGCGACGAGCCGAAGCAGGACTCGGCCGTCAGCGCGGCCCTCGAAGCCTCGACCCACAACTTGAAGGCGACGCTCGAGCTGCTCTCGGAACGCGACATGAAGGAGGCCGTGGAGCTGCTGGCCGACGTGCGGCGACGGGTCATGATCCTCGGCGGCCGGGTCAGCGCGACCCTCGCCCGCTACATGGCCGGCCAGCTGCACCTGCTGCGCCCCGGCATCGGCCTGGTCGACACCGAGCGCGCCGCCCCGGCGCAGCAGCTCATCGACATGCGCAAGACGGACGTGCTCGTCGTCTTCGACTACCGGCGCTACCAGCCGGACACGATCGAGTGCGCGCGCGTCGCCGCGGCGCGGGGATGCAGCGTCATCCTGTTCACCGACCCGTGGCTGTCGCCTGCGTCGGCGTTCTCGCGCCAGGTCCTGGTCACGAGCGTCGAGACGGTCGGTCCCTTCGATTCGCTCGTCGGCGCGATGGCGGTCGTCGAGGCGGTGGTGGGCGCCGTCCTCAGGCGACTGGGACCGCGGGCAGAGTCACGGATGCAGAGCCTGGAACGACTGCGCGCGGGCGACGTGCTGGGCGGCTCGGAGTCGGCGCAGTAGGCTGCCGCGCCGCCGCGCGCAGAGCGCGGAGCTGCATCACCTTCAGGGCGCCTTCCGTGCGCTGCATCTCGTTGGCGGCCTCGCGTATCGACCGGCCCTGCAGGAAGCGCAGCTCCAGCACGCGGCGGTAGTGCGCCGGCAGGGCCGACAGCGTCCTTTCGAGCCATGCCGCGGATTCGGCCGAGGGTTCCGGCGACGACCGGTCGTTGCCGTCGGGGATTTCGAAGGAAAGCTCCGACTCCGGCAGGCGCAGGCGGTCTGACCAGAACACGGCCAGCACCGAACGGGCCGTCGCGTACAGGTATGCGCGCACCGACTCGGGCGGTGCTCCCTCGCGCAGCCGGGGCAGCGCCTTCAGGGCGACCTGCTGCGTGAGGTCTTCGGCGTCGAAGCGGTTGCCGACGCGGGAGTGGAGGAAGGCGTAGATGCGGTCGAACTCGTCGAGCGCCGGAGTGTACCCCGCCGAGAGAGATTCCTCGATTTCGAGATACATGGCAACGAGAATCTTTGCCTCGTGAGACCTATTCCATATACTCGCGAGGTCGATGGGCGAGGACTGGACCGACTCCGTGCTGCGGAGCCTGGCGGCGGTGGTCCCCGGCGTGGACGCCGCGCCGTACCAGGTGACCGCGCGCGTCTCCCGGCTCGCGCTGTACATCTCCCGCCGGCAGGAGGAGGCCTTCGGCCGCTTCGGCCTCAACCGCGGCGACGTCGGCGTGCTGAGCGCGCTGCGCATCGCCGGCCCGCCCAACCAGCTGTCGCCGACCCAGCTTTTCAAGGGCCTGATGCTCTCGTCGGCCGGGATCACGAGCCGGCTCGACCGCCTGGAGAAGCGCGGCCTGGTGCGCCGCATCCGCCACCCCAACGACCGCAGGGGCGTGATCGTCGAGCTCACCGACGAAGGCCGGTCGGTGCTCGACCAGGCCGTGCAGGCCAACACGTCGACTGAGCGTGAGCTGGTGCAGGGGCTCGACGCGGCCGAGGCGCGGGAGCTCGCGGCCCTGCTGAAGAAGATGCTCGCGGCGCTGGAGTAGCGGTTAAGCCTCCACCGGCCGCTTGTAGCGCTCGGGATCCTTCTCGAACTCCAGCTTGCAGCCCGCGGCGCAGAACCAATAGTCGCGCCCGGCATACGTCGCCCGGTGCTGGCTGCTGAGGGGGTCGACGGTCATGCCGCACACCGGGTCGGTGACGAACGTGACCGGTGCGACCTCGACCGCGGCAGCCCTGGCCGCTCCGCCCTTGCGCCGGGTGGCTACGACGTCCGCCAGCGCCAGCAGCGCGATCTCCTGCTGGGTGCCGCCGCGGACGCGCCCGGCGGGCGTGTGCACCCGCGCGAGGTCGGCGGCGGCAAGCCCGCGGCCGAGCAGCGCGTCGCGCACCGCGGCCGAGCGCCGCGTGCTGGCGATGAGGCTGACGTCCAGGTGAGGGTGGCTGAGCGCGGCTTCGAGCGCCTCCTCGTCGAAGTGGCCCATCGTCGCCACGACGGCGTGGGCCCCGCCTGGGGGAATCTCGAGCGTCGCCAGCTCAGCCTGGTGCACGGCGCGCGTGCGAAAGCCGCAAAGCTCGGCCAGCCGGACGAGCGTGTCCGCGGCCGGGCTGTCGCCGAAGACGACGAGCAAAGGCTTGGGCAGCCGCGGCTCGATGAAGATGTCGAGCGACCCGCCGCTGGGGCAGGTGGTGGCGATCGAGAGCTCGCCGCGCTTGCGCGACTGCTTCACCTCGCCCGCGTCGCCGAGGATGTGGACGAGCTGCGGCGTCCCGTCGGCAAGCGCCCGCAGCGCCTCGCGGCGCACGACGGGCTCGGAGCAGCTGCCGCCGATCCAGCCGCGCAGCCGGCCGTCCGCCGTGATCACCGCCTTGTCGCCAGGGCGCGCCGAGGTCGGGGCTTCGCACCGGACGACGGTCGCGAGCACGCACGGCGTGCCCGCGGCCTCGTACTCGTTCAGCAGGTCGAGGATCTCGTCGCTTATTCGTTGACTCCCGCGGCGCGCAAAGCCGCCCACACCTTGTCCGGCGTGACCGGCATGTCGATGTTGCGCACACCATACGGCGACAGCGCGTCGATGACGGCGTTTACGTAAGCGGCCGGAGAACCGACGGTCGGCGACTCGCCGACGCCCTTGGCGCCCAGCGGGTGGTGAGGCGACGGCGTGACCGTCTCGCCGAGCTCGAAGTTCGGCGTCTCGACCGCCGTCGGCAGCAGGTAGTCCGTGAAGTTGGAGCCGATGCAGTTGCCGTCGGCGTCGAACGTGATCAGCTGCATGAAGGCGATGCCGAAGCCCTCGGCCAGGCCGCCGTGGATCTGGCCCTCGACGATCATCGGGTTGATGCGCACGCCGCAGTCGTCGACCGCGACCATGCGGCGCACCTTGACCTGGCCCGTGCCCTTGTCGACGTCCACCACCACGGCGTAGGTGCCGAACGGGTAGGTCATGTTCGGCGGGTCGTAGTAGTGCACGCCCTCGAGGCCGGGCTCCATCCCTTCGGGCAGGTTGGTGCTGTACGCGGCGAAGGAGATCTCCTGGATCGTCTTGGCCCTGTCCGGCGAGCCCTTCACGTAGAAGCGTCCAGCGTCGAATTCGATGTCTTCCTCGGCCGCCTCCAGCAGGTGGCCGGCGATCTTGCGCGCCTTGTCGCGCAGCTTGCGCGAAACCATGGCGGTGGCGGCGCCCGAAACGGGCGTCGACCGCGACGCATAGGTGCCGAGGCCGTACGGGGCCGTGTCCGTGTCGCCCTCTTCGACCAGGACGTCGGCCGCCGGGATGCCCAGCTCCTCGGTCACGATCTGCGCATACGTCGTCTCGTGGCCCTGTCCCTGCGACTTGGTGCCCATGCGCAGCAGCGCCTTGCCGGTCGGGTGCACTCGCAGCTCGGCGCTGTCGAACATGGCGACGCCGAGGAGGTCGAAGTCCTTGCCGTGGCCGGCGCCCACGACCTCGGTGAAGGAGGCGATGCCGATGCCGGTCACCTCGCCCTTCTTGCGCCGCGCTTCGACATCCTTGCGCAGCTCCTCGTAGCCGAGCTGCTCGAGCGCGACGTCCATCGCCTTGTGGTAGTCGCCCGAGTCGTAGACCCAGCCGGTCGCCGAGTGGTACGGGAACTGCTCTTTCTTGATGAAGTTCTTCTTGCGGAATTCGGCCTGGTCCATGCCCAGCTCGATCGCGGCGTTGGTCACCAGGCGCTCGATCATGTAGCTGGCCTCGGTGACGCGGAACGAGCAGCGGTAGGCGACGCCGCCCGGCGCCTTGTTGGTGTAGTAGCCGTCCGCCGTGACATGCGCGGTCGGGATGTCGTACGAGCCGGTGACGATGTGGAAGAGGCCCGCCTTCACCTTCGTCGGCTGGGCGTCGGAGAAGAACGCGCCGTTGTCGCTGTCCAGGTGCACGCGCAGCGCGAGCATCCGGCCGTCCTTGTCCACCGCCAGGTCACCGGTCATGTGGAAGTCGCGCGCGAAGCCGGTCGAGATCAGGTTCTCGGTGCGGTCCTCGACCCATTTCACCGGCCGTCCGATCAAGAGGCTCGCCGCCGTCGCGACCACGTAGCCCGGATACACCGGCACCTTGTTGCCGAAGCCTCCGCCGATGTCAGGCGAGATGATGCGGATGTTCTCCTCGGGCAGGCCGGCCACCAGCGCAAAGACCGTGCGGTGCAGGTGTGGCGCCTGGCTGGTCATGTAGATGGTCGCCCTGCCCGTCGCGCCGTTGACGTCGGCCACGATGCCGCAGGTCTCCATCGGCGCGGGGTGGCAGCGCGGGTAGAAGGTGTGGAGTCGAATCACCTTGTGGGCCGTGGCAAACGCGGCCTGCGTCGTCGCCTGGTCGCCCGACTCCCAGTGATAGATGTGGTTGTCCTTCTGGTTCTCCTTGTCGTCGCGGATCAGGACAGCGCCCGCCTCCTTGGCCTGGTTCGGGCTCGTGATCGCGGGCAGGATCTCGTAGTCGACCTCGACCGCGTCGCGCGCGTCCTCGGCCTGATAGAGCGTCTCGGCGATGACCGCGGCCACCTCCTGGCCCTGGAACCTCACCTTGTCGGTGGCCAGCACCGCCTGCGTGTCGTAGCTGAGCGTCGGCATCCACGCGAGCTTGTGCTGCGCCATCAGCTCGCCCGTCACCACCGCGATCACGCCGGGCATCGCCGACGCCGCGGCAGTGTCGACGGACTTGATGCGCGCGTGCGCGTGAGGGCTGCGCAGGATCGCCATGTGCAGCATCCCAGGCAGTTCGATGTCGTCGAGGTAGTTGCCCTTGCCGCGGATGAAGCGCGCGTCTTCCTTGCGCTTGATCGGCTCCCCGATGCGGCCGTGCATGTGCTTGGTCTCGGTCGCCATGCCTATTCGCCTCCCGCCGCCGCGCCGGCGTGCTCTTCGCGATGCACGACCTCGGCCGCCCCGCGCAGCTGGGCCGCGTGCCTGATCGCCTTGACGATGTTCATGTAGCCGGTGCAGCGGCAGAGGTTGCCGCTGATCGCCCACCGGATCTCCTCTTCGGTCGGGTTCGGGTTGCGCTCGAGCAGCGCCGTGCCGACGAGCATCATGCCCGGCGTGCAGAAGCCGCACTGGAGGCCGTGCTCCTCGTGGAAGCCGACCTGCATCGGCGACAGCGTGGCGCCGCTGGCCAGGCCTTCGACGGTCGTGATATGCCGGCCGTTCACCTGCACGGCAAGCTGCGTGCACGACTTGACCGGCTCGCCGTCGACGAGGACGGTGCACGCGCCGCAGCTAGACGTGTCGCATCCGATGTGCGTCCCGGTCAGGCGCAGGTTGCTGCGCAGGAAGTCGACGAGCAGGACGCGCGGCTCGACGTCGCCCGAGCGCTCGGCGCCGTTGACGTGGATGGTGACTTTACGGGCAAGCCCGACCAGGTTGTGACTTTCTGAATTCATGCCCTCCCCTCCCTCGCGCGCTGCACCGCCGTCTTCAGGCCTCGCTGGACGAAGACGCGGACCACGTCCTTCTTGTACTCGGCGCTGCCGCGGATGTCGGCGTTCGGCTGAGCCGCCGCCGCGGCCAGGCGGCCGGCCTCGGCGAAGGCCTCGTCGGTGGCCGGTTTGCCGTGGAGCGACCGCTCGGCCTCCATGGCCCTGATGTTGTGCGGGCCGACCGCGGTGAGGCCGATGCCGGCGCGGCTGATGCGATCGCCGTCGAGCTCGACCTGCACGGCCACGCCGACCGTGGCGAAGTCGCCGACCTTGCGCTCGAGCTTGTTGTATGCGCCTCCGGCGCGGCCCTTCGGGACCGGGATGCGGACCTCGGTCACCACCTCGTCCGCCCGCAGCGACGTGGTCAGCGGCCCCGTGAAGAAGCCGTCGGCCTTGATCTGCCGCTCGCCTTTGGCCGAGCGGGCGACGATCGTCGCGTCGAGGGCGAGGAGCACGCTGCCCCAGTCGCCCGCCGGGTCCGCGTGGCAGACCGAGCCGACCAGCGTGCCGCGGTTGCGGACGAGCGGGTCCGCGACCCAGTGCGCCGTCTCGTTCATCAGCGAAGCGAGCGCGCCGAGCTCGCGGTGACGCTCGATGTCCGCGTGCCGGACGAGCGCCCCGACGGCGATGTGGCCGTCGTCGCGCTTCACGGTGTTGAGGCCGCCGATGCGGGCCAGGTCGACGACCAGCTCAGGGCGTGAGAAGCGGAGCTTGAGCAGGGGGATCAGGCTCTGGCCGCCGGCCATGACCTTGGCGTCCTCGCCCTTCTGCTGCAGGATGGAAAGCGCTTCGTCGAGGCTCGTTGGGGCGCGATAGTCGAAAGCGGCGGGATACATGGGCTTCCCCTCCTCCCAGAAAACGACCGATTCGTCCGTGCACGTCATAACACCGGGTGGAGGGGTTGTCAAACAGGCGGGCGAGTACGATCTGAGGCGATGGTCATGGAGGCCGTGAAGGCGCTGACCGGGACGGAAATCACCGAGCTCTGCCTGCGCCATACGCTCTACGACTGGTCCGCGCAGACGGGCTTGAGCCCGCTGCCGGTGGTCGACGCGAGGGGCGTCTACTTCCACACCGCCGACGGCCGGCGCTTCCTGGACTTCAACAGCCAGCTGATGTCCGTGAATGCCGGGCACGGCGATCCGCGGATCGTCGAGGCGATCAAGAGGCAGGCGGAGCAGCTGCCCTACATCAGCCCGTTCATGGCCACCGAGGTCCGCGCCCGCCTGGGCGCGAAGCTGGCCGAGCTGCTGCCCGGCGACATCGACAAGGTGTTCTTCACCCTCGCCGGCGCCGACGCGAACGAGAACGCAATCAAGATCGCGCGGGCCGTGACGGGACGTCAGAAGATCCTCGCCCGCTACCGGTCGTACCACGGCTCGACGGGCAGCGCAGTGCAGGCGACGGGCGACCCGCGACGGTGGGCCAACGAGGGCGCGGCGGGATCGGTCGTCCACGTCCTGGACCCGTATCACGGCATCCAGCGCGGCTGGGACACGGTCGAGGAGTCGCTGGCCGACCTGGAGGAAACGATCCAGCTCGAGGGCCCGGGCACGATCGCGGCGTTCATCCTCGAGCCGATCACCGGCACCAACGGCATCCTCGTCCCGCCCGACGGTTACCTTCAGGGCGTCCGGGCCATCTGCGACCGGTACGGCATCCTGATGATCTGCGACGAGGTCATGACCGGCTTCGGGCGCACGGGCCGCTGGTTCGCAGTCGACCACTGGGGCGTCGTGCCGGACCTGATCACCATGGCCAAGGGCCTGACCTCTTCTTACGTGCCGCTCGGGGCGGTGGGCATGCGACCCCGCGTGGCGGCCTACTTCGACGACCACGTCTTCTACGGAGGCCTGACCTACAACAGCCACCCGCTGGGCTGCGCGGCGGCGCTCGGCACGCTCCAGGCATACGAGGAGGACGGCATGGTCGAAAACGCCGCCCGCATGGGCGAGGTGCTCGCGCGGCGGCACCGCTTGCTGGGCGAGCGGCACCCGTGCGTCGGCGCAACGCGGTCGATCGGTCTTTTCGGCTGCCTCGAGCTGGTGCGCGACCGGCAGACGCTCGAGCCGCTCGCTCCGTTCAACGGCACTTCGCCGGAGATGAAGGCGATCTCGGCGGCGCTCCTCGACGCCGGCCTCTACACCTTCGTGAGGTGGAACACGATCATGACCAACCCGCCGCTGTGCATCACCGAGGCGCAGCTGGACGAAGCGTTCGAGATTCTCGACTCCGTCCTTGAGATCGGCGACCGAGCCGTCCGCGATTAAGGCGCTGCAGCTGCGCAAGCTGCAGGCCGGCGTGCGCGAGGTCTTGAAGACCAACGAGTTCTGGCGCTCCCGGCTGCACGACGTGTCGGGGTGGGACGACTACGAGCGGCTGCCG
>DASSLL010000056.1:0-93005 GCA_035689485.1 Candidatus Dormiibacterota bacterium | reverse complement strand
AGCGCCTTGCCGACGGCCGACTCGAAGCTGACTGTGCCGGCCTTAGGGTCCGCTTCGGCCGTCCCGACGATGCGGTACGTCTCCTCCTCGGTCTCGCCGTCTTCGGCGAACCGCACGGTGCTGCCCATGCCGACTTCGCCGTCGCCCGCCGTGCGCTCGATGAGGACGTGGTTCTTGATGATCGCCTCGAGCTCGCGGATGCGGGCTTCCATCATGCCCTGCTCGTTCTTGGCCGCGTGGTACTCGAAGTTCTCGGAGAGGTCGCCCAGCTCGCGCGCCGCCTTGATCTTGGACACGATGTTGGGGCGCTTCTGGCTGGTCAGCTCGTGGTGCTCCCGGCGGACGGCCTCCAGGCCCTCGGGAGTGATCGGGACTTCGCTCATTCACCGAGTTTAAGGAAGGGGCGGCCAGGCCGCCCCTTCCTTGGAGTAGAGGGAGCCGTCAGGGGATGACGCCGTGGTCGGGCTGGCCCTGGTTCGATCCAGCCCACTGGCTGATGTCGTAGCCGATGGCCGGGTCCGCGGGCCCCGCGGTCGGCAGCACGCGCGTCAGGTCCGACTGGGGGTCGCCCTGGACGGCGATCCCGCCGCGGTCCGCGCCGCGGTCGAGCAGCCCGGCGTTGACGTGCTGCGTCTGGACCGCGCCACCGCTCGCCTGCCCGACCGACCGGGCGGCGTAGCCACCGGCCGCACCGAGCACGAGCGCGCACAGCATGGCGATCACGACCAGGACGAAGCCCTTCGAGAATCGCGTCTCTTGGAGTGTTCCCGTCGCCTGCATCTCACTTCCTCCTTGCTGGATATCGGCCGTCCGGCGGCCGTAAGAAGCAGGCTAGGTTTGGGTGGCCGATCTCAAAAGGTCGGAACTACCCCAAAACCGAGCCGGTGATACCTGATTTCCGGTACCTGTTTTTCGGCAGAAGCACTAAAGTGGCGCCGCCATGAGACGGGCGATCCTGACGGTCGGGCTGCTGCTGATGGGAACCGGCCTGGTCGTCGGGGCGGCGGGGACGGTGCTGGTGACGTCCTTCTCCTCGGTCGACGAGCAGGTGGGCACGCACGGCTCGGCGGCCGCCGCGGTCCTCGGCGTCGGCTTGATCGTCGCCGCCTTCAACCCGCCTGGCGCCATCGGCTGGGTGCGGGCCGGCATCCTGTACGGCCCTGTGGTCGTGATCTTCGAGGTGATCTCGGCCCTGCACGGGAAAGCCTTCCAGCTGGGCCCCGTCATCTTCGGCCTGGCCTTCAGCCTGCTGCTGATCGCCACGTATCCCGAGCGCAAGAAGCTGATCCCGGCCGTGGCCTCACCGAAGTCGAAGCCCCCCGCCGTGCCGGAGAAGAAACCAGAGCCCCAGCCCGCGGAGAAGCCGGCGAGCTCCTAGGTCTTGGGCATCAGCGCCTGGACTTCGTTCATCATCCGGCGCTGCAGCAGGAAGGACACGCCGTAGACCGCGGCGGCCAGGACCGCTCCCGTCAGCACGGCCAGCAGCGCGTGGAGCGCCGGGACCGAAGTCTCGATGGGCGAGAGCGCGATCGCCTCGTCGCCGATCAGCGCCGCGAGCGCGAGCGAAAGCGGCGTCAACAGCGGCAGCAGCTGGAGCCGGCGCATGACCGGCGGCACGGGCGGTTCGACACGGCCGACCATGCGCTGGCCCATCACGCCGATCGATTTCACGTGGTGCAGGTTCGGCGTCACCGTGACCACGACGTTCACCTGGTTGCCCGGCACCTGCTTGAGTCGCGCCGGCGGCACCAGCAGCTGCTCCGTGCCGCCGCGCGTCTGGACCATCAGCATGCCGAGGCCGAGCGACGTGCTCACCGAGCTGGCGCCGACGAGCTGTCCCTGGACGATTCGCGGCTCCGCCTTGCGGTCTTTCAGCGCCAGCCGGAAACCCGGCCCGACGAAGCTCGCCAGCAGCGCGATCGGAAACACCCAGGCCACCCCGGCCGCGACGGCGACCGGCCAGCCGTAGATCGGGGGCACGAAGACGAGACAGGCTGCGATGACCAGGACGCACACGACCGCCGCGGCGATCGCGAAGTAGCCGATCCGGATGACGTAGTCGGGCGCGTAACCCTGGAGCATCCCGCCGGCCTGGACGTACCGTTCCCGCTGCTTCCGGGTGGCGCCCTGGGCGTTGGACGCCGGCGCCGACTTGGGCCGGACTTGTCGCATCTGCTGCCGGACTTGCCGGACCTGCTTCTTCCCCAACTTCCCCTCTAGATCGGGAGTGTATCGGGCGGGGGATAGGTGATGCGCCCGCCTTCGACCCGGGCGAACGGCGTCAGCCTGTGCGGGGCCGGAGCCCCGGCGCCGGTGATGTGCCTCACGTCCACGCCACGCACCAGGAGCGCGTCCGCGATGAGCGAGCGATGACACCGCCACGGCACCGCCTCGGCGCACATGATCGTCGCCGGGGCGAGGGCGATGAGGTGGTCGACGGCGCTCCGGAACTCGCCGGTCTGCATGTAGTCCGCATAGCCGCGAAAGGAAACGTTGCGCCACCCCGTATTGATCGAATCCGGTCGCGGCCTGCGCAGGCCGCCCAGCTCGGGCACGTGCATGTACTCGACGCCTTGCGGCGGCAGCGAGCGCTCGAGGGCGGCCTTCGCGAAATGCGGCATCCGGCGTGAGGCGGGCACGGTGCGCACGTCGACGAGAAGCCGGACCTCGTGGCGCTGGAGCAAAGAGAGGAAGTCTTCGAACGACCGCGTCGAGTGGCCGATGGTCAGGATCAGGGGTTGCGCTGCGAAGGATCGACCGCCGGGACGAGGACGCGCCTGGGGACGGCCTGACCGTTGAGCGTCTGCGACCCGGTGAAGAGGATGGCGGGCTCGTAGAAGCTGTGGTCGCCCGCCGGCACGAGCACGTAGACGAGCTCGGCGTGGTCGAGCGTCACCTTTGGGCCGCCGGGCGACCCCGCCGCGAGCGCGGCCCGCACCGCGTCGTCGGCGGAGATGATGGTGTAGTTGGCCTGGTCGACGTTGACCGGGAGGAGACCGGAGACAAGCACCGGACGGTTGCCGCTCAGGTCGACCTCGAGCCCGTACCGCTGTCCGTTGACGTCCACCAGGTAGGCGGGCCCGTACGCACCGGCCGTGAACTGTCGTTCGTAACGCACCTTGACGAGGTCGCCACTCGTCTCTACCTCTGTGGTGTAAGGCCATTGCGGGACGAGGCTGTGCTGGGCGAGAAAGATGGTCGCGACGTCCGCGGGCCCCGCCCCCGCCGCCTCGATCGCGGGCATGTCCGCCGCCGAGAGGATGAAGTAGGCCGGGCTCGAAGCCGGTGACTGCACCGTCCCTTGCACCGTCAGCGTGTAGTCGGACGCGCTGTACTTGCCGAGCAAGCCGGGCGGCCGCTCGCTCAGCACCGCGCCGAGGGCGGTCGCGAACTGGTCGGCCGCGTTCGAGGTCGGCTCGTTGTAGCGAAACACCGGCGCCGGCGTCCCGCCCAGGTTGAGCTTGCCGGTCCACACGTACTGCACGCCGGCGCTCCCGCCCGCCGCAGACTGCTGGGTCAGAGGCGTCGCCGCGGATTTGCCGCCGGTGCCGAAGGCAGGTGTCGGGACCTTGCCGAAGGCGCCGGCATTCTGGTCGTTGGGCGCGGGCGCGTACTGGCTGGCCGTCGAGGCTCCGCCTCCGCCTCGCGGGCTAAACCGTGCCAGCAGGCCGACACCGAAAGCCAGGACGAGGATGAGGGCGATGGCGCCGGCGGGCACTATCGGGACCGCTCGGATACCGGCCATCAGCCCCGCCAAGGCGTCGCCCAGGCGCCTCGGCGCCGGCCGGCGCGACTGCATGCGCAGCCACAGCTCGTCGTCGAACCCCGCGCGCGGGCGCGTCGTCTGGAAGGCGTCGTCGAGCTGCCGCTGCAGCGCCGCAAGCTCGAGGTCGTCGTCGGTCTCGCTCACGCGGTCTCCTTCTGCACGGCTTCCTTCAACGCCTTCAGCGCGCGGTGGTACAGCATCTTGGCCGCGTCCTCGCTGCAGCCCATCAGGCGGCCCACCTCGTCGAAGCTGAGCCCGGAGTGCCGGAGCGAGATGGCCTCGCGCTGGCGGTCGGGGAGCTGGGCGACCTGGACGAGCAAGGCACGGTAGGTGATGCGTTCCTCGGCCTGACCTGCGGGGTCGGCCTCGGCGACGGGCTGATGCTCGATGGTCCGGCGCAGCCGCTCGCGCCGGCCCTGGGCGCGGAAGTGGTCGAGGGTGGCGTTCCGCGCGATGCGGAACAGCCAGGCCGCGGGCGTGGTGTGCCGCGGCTCGAAGCGTGGGTAGGCCTGGTAGGCGTTCATGAACACCTGGGCGGTGATGTCCTCCGCGTCCGCGGCGGTGCCGACCTGGGCACGGACGAAGGCGTAAATCCGGCCGAGGAAGGCGCGATAGAGGTCCTCAAAGGGCGGCCGGTCGGGGTCCACGGCCGGTTCATGGTAGGTGCGCGCACGTCATTTGAGGCAACGCCGGGGCTCCGGCGGCCGTAACACCGGCGGTAGTCGCGACTATCGACCGCCGATGGCCACCAGACGGGGCGTTAGTCGCGACTATCGACCAATTTCAGACGGGCGCCCAGTTCCGGAGCTCGGCGCCGACCTCCTTCGGACGGTTGGTGAAGATCGAATCCGGCTTGCAGTACCGGCACCAGGCGATCGCGGTCTCGTCGTCGACCGGCCACACGCCCACGGCGCCTCCCGCCGCGTGCACCTCCTTCACCACCTGCGGGTCGGCCGCGCCCCAATGCGGCGAATACACGTCGGCGCCGGCCTCCGTCAGCAGCCTGGCCGGGTGCAGCGGCCGCGAACCCTCGAGGATGCCGAGCTGCAGGCCGGGCTCCATCATGCGGATCTGGTGGATCGCCTGGTGGTTGAACGAGATCACCGCGCACTCCTGCACGGCGCCGAGCTGGCGCAGCATGTTCAGCAGCTTCTCCTCGAGCCCCTGGTAAAGCGGCGGCACCTGCTTGATCTCGATGACCAGGCCGACCTTGCCGATGGCCAGCTCGACGACCTCCTGCAGGAGCGGGATCTTCTCGCCCTCGCCGGCGTCGAGGCGCCTGAGCTCGGCCGCCGTGTAGTCGTGGACCAGCCCGGAACCGTTGGTCGTGCGGTCGACGGTGTGGTCGTGGATGACGACCAGCCGGCCGTCAGACGAGAGGTGGACGTCGCACTCGATCAGGTCGCAGCCCGCCGCGATGGCAGAGCGAAACGACCGCATGGTGTTCTCCGGATGCTCCGCGGGATTCCCCCGGTGCCCACCCAACAGCGGCCTGCCCTCGTCGTGTGCAGCCTCGTATCGCGCGCGAATCGATAGGGTCAATGGCGCTCGGTCAGTCTAACCGCGTCGCGTCGTCAAACCGGCGCAAAGGTCGCGATTCCCTTCTCTATAGTGCAAGGGTGGTGGCGGCTGGAGGACGACCTGCGACGATCGGTGAGCTGAGGGCGAGCGGCCACCGGCGCGAGACCGTCAAGCAGGAGATGCGACGCAACCTGCTGACGCGCCTGCGCTCGGGCGAACCGCTGCTGCCGGGCATCGTCGGCTACGACGACACCGTGCTGCCGCAGCTGTCGAACGCGATCATCAGCGGCCACGACGTCATCCTCCTCGGCGAGCGCGGCCAGGCGAAGAGCCGCATCATGCGCTCGCTCGTCAGCCTCCTCGACGAGACGGTCCCCGTCATCGCGGGCTGCGAGATCAACGATCACCCCTTCGACCCGATCTGCCGCCGCTGCCTCGACCTCCTGGACAAGCAGGGCGACTCAGCGGCGGTCGCGTGGATCGGCCGCGACCACCGGTACGGGGAGAAGCTCGCCACGCCGGACATCTCCATCGCCGACCTAATCGGCGAGGTCGACCCGATCAAGGTCGCGGAAGGCCGGTATCTCGCGGACGAGCTGACCATCCACTACGGCCTCCTGCCCCGCACGAACCGCGGCATCTTCGGCATCAACGAACTGCCCGACCTCGCGGAGCGGATCCAGGTCGGACTGCTCAACATCATGGAAGAGAAAGACGTGCAGATCCGCGGTTATCGCGTGCGCCTGCCGCTCGACCTCTTCGTCATCGCGAGCGCGAACCCCGAGGACTACACGTCACGCGGCCGCATCATCACGCCCCTGAAGGACCGCTTCGGTTCGCAGGTGCGCACGCACTACCCGCTGAGCATCGGTGAAGAGATGCAGATCATGGAGTCGGAGCGGCAAGCGGTGCCGGAAGACTTCGAGCTGGTCTTTCCGTCCTTTATGAAGGAGATCGTCGCCGAGCTCACGCACCTTGCGCGCCGGAGCCCGCACATCTCACAGACGTCGGGTGTGTCGGTGCGCATGTCGATCGCCAACGTGGAGAACCTCGCGAGCAACGCGGTGCGGCGTGCGGCGCGGCTGGGCGAGTCGCTCGCCGTCCCCCGCATCACCGACCTCGCCTTCCTTGCATCGTCGACCGCGGGGCGCGTGGAGATCGAAGCGCTCGACGAAGGCAAGGAGGAGCAGGTCCTCGGCCGGCTCGAGCGCGGGGCGATCAGCTCGGTGTTCAGCAAGCACTTTTCGGCGTCGCAGTTCGAAGGCATCGTGTCGCGGTTCGAAGACGGCGCGATGCTCGAGGTCGGGGAGAACATCCCCGCCCGCGCGTACACGCGCGCCATCGGTGAGGTGCCGGAAATGGCGATGGCGCTGAAGCGCCTGGGACTGCCGGACCGGCCGGAGGTGCGCGCCTCGGTCATCGAGTTCGTGCTCGAGGGCCTTCACCTCAACAAGCGACTGAACAAAGACGAAGTCGAGGGCCGCGCTATCTACCGCCGTTAGCTACTTCTGGACGGCGTAGATCCAGATGAAGGCGACGATCACCGCCACCACGAGCACGAAGAACAGGGCCTCGACGCGGATCGCCATCCTCACCAGTCGCCGCGCGCGCATCGTCCTCGTCCCGCATCTCTCGCAGTAGGCGGCTTCCGGAGCCAGCTCCGCCCCACACTTCTCGCACGCCGCCTGGACCGTCGCCACGTCCACGAGTATGCGACGGCCGGCGGAAGCCCGGATACGCGCGCATATCCGGGGTTCAGGGTGGCGGAACCTGCCTGATTTGCGCGCATATCCAGCACTTGGGCGCCGCCGGGCACCCCGCTAACCTTGGCTCATGGAGCTCGAAGAGGAGATGTCCAGCGCCGACGCCGTGCTCCTGCTGAGCTCGGTGCCCGAGCGGACGAGCGACCTCGTCTACTGGCTCGACGACGCCCGGCTGCGCTACCGCCACGGCCCGGCCTTCCCGACCCTGGGCAGCCTCATCGCCCACCTGGTCGACTCGGCGATGAAGGTCGACGCCCTCCTCCGTCATGCCCACCTCGACGGCCAGACCACGGCCGACGTCCGGGCCGCCATCGATCCACCGCACGACCAGGAACTGGCCCGCCCGCTGCAGGAGGCCCTAGACGACATGGCCCGGGTGCGCCGGCGGACCGTCGACCTCCTCCACGGCTGGGGCCGGTCCGAGTGGGACCGCAAGGTGAACGATCCCCACGGCGGGGAGCTGACGCTGCTCGAGGTGTGCCGTGTGGTCGCCCGCCACGAGATGGGACACATCGCCCAGATCCGCAACCTGAGCGCGCTGCTGCCCGAGCCCCAGGACCTCGGCCCCATCCGCCAGGCCGGCGTCAACGGCAAGTAGGCTTCCCCAGGCGTGTCCGAAGACACAGAGACGGCTGAGGAGTCAGGGCAGGCAGGCGAGCAGGCAGGCGAGCCGGCCGCAGCCAAGACCGGCGGGTCGCGCCGCGGGCGCCGCAAACGGAAGTCCGCCGGCGGAGGAAGGGCCGCCCAGTACTGGATGATCGTCAGCTCGCCCGACAACTTCCGCAAGACCCGCGAGCACAACTTCTCCATCCAGGGACTGAAGAGCCGGCATCGGCGCCGCGTGGAGACGATGCGCGTCGGGGATCGCGTCCTCTATTACGTCACGGGCCGCGCGGCGTTCGCGGCCACGGTGACGGTGGCCAGCCCCATGTACGAAGACCACACGCCCATCTGGCGGACCGCGCGCCGCGACGAGGACTACCCGTGGCGCGTCCACATCCGCCCTGACATCGTGCTCGACGAGGCGGACTGGGTGCCGGCGAAGGAGATCGCGTACCGCCTCGACTACGTCCGCAAGTGGCCACCCGAGCACTGGACGCTGGCTTTCCAGGGCCACATCCACGCGCTGCCCCGAACCGACTTCGCCATCGTCGAGGACGAGATCTCACGGAGCTCGCGCAAGCGCAAAGCGCTGGCGGGCTAGGGGTGCTGCTCAAAGAGCTGAAGCGCGTCTACCGCTTTCATTTCCAGAACGAGCGGCGCGAGCGCTTGTTCCTGGCGTCGGTGTCCTTCCTGCTGACGTTCGCGATCGTGCGCACCATCACGCACCTGATCCGCGCCGGCGTCGGCCCGTTCCACAACATGACCACGAGCGGCGGACTGCACATCCACCACCTCGTCTGGGGCATCGCGCTGCTGCTCGCCGTCGGCTACGTGTGGCTGCTCGAAGTCGGCGTGGGGTCGAACTGGGTCGCGAGCCTGACCGCGCTCGCGTTCGGCGTCGGCGCGGCGCTGACGCTCGACGAGTTCGCCCTCTTCCTCAACCTGCAGGACGTGTACTGGCAGGCGCAGGGGCGGGAGAGCATCGACGCGGTGGTCATCTTCGCCGGCGCGCTGTCGGCCGGCTTCTGGGGCTGGCCGTTCATTCGCGGTGTGGCCGGCCTGTTCCGTCACAAAGTTGCGTCGAGCGGTGCTGTATGAGCAGTGGCCATGAATCTCGGTGCGCGCAGGTTGAGCGCAGCGTCGTCTGAGGACGCCGCGTTCGAGGCCCTGTTCACATCCGAATACGCGCGCGTCGTCGGCATCGCGAACCGGGTCCTCGCGGACCAGCACGAGGCCGAAGACGTGGCCCAGGAGGTCTTCATCGACTTCCACCGGCTGCACTCGGCGACGGCCGGGTACGGTCCGGCGTGGCTGCACCGCGCGGCCGCGCACGCCTCGCTCAACCGCCTGCGCGGCTCACGCCGCAGGCAGAAGCGCGAGGTGGCGCACGTGGTCCAGGAAGGCGACCGCACCCTCGACCCACAGCATCAGGCGGAGCTCAACGAAGACCGCCGCCGCGTCCGCGCCGCGCTGGGACGGCTGGCGCCGAAGCCGGCCGCAGTGCTCGTGCTGCGGGCGAGCGGGCTCAGCTACGCCGAAGTCGCCCAGGCGCTCGGCGTCGGCATCGGACAGGTTGGGACTTTGTTGAGACGCGCGGAGGCCGCGCTGCGCAAGGAGGTAACACGTGGCACATCTCTCTGACGGAACACTGCGCCGGATGGTCGACGATCCGGACGCCGCGCGCGCCGACCGCGCGCACCTCGACGGCTGCGCCGAATGCCAGGCTCGGTTCGACGCGATCGCCGACGACTCGCGCTCCATCGCGACGCTGCTCGCCGTGCCCGAGGCGCAGGTCGACGTCGCGAGCGCCTTCCGGCGCGTGACCAGCGCGCCTTCGGCTCAGCCGCGATTCGGCCTCCGCTGGCCGGTGGCGATGCCGCGCTCGCGGCCGCTGGCCCTCGCCTTTGCGGCGGTGATCGTGGGCGTGGCGCTGCTTGCGGGCGTCATCGCGCGCGACCTGAGCCTCAACTACAGCCCGAACACGGTCACCCCGGTGCCCGTGACGGTGGCCGACATGGAATCGCTGTCCCAGCTCGTGGACTACGGCTCCGTCACATGGACCAAGCAGCCGTCGCTGCAGGTCATGACCAGCGCCGCCGACGCCTCGGCAGCGGCCGGCGGTCTGCACGCGCCTGCGGTGAGCAAGCTGCCCAAGGGCGTGTCGACGACGGTCAGCTACGTCGCCATGTCCCAGGGCGTGGCGGTGTTCACGTTCGACGCCTCCAAGGCCTCGGCCGCCGCCGCCGCGCACGGAGGGAAGCTGCCCGCCTTGCCGAAAGGCATGGACGGGGCGCAGCTCACCGTGACGATCGGACCGGCGGTCGGCGAGGTGTTCGGCAACATGCAGCAGACAGGCACGAGCGCCTCCGACATCAGCCCGCCGCAGCTCGTCGTCGGCGTCTCGAGCGCACCGAGCGCCACCTCGACGCAGGTCACGGTCAAGCAGATGGAGGACTACCTCCTGACGCTGCCGGGCATGAGCGCGGAGTTGAAGGCCGCCATCAAGGCAATCGGCGACCCGAGCACGACCCTCCCCATCCCCATTCCCGTCCAGTACGCGACCTCACGGACCATCACCGTCCAGGGCGTGCAGGGCATCGCCCTCGGCGACAACACCGGCGTCGGGTCGGCGGTGATCTGGGTCAAGAACCACGTCGTCTATGCGGTCGCCGGCTCGGTCAAGCAGTCGGACGCCATCGACATCGCCAATAACCTGAAGTAGCCGCGCGCCGTTAGCCTGAGGCCAGTGGCAGAGACGGCAGAGCAAACCCCGGCGGTCGCGCCCCCCAGCGCGGCCGCCGCCGGCGTGCCGGCGGTCAAGACGGTCGAGCTCTCGAAGCGATTCGGCAAGACAGTCGCGCTCGCCGGCCTGACCATGACGGTGCCGCGCGGCGAGGTCTTCGGTTTCCTCGGGCCCAACGGCGCGGGCAAGACGACCGCGGTCAAGCTGCTGCTCGGCCTGCTGAACAAGACGTCTGGCGAGGGCTGGCTGCTGGGCCGTCCGCTCGGCGACCTGCAAGCACGCCGCCGCATCGGCTACCTGCCGGAGCTCTTCCGGTACCAGGGATGGCTGTCCGCCGCGGAGGTGCTGGCGCTGCACTGCGAGCTCGCCCCCCTGCCGCGCGCGAGCTGGAAGGACGAGATCAGGACGGTCCTCGACACGGTCGGCCTCACCGACCGCGCCCAGGACAAGGTGGGCACCTTCTCCAAGGGCATGCAGCAGCGGCTCGGCCTTGGCGCCGCGCTGCTGGGCGAGCCTGAGCTCGTATTCCTCGACGAGCCGACGTCGGCGCTCGACCCCGTCGGCCGCCACGACGTACGCGAGATCATCCGCGGCCTCGCCTCGCGCGGCACCGCGGTCTTCCTGAATTCGCACCTCCTGAGCGAGGTCGAGCAGGTGTGCGACCGGGTCGCGGTCGTCGACCACGGACGCGTCATCGCCTCGGGGACGATGAACGAGCTCCTGAGCGGCACCGTGGTCCGCGTGCGCGTGGCCGGCCTGTCGCCCGCCGACAAGAACCGGCTCTCCAATTTCGGCCGGGTCGACGACGAGGACGAGCAGCTGACGTTCACCAACCTCGACGCCGAGCGCGTGCCCGAGCTGGTCGCCGCCATCGTCGGCATGGGCGGTCGCGTCTACGAGGTCGCGCCGCGCCACCAGACGCTGGAAGACCGATTCCTCCAGCTGCTGGAGGACGAGGAGAAATAGTCATGCCGCCCGTTCTGGTGATCGCCCGGCTCACCGTGCAGGAGTCGTCGCGCCGGCGTCTGCTGCTGGCGCTGCTCATCCTCACGCTGGCCGTGGTCGGCTTCTCGGCGTGGGGCTTCAACAAGATCACGACCGTGACCAACAGCGCGGGCCAGACGCTGCCGCCTCAGCAGGTCGCGCTGATCACGTCGCAGCTGCTGATCGTCGTCGTCTTCATGTTCAGCGGCGTGCTGGCGCTGAGCGCCGCGGTCGTTGCCGGTCCCCTCATCTCGAGCGAGGTCGAGAGCGGACTGTTGCTCTCCATGCTCGCCCGTCCTGTGCGCCGCAGCGAGGTCGTCGTCGGCAAGTGGCTGGGCCTGGCGGTACTCGTCGCCGTCTATGCCGCGGGCGCGGGCGCGCTCGAGCTGGCCTCGGTCGATTGGGCGACGGGGTACCTGCCGCCTCACCCGGTGGAGCTCCTGACCTACGTCGCCGCGGAGGGCCTCGTCCTGCTCTCGCTCGGCTTGCTGCTCTCGACCCGGCTATCGGGCATCACGGCCGGCGTGATCGCGCTGGTCGGCTGGTTGATCGCGTGGATCGCGGGCGTCGTGGGCAACATCGGCACTGGCCTGCAGAACCCGGCGCTGGAGAACGTCGGCGTCGTCAGTCACCTCCTGCTCCCTTCGGACGGCCTGTGGCGCGGGGCGATCTACGCGCTGGAGCCGGACTCTCTAATCGCGACGCTGCGGGCCGCGGGGACGTTTGGTCGCGCGAACCCGTTTGCCGCGTCCGAGCCGCCGCCGCTTCAGTACCTGGGGTGGGTCGCGGTGTGGTTTGCGGTGATGCTGGCGCTCAGCGTGTGGAGCTTCCGCACCCGCGAGATCTGACGCCGAAAGTGGCGATAGTCGCGACTACCGCCGCATCACGACGCTGAAACTCGGCCATAGTCCGGACTATCGCCCAGGACCCGACCCAGCGGCTAGGGGTAGAGTCCCCGCTCCCTCGTCGCCCCCGCCACGCGTGAAACCGCCTGCACGTACGCGGCCATGCGCATGTCCAGCTTGCGCTCCTCGCGGGTTTTCAGCACCTCGTTGAACGCGCGCCCCAGGATGGCCTTCAGCTTCTGATTGACCTCGTGCTCGGACCAGAAGAACGACTGCAGGTCCTGCACCCACTCGAAGTACGACACCGTGACGCCGCCCGCGTTGGCCAGGATGTCCGGGACGAGGAAGATGCCGCGCTCGCGAAAGATCGCGTCCGCCTCTGGCGTGGTCGGTCCGTTGGCGCCCTCGACGATGAGCGATGCCTTGATGTCACGCGCGTTGCGCGACGTGAGCTGGTTGCCGATCGCCGCCGGAACGAGCACGTCGCAGTCGAGCGTGAGCAGCTCGGCGTTGCCGACCTCGCGTGCGCCGGGAAATCCCTTGAGCGTCTTCTCACGCGCGCGGTACTCGAGCACGCGCTTGATGGAAAGTCCGAGCGGGTTGTAGATGCCGCCGTAGTCCTCCGACACGGCGACGATCGTGCACCCGGCCTCCTCGAGCAGCTTGGCGCTGACGCTGCCGACGTTGCCGAACCCCTGAACGACGACCTTGGTCTGGTGCGGCACGCGGCCCAGGTGCTCGAGCGCGGCCATGGTGCAGATCGTCACCCCGCGACCCGTCGCCTCGACGCGCCCGGCGGAACCGCCGACCTCGATCGGCTTGCCGGTCACGGACGCCGGCACCGAGTAGCCGAGGTGCATCGACAGCGTGTCCATGATCCACGCCATCGTCTGGCCGTCGGTGTTGACGTCGGGCGCGGGGATGTCGCGGTCGCTCCCGATCAGGATCGAGATCTCGGTGGCAAAGCGCCGCGTCATGTGCTCGAGCTCGCTGGCCGAGAGCTCGCGCGGGTTGACGATGATCCCGCCCTTCGCGCCGCCGAACGGGATGCTGACCACCGCGCACTTCCACGTCATCCACATGGCGAGCGCCTTGACCTCGTTGAGCGAGACGTCGGGGTGGTAGCGGATGCCGCCCTTGGCCGGCCCGCGGTTGATGTTGTGCTGCACGCGGTAGCCGGTGAAGATCCGGGTGTGGCCGTCATCCATCTTCACGGGGAAGTGGCACGTGAACTCACGCTGCACCTCGCGCAGGACCTCGCGCAGCCACGGCTCGAGGCGGATGAGCTCGGCGGCCTGATCGAACTGCGCCTGGGCGGTGCGCCATTCGTCGGCCTCGATCACCGGACGCAGTTCGGTTGTCACATCAAGACTGATGATCGCGGATATTCCGCGTCCGGGTCGCAGATTACGTTGACGCACGCCGGCAGACCGGACTTGAACGCCCGGTCGAGCGCCGGCCGGATGTCCTCCGGCCGCTCCACCAGCTCGCCGTGGCCGCCCAGCGCCTCGACCACCCTGTCGTAGCGCGTCTTGTCGCCCAGGTCGGCGGCGACGCTGGCGCCGAGCATGCTCTGCATGGGGTGCTTCTCCAGGGCCCAGATGCCGTTGTTGCCCACCACGCAGACGACCGGGATGCGGTGCCTGACCATGGTGTCGAACTCCAGCGCCGAAAACCCGAACGCGCCGTCCCCGGAGAGGAGGATCACCTGCGCGGCGGGTCGAGCGAGCTTCGCGGCCATCGCGTATCCAGGGCCTGACCCGAGGGCTCCGAAAGGCCCGGGGTCGATCCACAGGCCCGGCTGCCGGCGCTCGATGAGCCGGCCCGCGAAGGAGACGAAGTCGCCGCCGTCGCCGACGATCACGGCGTCGGGGTCGGCGAAGCGATCGACCTCCGCGATCAGCCGCGCCTGGTGCACAGGCGAGGAATCCGAGCCGGTCATCGCCTCGTCGCGCTTTCTGGCGGCCGCCTCGGTTTCGCGCAGATCGGCGACCCATGCCGCATGGTCCCCGCTCACCTCCGACGCAAGCCACGCCACCGCGGCCTTCAGGTCGCCCGATTCGACGTCGAGCCGGATGGTCCGTGTCGCGTCGCCGAAGACCGGCGGCTGCCCGAAGTTCAGTCGGAAGTCCAGGCGCGCCCCCAGCACGAGCGCGACGTCGGCCTCGCGGAGCGCTCTGGAGCGCGCGCGAGCGAAGAAGAGGGGATGCGAGGGTGGGAGCATGCCTCGGGCCATGCCGTTGACGATGAGGGGCAGATGCGCCGCCTCGACGAAAGCCCGCAGCTCCTCCTCCGAGTGCGCCCACCACACACCGCCGCCCGCGACGACCACGGGTCGCGATGCCTCGCGGAGAACCCTCGCGACGTCCCGGAGCTCTTCATGGTCCGGCGGCGGTCCGGGATCGCGCGTGAGGTGCTCGGTCGCCTCCGGATAGTCGGCCGCTCCGAAGAGCACGTCGATGGGGATGTCCATGAACACCGGTCCCGTGCGCCGGCTCAGCGCCGTCCGCATCAGCTCCGCAGCCGACGCGAAAGCATCCTCGGGCGACTCCAGGGTCACCGCCTTTTTGGTCAGGCTCCGCACCACCTCGACGTGGTCCATCTCCTGCAGCGAGCCCATGCCCCAGCGCGCGACCGGGGCGCGGCCGCCGAGCACGAACATCGGGCTGTCGTTGCCCAGAGCCTGGGCCATGGCCGTCACCGAGTTCGTCACCCCGGGACCCGCGGTGACCGCCGCGACCCCGCACTCCCGCGTCACCTTCGACCAGCCTTCGGCGGCGAACGCGGCCGACTGCTCGTGACGGACGTCGATGAGACGGATGCCGTGCTCTTCGGCGCCCATGAGAATCGGCCAGATGTGGCCTCCGTTCAGGGTGAAGAGGTGCGTCGTGCCGGCCCGCTTCAGGGCAAGCGCGATCAGCTCGCCCGCGTTCCCGGAGTCGGTCACACCGCCAAAGCTACTGCGCCATCGCCCACGGCATGGCCGGCGTGTTGAAGGCGGCCTGCGGCGCGCCTTCGCGCCCGATGACGATCACGCCGCCAGGAGCGCGCATCGCCTGGCCGAGGTGCTCGATGGCGCCCCGCGCCACCGACGCCGCGTCCATGCCGTGCTGCAGCTCGACCACCATCAGGCGCGCCAGGCCCAGCCGGATGAACGCCTCGCCGAGCCCGGTGCCGCACACGCCGCCGAAGCGGTCGTCGGCGTAGAAGCCCGCGCCCGGAATCGGCGAATCGCCGACGCGGCCGGGCAGCTTGCCCGTCCTGCCCCCGGTCGAGACTGCGACCGCGAGGTGACCTTCCGCGTCGCGCGCCACCGCGCCGACGGTGTCCGCGCCCTGCAAGAGCTCCTGGCGCTTGCGGTCGGTGACGAAGATCGACGGGTCGGCCATCTCCAGGCCGCGCTCCCGCGCAAATCGCGAGGCGCCGCCGGCGGCGAGGAGCACGTGGCGGCCGTCCTCCATGATCGCCACCGCGAGGTCGATCGGATGCCGGACGTCGCGCAGGCAGGCAGCGCCGCCCGCGCGGCGGTCCGCCCCTTCCATCACGCCGGCGTCGAGCTCGACGACGCCGTCCGAGTTCAGGCAGGCGCCTATGCCGGCGTTGAGCAGCGGCTCGTCTTCCATGTGCCGGACCGCGGCCACCGCCGCGGCCAGCGCCCCGGCGCCGATCACCGCCCAGCCGGCGTCGCGCGCCCGGTCGACCGCGGCCTGGCGGCCTTCCACCTCAGAGGCAGGGACGGTGCCGGCGCCGCCGTGGACGATGAGGGCCGGCTTGGCGGCCGTGTGGCTCAGTAAGCCTCTACTTCGGGCCAGAAGGAGCGGCGCTCGACGAAGCGGCGCTCGGCTACGCGGCGGTCGAAGGGGTACTCGGTGCGGCGGTTGGCGGCGGCGCGGTCGGGGATCCGGCGCTCGGCGAAACGGCGATCGATGCCCGACCGTCTGTCCATTCCGGCGCGCCTTTCCGGGCCGCGCACGGTGATCTCGTTGACTACCACAACCCTCTCCTTGGCGCGTGATCCTACCGCAGCCGTTGGTTCAACGCGTCGATTTTGGCGTCTATTTTTTGCTCGGCACGCCGGCGCTCCAGCTCGTCTCCGGGACCGAGGTCCACGAACTTCGCGTAGGAGGCCAGCCGGGGGTGCACCTCCTGCACCCGGCGGAACATCTCCTGCGCGATGAAGCGGTAGTCGGGATGGCCCTGGGGCGTCGTCCGCAGCTCGCACAGGTGGTAGACCTCGCGCAGGTTGGCCTTCACGTACCAGCGCACACGGAAGGCGAGGGGAACGACGTACTGCGCGACGGCCGCGCCCAGCTCTCGGTCGAGCACCCGGTGCGTCCGCGCCGCCGCCTCGACGGCCTTCTCGAACTGGTCGCGCATCCCGAGCTCGGTCAGGTACGCGGGCGTGTCGTGGCCCAGGTCGGTGCCTAGGTGCTGCCGGTCCTGGGTGAGCATGCGGTGGCGGTGCAGGTCGCGGTAGGCGGCGAAGTTGGCCGTGATCTCGAATGTGTAGGTCGCGTGCTCCAGCGCCCGGGGGGCGCGCTGGCGGCGGTTGGTGCGGCCCGCCAGCAGGGCGTCGAGGACCGCCTGCGCGTCGCCGGACTGCTCGTCGAGCGGCGAACTGGCATGCGGATAGAGCGCCGCCGCGACCACCTTGCGCTCCGCGTCAGGGTCGTGCTCTATGAGGCGCACCCCCGGTTCGGTGGCGCGGCCCGGTTCCCGAGTCGCCAGCCGTCCGATCCGTTCGCGCGCCGCGGTCATCCGTTCCGCCGCCGGCCGGCCGTACCTCTCGTCCAGCGCGCGGCGGACGAAGGACGGGATGACCAGGGAAAGCTCGTTGTGCAGGTCGGTGGCGAGCCGCCGGCACTCCGGCAGCTCGTGCGCCGCCAGCTTGGTGACGAGGTACTCGAACGCGCGCCCGTTGCCGAAAAGCCCCAGGTTGGTCAGCGTGCCCGTGGGCAGCAGGCCGCGCAGCAGATCCAGCGCCTTGGCGCGCGTCGCCGATTTCCAGGCCCGGTCGGTCTCGCCCTGCTCCTGCGGGAAGCGCTCGCGCACGGCGTTGGTCGCCGGCTCGACCAGCCCGCTGTACGTCTCGAACAGCGCGTCTGCCGCCGCCTCGTAGTCGCTGCGCGCCAGCTCCGGACCGCGGTAGAAGAGGTAGCGGCCGTCGGGACCGCGGCGGTCGAACCGGACATAGCGGGTCGACTTCTCCAGCGGCGAGACGCCTATGCGGCTGTCTTCGATGGCCTTGGCGGCCAGCGTCGACGTCTGCTCCACGGCGACGTGCGCTCCCGCCAGCTCGGCCACCGAATCGTCGCCGTAACCGACCAGCACGCGCTCGTAGAACTCCTCGGCCCGGCGGACGGCGACCATGTCGTCGTCCGAGGGTGGCGAGCCGGCCAGGGTCTGGAATCCGGACTCCGGCTCGTTGATGAACTCTTCCAGCAGCACCCGGCGCAGGCTCTTCTCCGTCCGCGAGTAGCGCGAGAAGAGCGCGCCCTTTACGACCTCGGGCAGGTTCCGCAAAGCGAAGACCGGCCGGTCGAGGTTGGTGAAGTACCGCGACAGCAGTGAAGCCTCTTCGGCGGTGAGTTCTGACGCCACCGTCATATTCTCCCGCGCGCTACATGTTGTGTCGACCGGGGCGGTGTGCACAGCATTTGGGTTCCCTCGCCGGAGGTTGTCCCCGGATTCTCCCCAGATCTGTTAAAAACTGCCCGCGAAACGCCGATGGCGATCACTCACTACGCTCGTATTCGCATGCGAAATGACCTCGACTGGGAGGCCCGCTGGAAGCAGATCATCGCCGATCGCGCGAGCCTGGCCTCCGGACACTCCGACCCACACTACTGGGACCGTCGCGCCAGGAGCTTTGCCCGGTCGACGCAGGCGCGCGCGGACGAGTTCCTGGAGGTGCTCGAGCCCTACCTTGGGCCGCGCAAGACGTTGATCGACGTGGGCGCGGGCGCGGGCAGGCACGCGGTGCCGCTGGCCGACCGCCTCGAGTGGGTCACCGCGGTCGAGCCCTCGGAGGGGATGCGCGCCCAGATCCAGCCGCGCGACAACATGACCGTGGTCGCGAGCACGTGGGAGGACGCCGACGTCGCGCCGGCCGACCTCCTCATCTGCAGCCATGTCCTCTATGGAGTCGCCGACCCGGTCCCGTTCCTGGCCAAGATGAACGGCGCCGCGCGCGAGCGCGTCTTCGTCCTGATGCGTGAGTCCGAGCTGCCGCACCCCGGGGCGGAGATCCGCCGGCGCGTGCTCGGCGACGCGGGGCCGCGCATGCCGCGGTTCAGCGACCTCTTCATGCTTCTCCTGCAGATGGGGCTGGCGCCGGACGTACGGTTCCTCAGCTATCCGGTGATGCAGCGCTACGCGGACATGGAGGAGGCGGTCGCGGATTCGCGGGTGATGTTCGGCGCCGGCTGGGACGAGAACACGGGCCGCGCCACCCTGGAGGAGCTGCTGACGAGGGACGGCGACGACCTGGTCTACGACGGTGGGATTGTGCGGTCGGGGGTCGCGCATTGGACACCGCAGAGATAGACCTCCAGCTCCGGCCGGTGCGCCCGGCGGACCGCGACCGCATCGTGGAGATGACGAAAGAGGTCTGGGAAGGCCATGACTACCTGCCTCGTGTCTTCGACCGTTGGGTCTCCGACGCGGGGGCGGCGTTCGAGGCGGCCGAGCTCGACGGCGTGGTCGTCGGCGTGCAGCGCCTGCGGCCCTTCGCGCCCGGGCTGATGTGGTACGAAGGGCTGCGCGTTGCCCCCGAGCATCAGAGGCAGGGCATCGCGCGAGCCATGCTGTCGGCGGCCGTCACGGAGGCGCGGGAGCAGGGCTTCCGCGAGGTCCGGCTGGCGACACGCGACGAGCCGGCGGTGAATCTCTTCGAATCGGCGGGGTTCAAACGCATCGTCGAGACGAGGTGGTGGCGCGGCCCGCGTGTCGAGGGAGGTGAGCCGGCTCGCATCCCGGACGCGGCCGAGGCCAAGAGGGTCTGGCCGGCCCTGGCCGCCAGCCCCGGCGTCGAGCTGTACGGCGGTATCTCCCCGGACATGAACGGCGCCCACGACCTCGACTTGGACGAGCTCGAGAGGCTCGCGCGCGCGGGCATGCTGCGGCTGGGGCCCGGCGGCCGCGCGGTGGCGCTGCTCCGCGAACCGTGGGGCCGAAACGTGGCGGTCGCCCTCCTCGCCGGCGGCGGCGGCGCGCTCCGCGAGCTCCTCATGGCCCTCCGCTACGAGGCGGACGCCGACGGCCTCAACCACGTGACCATCACCGTGCCGCCCGGCCATCCCGCGGAGGATGACCTCCGCGCCACCGGATACGATCTCGTCGATGCCGAAAGTTCCGGGTTCATCTACGCCCTCCCGCTCTAATTGACCCGCCGTTACGTCGTCCTCGGCAACGGCATCGCGGGTCAGACCTGCGCGGAGGACCTGCGCAAGGCTGACGAGAACGCCTCGATCGTCATCGTCGCCGCCGAGCGGCACCCGCTCTACAACCGGGTCGCGCTGCCGCGCTACCTCCGCGGCCAGGTCCGGCGCGAAAAGGTGTTCATGCGCACGGCCGATGACTACGCGGCGCGACACATCGACATCCATTTCGAGACCTGGGCCACCGAGGTGGACGTGCGCGAGAAGGTCGTGCGCACCAACCGCGGCCACGAGCTGCCTTACGACGCGCTGCTCGTGGCCACCGGCGGTCGCCCCAAGCCGCCGCCCTGGCCGGGGGTCAACGACGTTGCCGCCTGCCTCGGCTTTCAGACGCTGGACGACACGGACGCCATCATCGAAAAGGCCGACGCATCGCAGCGCGTGCTCGTGATGGGCGGCAGCTTCATCGGCTACGAGCTCGCCGAGGGTGTGAGCTTTCGGAAGAAGGCGAAGGTCACTTGGATCATGCGCGGGCCGTGGTTCCTGCGCTACGTGCTCGACGAAGAGGGCGGGCACCTGTGCCGGCAGATGGGCGAGGCCCAGGAGGTGCAGTTCATCGTCAACGACGAGGTGCAGAAGTTCAGCCGTTCCAACGGCCGGTACGTCGCCGAGACGGTGGGTGGTGAGAGGGTCGAGTTCGACCTGCTCACGTACGGCGTCGGCCTCGACTACTACACCGAGCCGGTGGCGAACACGGGCATCGAGCTGAAGAAAGGCATCGTCGTGGACAGCAAGCTGCGGACGTCGGCGCCTGACGTGTACGCGGCCGGGGACATCGCGGTCTTCTACGACCTGATGGTCGAGCGCCACAACCAGATGGGCACCTGGGACAACGCCGAGGCGCACGGCAAGGTCGCCGCCATCAACATGGCCGGCGGCGACGAGGACTTCTTCGACGTGCCGACCTACACGACGACGATGTTCGGCTCGACGCTCGCGGTCGCGGGCGTGACGCCGGACGTGCAGCCGGGGCTCGAGTCGGTGCGCACGTTCAGCTACGAGGAGAAGTTCTACCGCAAGCTGTTCTTCAAGGACGACCGGCTCGTGGGCGCGATCATGATCGGCCCGCCCAAGGGGCGCAAGAAGCTGATCGAGATCATGCGTTCGCGGCAGAAGATCGAGCGGCCGAGGCAGGAGCTTCTCGACCCGGCCAACCTCAAAGACTGAGGATGCCGCCCGAGTACGCGTTCTTCACCCGCTGGCGCGTGAAGGGCACCGCTGAGGACGTGTTCGACGTGCTGGAGGACCCGTTGGCGCTGCCGCGGTGGTGGCCCTCCGTTTACCTGAAGGTCAAGGAGCTGAAGCCGGGAGACCCGGTCAGCAAGGTGGGCCGCGTCATCGACCTGTACACCAAAGGCTGGCTGCCGTACACGCTGCGCTGGAACTTCACCGTCACGGAGTCGAGGCGACCGAGCGGATTCCGCCTCGTCGCCCACGGCGACTTCGAAGGCACCGGCGTCTGGACGATCGCGCAGGCCGGCGAGTCCACGGAAGCGACGTACGACTGGCGCATCTCGGCCGAGAAGCCGCTCCTGCGCTACGGAAGCTTCGTCTTCAGGCCGCTCTTCGCCGCCAACCACCGGTGGGCGATGGCCCGCGGCGAGGAGAGCCTCGACCTGGAGCTGCGCCGGCGGCGCGGGGAAAGCGTTCCGGACCCACCCGGGCCGACGTTCACGCGCCGCTAGAGGGCGTATCGTTAGCCACAGACAAATGACTTTCGCTCACAGCGAAACCGCGGCCGAGATCCGCCGCGCCCTGGGCGCGGTCCTGCGGCTGCGGCGCGAGGCGGCGCGCCGGACCCTGAGCGAGGTCGCGGCCGAAGCCGGGCTCTCGCCGGCGCACCTGTCCGAGGTGGAGCGGGGACGGAAGGAGGTCTCGACCGAGCGCCTGGTCGCCGTCGCCCACGCCCTCAACCTGCCTCCCGGCGACATCTACGCCGAGCTGGCCCGCCGGCTGGGCGCGGAGGCGGAGCAGCAGTCCTGGCCCGAAGACCCACCCGTCAAGCTGCGCCTGGCGACGGCCTCCCTGCCCCTCGAAGCGCTGCGCAGCGTGGCCGACTTCAGCGCCTATCTCGCGATGGCCAACCCTCCGCCCAAGCCCAAAGACCGAATCGGTTTCACTCCCAGGAGGTGACGCACATGCATCTGATTCCGACGGTGATCACCAACGATGGGCGCGGCGAGCGCGCCTACGACATTTACTCGCGGCTTCTGAAAGACGGCGTCATCTTCATCCGCGGCGTGATCGACGACGACCTGGCGAGCACGGTGACGGCGCAGCTGCTGTTCCTCGAGAACGAGGCTCCGGAGCAGGACATCCAGATCTACATCAACAGCCCTGGCGGCTCGCTGACCGCGGCCCTTTCGATCTACGACGCGATGCAGTACGTCGGCCCGAAGGTCGCCACGCTCTGCACGGGCCTCGCGGCGAGCGGCGCGTCGATCCTGCTCGCGGGCGGCAGCGCCGGCATGCGCATGTCGCTGCCGCATGCGCAGATCCTCATCCACCAGCCGTTCACGCAGGGGATCCAGGGCCAGGCGACCGACATCCAGATCCATGCGCAGGAGATCCTCCGGCAGCGCGAGCAGCTGGCCCGCATCTATGTCAAACACTGCAAGCGCCAGATCGAGGACGTGGAGCGCGCCATGGAGCGGGACTTCTTCATGACGCCGGAGCAGGCCAAGGACTGGGGCCTCATCGACCTGATCGTCGAGAAGAACCCTCACGTGGTGACCGCCGCAGCGACGAAGTGAGGATCCTCGTCCTCGGCGGCACGCGGTTCATCGGCCGCGCGGCCGTCGAGGAGCTGGCCGCGGCCGGCCACGACCTTCTTCTCGTCCACCGCGGAGAGCTCGAGCCGGACGACATGCCGCCCGTCGAGCACCTGCACACGGACCGCGAGGGCTTGCTCGCGCACCGCCGAGAGCTCGCGTCCTTCGCCGGCGACGCCGTGCTCGACTGCCGCGCCCTGACCCGGCGCGACGCCGAGGTCGCGCTCGAAGCCATTCCCGACGCGGGACGCCGGGTCGTCATCTCGAGCATCGACGTCTACCGCGCGTTCGGCGCGCTCAACGCGAACGCAGAAACCGACCCGATACCGATCGACGAGGACTCGCCGGTGAGGACGAGTCGATACATCTTTCGCGGCCAGGTCGCCGATCGCCACGATTACGACAAGCTCGACGTCGAAGACGTCTACCTGCCGCGCGGCGCCGTGTCGCTCCGGCTGCCGATGGTCTACGGCGAGCACGACTACCAGCTGCGCGAGGAGTTCATCCTGCGTCGCGTTCGCGCCGGACGCGAGCGCATCCCCTTCGGCGGGGGCATGTGGCTCACGTGTCGCGTGTATGTCCGCGACGTGGCGCGAGCGGTGCGGCGCGCGATCGAGATGCCCGAGCTGTCCGGCGTCTTCAACATCTGCGAGGACCGCACCTACTCGATGCGCATGTGGGCGCAGATGATCCTCGACGCGGCCGACTCGAAAGCCGAACTGGTTCGCGTGCCCGACGACGCGCTGCCGCCGGACATGCGCCTCACCGGCACCGTCAGCCAGCACATCGCGGCGACCGCGCGCAAGGCGCGAGAAGTGCTCGGTTGGAGCACGTCAGACCCGTTCGAGACGCTGCGCACTACGGTGCAGTGGCATCTCGCGCATCCACCGGCAGGCCCTGACGGGGACTTCGCCGAGGACGACGAGGCTCTGGCAGCCGTCTAGAGTTCTCGGCAGAGTGTCGAGACCCCGACGTCCTGAGCAGATTCGCGGCATCGGCGGCCGGAGCCGAGGAAAGGGTGGCGCGGCTAGGAGCGCACTTGCAGTGCGCGACGACGCAGCGCCGGGCCCCTTGACACAGGCTTCAGCGCTGCAGGCGCCCGGCCGCCTAGGACGCGAAGATGCCAGGATGCTCGGGGGCGCGACACTCTAGTGTCGAGGCGGTACAGGCCGTTCGACCCGTTCGAGCGTGGCGGACCCTTCGATCCCGGCGCCCCGGGAAGGGAGATCCGCTTCCCGCGCGTCCCGCGGCGCTTCTGGGTCGCGGTGGCGCTGTTCGTGCTCGCGGTGCTCATCTTCATCGCCACCAGCCCGATCGTCGCCTTCATCACCGAGTTCCAGTGGTACGACGCTCTGGGCTACAAGGACGTCTACCAGACGCGCGTGTGGCTCGAGTGGTCGATCACGATCGCCAGCTTCGCCCTCGCCTTCGTGTACCTGGCCGTGAACGCGGCGATCGCGCTGCGCATACGCTCCGGCGGCGCGCTGCGGGCGGTAGGCATCCGCCGGTCCGCGCTGCGCACCACGGCGGGCACGGTCAGCCTCGTCGCCTGCGTCCTCATCGCCCTCGTCCTTTCCGCCGGCGCCTTCTCGCAGTGGCAGAGCTGGGCGCTCTTCCTCCACTCCGAGTCGACGGGGACCACGGACCCCGTCCTCGGCATGGACGTCTCCTTCTATCTGCTGACCCTGCCCTTCCTCCACGCGGTCGCGAACTGGTCGCTCGGGCTTGACTTCCTGACCCTGCTCCTGATCGGCGCGCTCTACGCGTGGCGAGGCGACGCCTTCGACTTCAGGCCCAGCCCGCGCTCGCTGGCGCACCTCTCGGTGCTCGTCGCCGCCTTCGCGGTGACGCTCTCGGTGGCGACGTGGCTGAGCCGCTACGACCTCCTGTTCACGCACAACACGAACGTCGTCTGGGGCGCCGCTTACACGGACGTCAACGCCAGGCTGCCCGTGTACACGCTCCAGGCGGCTCTGGGCATCGTCTTCGCCGCGGGGCTGCTGGCCAACGCATGGCTGCGCCGGCTGTGGGTGCCGATCGTCGCCGTGCTTGGCTGGATCGCTCTCTCCTTCGCCTCGCAGGTCTACCCGTCGATCGTGCAGGGCGTGACGGCCGGGCCCAACGCCGGCACCCTGGAGCTGCCGTACATCGCGCGCAGCATCGACTTCACGCGGCGCGCTTACGGCCTGTCCGACGTCACCGGGAGCACCAGCTTCACCGGCGACCAGCCACTCACGCTGCAGGACGTGCAGAACGACCAGGCGACGATCAACAACCTGCGGCTGTGGGATTACACGCCGCTCAAGGACACCTACCAGCAGCAGCAGGCGATCCGCACCTATTACACGTTCAACGACATCGACCTCGACCGCTACACCGTCAACGGCCAGTACCAGCAGCTGGAGATCAGCGCGAGGGAGTTCGATTTCTCACGCCTGCAATCGTCGTCACAGAACTGGTTCAACCAGCGCCTGGTCTACACGCACGGCTACGGCACGGCCGCGAGCCCGGTCAACGCCGTCGTCGGCGAAGGCCTCCCGGACTACGTCGTCCACGACGTCCCGCCGATCGGGCCGCTGAAGATCACTCAGCCCGCGATCTACTTCGGCGAGATGTCGTCGACGAACGGCGACTACTGCCTCGTCGCTTCGAGCACCAAGGAGTTCGACTATCCGCTCGGCGGGACCGACGTCTTCACGACTTACAAGGGCACGCACGGGGTGCCGATGACGCCTCTGAACAAGGCGCTCTGGTCGCTCAAGCTCAGCGACTTCAGCCTCCTGGTGTCGGGTCAGGTGACGGACAAGACGCTGATGCTCTACCGGCGCAACATCCTCGACCGCGCGTCCGAGATCGCCCCCTTCCTCACGTTCGACAGCGACCCGTACATCGTGGTCGTCGACGGCCGCCTGTACTGGATCCTCGACGCGTACACCACCGCGTCGACTTACCCGTACTCGCAGGCGCAGACCATCCAGGTCCAGGGCAGCGCGACGTCGATCAATTACATCCGCAACTCGGTCAAGGTCGTCATCGACGCGTACGAGGGCACGGCCAACTTCTACGTGGCCGACAGCAAGGACCCGCTGCTCCGGGCGTACGAGGCGACCTTCCCCTCGCTGTTCCAGCCGCTCGACGCGATGCCCGCCGGGATCAAGGCCCACATCCGGGTGCCCGAGGATCTCTTCAGCGTGCAGGTGTCGGTCTACACGATCTATCACATGACCGACCCGAAGGTGTTCTTCTCGCAGGAGGACGCGTGGGACGTCCCGACCGGGCAGTCGTCGCCTGGGAGCGCGCCGCTGCCGGTGCAGCCGTACTACGTGCTGTTCCGGCTGCCGGGCGAGCAGAACCCGGAGTTCCTGCTCATCATGCCGTTCACTCCGCACAACAAGACGAACCTCGTCTCGTGGCTGGCGGCGCGGAACGACGGCTCGCACTACGGCCAGTACGTGCTGTATTCGCTGCCCAAGGACCGCGTGATCTACGGGCCGCAGCAGGTGGCGAGCTTCATCAACCAGGACCCGACGATCTCGCGCGACTTCACGCTCCTGCACAGCACCGGCTCGCAGGTCCAGCAGGGCAACCTGCTCGTCGTGCCGATCGGAAACTCCTTCCTCTACTTCGAGCCCGTGTACCTGCGCGCCACCACCGCGACAGGAATCCCGGAGCTGAAGAAGGTGATCCTGGCCGACCAGAACAACGTCGTCTACGCCGACACGCTGGACCAGGCGATCCAGCAGCTCGTCGGCGCGGCGCCGCCGCCGGTCAACAACCAGCCGCCACCGTCGACCTACACCGCCGCGCAGGTGGCGCAGATCCAGAGCCTGGTCACACAGATCAACCAGCACTACAAAGCCGCGTACGACGCACTGAAGCGCGGGGACCTGGCCACGTTCGCGACCGAGATGAACACCGTGGGCACGCTGCTGGCGCAGCTGCAGGCGGTCACGGGCACGGCTTCGACGCCCGCCACCTCCCCGAGCCCTTCGCCGAGCGCGCGAGCGAGCCCGAGCCCCTAGGCCGCATCCGGGCGATAGTCGCGACTAACGCCCGTTCTCGAGGACGCAACCCGCCGATAGTCGCGACCATCGACCAAGATCCCGGCGACTAGCCCGGCCGCAGGGGCACGAACAGCACCGGGAACAACGAGCGGTACGTGACGTCCTCACCGTGCCGCGTATACACGCGCAGGTCCTGAGGCTCGTCGTTCGAGACCGCCACCGGGATGACGAGCCTGCCCCCGTCCGCCAGCTGCTCGACCAGCGCGGGCGGCACGCCATGCGCCGCCGCGGCGACCAGGATCACGTCGTAGGGCGCCTCCGCCGGCCAGCCGAGGCTGCCGTCGCCCAGCGCCACCTGGACGCCGTCGAAGCCGAGACGTCGCAACGTCGCCGAAGCGTGCTCGGCCAGCGCGGCCTCGCGCTCGACGCTGATCACCTTGCGGCACACCCGGCTCAGCACGGCAGCCGCGTACCCCGACCCTGTCCCGACCTCGAGCGCCACGTCGTCCGCTCGCGGCGCCGCGGCCTGGATCATCAGCGCGACGACGAGCGGCTGGGAGATCGTCTGCCCGCACTCGATGGCCAGCGCGCGGTCTTCATACGCGTGGCGGCGCATGCGCGGGGCGAGGAACTCTTCGCGGGGCACCGACGCCATGGCCAGGAGCACCCGCTCGTCGGTCACGCCGTGCGGGCGCAGCTGCTCGGCGACCATCCTCTGCGCCGGAGTGCTCACAGATCGAGGCTCAACCCCGAGCGTACAATCTGCCTCGTCTCTTTGGCGTCCTCGTCTTTGTCAACGTCCGTGCCCCAGAAATGGCGCCGCCCGGTCAAGCAGCGGTCGCGCTTCGTCCGGCGCTCGGGCCCCGCCCACTCCCGCGTCGAGTTCGCCCATCCCTCGGAGCAGGAGTTCGCCCGCTTCCTCGACTACTACCGCATCCGCTGGCACTACGAGCCGGTGTCGTTTCCCATCGCGTGGGAGGGCACGCGGGTGGCGGAGATGTTCACCCCCGACTTCTACCTTCCCGAGCACGACCTCTACATCGAGCTGACGACGATGAAGCAATCGCTGGTCACGCCGAAGAACCGCAAGCTCCGGCTCCTGCGTGAGCTCTACCCCGAGCTCAACGTGCGGCTGCTCTACCGCAAGGACTACCAGCAGCTGCTGGCCAAGGCCGGCTACGGCGCGCTCGAGGTCCAGCATCTGCGGAAGGAGGACGTCGGAGAGATCCTGATCTCGCCCGTCGAGCTCGAGACGCGTCTGCGCGCGCTCGGCCGCAAGATCTCGCGGGACTACCGCGGCCAGTCCCTGGTCCTGGTCGGGGTGCTGAAGGGAGTCACGTTCTTCCTCGCGGACCTCGCGCGCCAGATCAAGGTGCCCTTCGTGATCGACTACCTCGACCTGCAGCGATTCGCGGGCGCGCAGCCGTCCGGGCGCGTGCGCATCGTGCGCGACATCGACTACCCGATCGAGGGCCGCCACGTCCTGCTGGTCGAGGACATCGTCAACACCGGGTTCACGCTCGATTACGTCCTGGGTGAGCTGCGCCGGCGGCAGCCCGCCTCGCTCGAGGTGGTGACCCTCCTCGAGCGGCCGTTGCGCCGGCTCGTGAAGGTGCCCATCCGCTACGTCGGCTTCCAGATCCCCAACGACTACGTCGTCGGCTACGGCCTGGACTACCGTGAGCTGTACCGCAACCTGCCTTTCATCTGCACCCTGCGCGCGAGCGTCTACGACATGCCCGCCCTGCCGGCGCCGCCGGCGCCCCTGATCAGCTGAGCCGGCGTCTCTCGGAGCTTCTCGACTGGATGGCCGGCCAGGACTTCGACACCCTGGTCGAGTCGGGATTGTTGAAGGCGGTGGAGGAGGTCGTGGTCGAGGCCTACCTCGGCATCCATCCCGGCGCCCCGCGTCCTGAGGCATACCGCTGGCTGAGGTACGAGGACCCCGACCCGGTGGCGCGCCTGGCCGAAGGGGTCAGGAAGCTGCGCGAGAGCGGCGCCAGGTTCGACGCCGCGGCTGTGGACAAAGCCTGCGCGAAGGCGTCGATTTGATCTCGTGGCCCGCTGTGGAGGTTCTGGGGAAAAAGTAATGCCCCAAGAGACCTTCCTGTTTACCCTGAAGTCCCCTATGCGTTTTTCGGTTTCCAGCCCCCGGGTTACCCCGGACCTTCCACCTACTCGACGTTCGGTATCCTCAGGTTTACCGTACTCAGCCGCTTGGGGCGACGCGAAAGTTAACAGGCGTCTAAGAAGGCGTCAACAATCAAAAAAATCGCATCGCCAGGCAACCCGCGGTGGCTTGACACGGACAACTGAGAGTCGTTAGAGGAGCTTTCTAAAAGATGCGCGAAGCAGTCATCGTCGAGGCCGTCCGGACACCAATCGGCAAACGAAACGGCAAGCTCAAGGACGTCCATCCGGTCGTCCTCGGCTCTCTGGTCCTGAAAGAGATCGTGTCGCGCGCGGGCATCGAGCCGGGTCAGGTCGAAGACGTGGTCTTCGGTTGCGTGAGCCAGGCCGGCGAGCAGAGCCTCAACATCGGCCGCAGCGCGTGGCTCACCGCGGGTTTCCCGGTGACGACGCCGGCGACGACGGTCGACCGCCAGTGCGGCTCGAGCCAGCAGGCCGTGCATTTCGCGGCGAACCTGATCCAGTCAGGCGTCTGCGACGTGACCATCGCCGGAGGCGTCGAGTCGATGACCCGGGTGCCGATGGGCTCGAATGCGGTCTCCCCCGGCACTCCATTTCCGCCGGAGCTGATGGAGCTCTACGACCTCGTGCCGCAGGGCATCTCCGCCGAGCTGATGGCGCGCAAGTACGGCATCTCGCGGAAGGCGATGGACGAGTTCAGCGTCGAGAGCCACCACCGTGCGGCCGCGGCCACGGAGAAGGGCTACTTCACATCGCAGATACTGCCGGTCGACATCTCCAACGGGCAGCACGAGGTCTTCTCCAGGGACGAAGGCATCCGCGCCAACGCCAGCTATGAGGCGACGGCCGCGCTGCAGCCGGCGTTCAACCCCGAGCACACGATCACCGCAGGCAACGCGAGCCAGATCTCGGACGGCGCCGCGGCGGTGCTGCTCATGTCACTGGAAAAAGCCAAGGAGCTCGGGCTGCGGCCGCGGGCGCGCATCCGCGCGCAGGCGGTGGTGGGCACCGACCCGGTGCTGATGCTCGAGGGTCCGATCCCAGGCACCGCCGCGGTCCTCAAGCGCGCCGGCCTCGAGCTGTCGAGCATCGACCTCTTCGAGGTCAACGAGGCGTTCGCGTCGGTCGTGCTCGCCTGGCAGAAGGAGACGGGCGGCGACCTGAAGAAGACGAACGTCAACGGCGGCGCCATCGCCGTCGGCCACCCGCTGGGCGCGTCGGGCGCGATCCTCATGAACCGGCTCCTCTACGAGCTCGAGCGGCGCGACCTGCGCTACGGGTTGGAGACGATGTGCTGCGGTGGCGGCATCGGCACGGCGACGATCATCGACCGGGTGGTCGAGTGAAGACGAAGACGTTCGACTCGATCGCCGAGCTCCGGCCGTACCTCATCCGTGCGGGCATGAAGGCGCGGCTCGTGAATGGAGAGCGGGCGACCCTGGCCGTCATCGACATCGAGCCGAACGGCGTGGCCGAGGAGCACCACCACGAGAACGAGCAGCTGGGGCTGGTCGTCGCCGGCGAGCTGACGTTTCACATCGCCGGCGAGGAGCGGACCCTTCAGCCCGGCGACGTGTACTCGATCCCGAGCAACGTGCCGCACGACGCCAAGGCCGGCCCGCTGGGCGCGACGGTGGTCGACGTCTTCATCCCCGTGCGGGCGGACTGGGAGAAGCTACCGCGCGGCGAGCCGTCGGCGCCGGATTGGCCGCGATAGCGCGGGCGAATCCACGACGTAGCGCAGAAGCCGCTTCTCCCAGCGGCCCGTGCCCTGCACGCCGATGCGTGCGGTGACGTGCACGCGGCGCCGGGGCGCGCCGTCGTCGACGACGTAGAGGTCCGGCGGCTGCAGCGGCGCGCCGTTGAGGGCACGGTCGATGCCCAGCGCACGCGTCACCAGGCCTGGGCCGGAGCACCTCCCGACCCCGGGTCCCGGCTCGAGCGCCCGCACCAGGACGGCCTGCGGCACGCCCGCCTCGCGCGTGACGAAGTTGAGGCACCAGTGCATGCCATACGTGAAGTAGACGTACGCGTGGCCGGGCTCGCCGAACATGACCTCGGTCCGAGGCGTGCGCCGTCCGCCCCGAGAGTGCGCGGCCAGGTCGTCGGGACCGAGGTAGGCCTCGACCTCGACCAGCCGTCCCCAGAGACGGCGTCCGTCGACTTCCCGCACCAGGACCTTGTCCAGCAGGTCGCGAGCCACCACCGTCGTGTCGCGCGCGAAGAACGACGGCGGGACGACCGTGCCCTCACTCAGGGGTCTAGACCCGGGCTTCGCCAAGCCTCTTTTTCGCGGAGTGCCGCCGGCGCTTGTCGACGTAGAGGTGCTTGTCCGCCATCTGGTACATGGCCTGCCAGTCCATGCCCTGCCGCCAGGCGGTGATGCCGATGCTGAACTCCACCGGGACCGGCAGCTTGGCGTTGCGGTTCAGGTGGTCGAGCGCCTCGCGCACGCGGATGGCCACCTCGCGCGCGTCGCGCTCGTCCGCGTCGGGCATGGCGATGCCGAACTCGTCGCCGCCGAGCCGGCCGCAGGTGTCCGTCGCGCGCACCGCGCGCTGGAGCTCCGCCGCCAGGACGCGAATGGCCTCGTCACCGACGTGGTGGCCGTATGTGTCGTTGATCTCCTTCAGGTTGTCGAGGTCGATCATCATCAGCGCGAGCCGGCGCTTGTGGCGGTCGGCCGACGCGACCGCACGGTCGATCGCGCGCTCGAACTCCGGGCGGTTGGCCAGACCGGTCAGGTAGTCCGTCCGCGCCTCCTTCGTGTGCTGCCGCGCACGGTCGAGCGCGACCGCGATCTGGTCGGCGACGGCGGCCACGAACTCGAGGTCGCTGGACTCGAAGGTCCGCGGCAGCCGGGTGGCCACGGTCATCGCGCCCAGGAGGACACCCTTCGTGCGCAGCTCGGCGCGGATGGCGCTCCATTCGCCGGCGATGCGGTCGACGCGCGACTCGGCCGGGCCGGACGAGACCTCGACCACGCGCATCTGGCCCGACCGGCCGGTCTCGGAGAACTCCTCCTCCTCACCGGGCTGCATGCCGATCGTCTTGGCGAGCTTGAGGCGCGCGCCTTCGCGGATCCACACGGCGCCGGCCTGAAGACCCAGCACCTTGAGCGTCTCGCGCAGCCCAACCTCGGCGATCTCGCTGACGTCGAGCGAGCGCCCGAGCGCGCTGGCGATGTGGTAGAGGCCGTGCAGCTCGGTCTGGCGCGCGCGGTGCTTGCTCTCCGTGTAGTCGAGATAGCCGCGGATGAAGCTGGAGTTCAGGTGCTCGACCACATCGCCGAGCCGGCTCTGCGCCAGCAGCAGGACCTCGTCGGAGTACGGGCTCGCGCCCATCTCGTCGGTGAGGCGGGCGATCACGGTGCGCCGGAACACCGCCAGGCCCTCCATCAAAGACTCGAGCGGCACCCCCTTCTCGGCGTAGCGCCGGGCGTATTCGCGGGCCTGCGTGTAGTAGTCCGGCCAGGGCAGGCGCGACTCCGGGTGGAGGGACTGGAACAGCGCCTGAAGGAAGGCTGTCGACATCCGGCCCAGCTCGTCGGCGGAACCGTCCCGGTAGCCTTTGAGGAGGTCCGGCTCGATCGCCGTGACGGCTTCGGCGGCCACCGCGCCGCTGCTGCCGGCGTCAGCGGTGAGCCGGTCGGAGACCTCCGCCAGAAGATCGCTCGCCCGCTGCGTCATATCGGCGCACTATAGAGTGACGGATGGCGATCAGCGTACTTGCGGAGCGCAATCATCAAATATGTAAGAGGCGATGATGGCAACTGTCACCAGAGGGTCACTGGAGAAGATTGAAGAGATCCTGGGCGACGACGCCCGGGACCTTCTCGAGCACAAATGTCAGACCGTCGACAAAGCGCAGCTGCACCTTCCCGGCGGCGACTTCGTCGACCGGGTCTGGAAGGACAGCGACCGGCCGGCGCGCATGCTGCGCAGCTTCGAATCGCTCCTCGACCACGGGCGTCTGGCCGGCACCGGCTACCTTTCGATCCTGCCGGTCGACCAGGGGATCGAGCACACGGCCGGCGCGTCGTTCGCCCCGAACCCGATCTATTTCGACGGCGAGAACATCGTCCAGCTCGCCATCGAGGGCGGCTGCAACGCCGTGGCGTCGACCTTCGGCGTCCTTGGGTCGGTCGCACGAAAGTACGCCCACCGCATTCCGTTCATCTGCAAGCTCAACCACAACGAGCTGATGACCTATCCCAACCACTACGACCAGGTCTTGTTCGGCACGGTCAAAGAAGCCTGGAATCTGGGCGCCCTGGCCGTCGGCGCGACCATCTACTTCGGCTCCGAGCAGATGGACCGCCAGCTGCAGGAGATCGCGGTCGCCTTCGCCGCCGCTCACGAGCTCGGCATGGTGACGGTGCTGTGGTGCTACGTCCGCAACGCCGCCTTCAAGAAGGACGGGGTCAACTACGAGTCGGCCGCCGACCTCACGGGCCAGGCGAACCACATCGGCGTCACCATCGAGGCCGACATCATCAAGCAGAAGCTGCCGACGACCAACCGCGGGTTCGAGGTCCTCAAGTTCGGCGTGACGCGCCCTGAGGTGTACGACAAGCTCTCGACCGACCATCCCATCGACCTGTGCCGCTACCAGGTGATCAACAACTACATGGGCCGTTCCGGTCTCATCAACTCGGGGGGCGAGAGCAAAGGCGCCTCAGACCTGAGGGAGGCTGTTCGGACCGCGGTCATCAACAAGCGCGCGGGCGGTATGGGTCTGATCAGCGGCCGCAAGTCGTTTCAGCGCCCTATGAAGGAGGGCATCGAATTACTACACGCAATCCAGGACGTGTATCTGAACCCGGGAGTAACGGTCGCGTAAAGCTCGCGTTCCTCGGTAGCGGCGCGGCTTTCTCGCTCGACCGCTACAACGGGGCCGTGGTCGTGGACGGCCGCGTGTTGCTGGACGGCGGCGCTCCGCTCCTGCCCCACATGCACCGCCTCGGCGTCGACCCCGGCGACATCGCCGTCGTCTTTGTGACGCACTTCCACGGCGACCACACGCTCGGCCTTCCGCCGTTCGTCCTGCACCGGGTCTTCGTCGACCGCCGGCCGCTCACGTTCGTCGGGCCGGCCGGCGTCGAGGACTACCTCGAAAAGCTCTGGGAGGTGAGCTGGGGCCCCGACTGGAAGCGCGTGATGCGGCCGCAGTTCAAGGTCCGCTACGTCACGGCGAAGCCGAGCGGGACCGCCGCCGGCGTGCGCTACGAGACCGTGAAGCTCGACCACGGCACCATGGGCAGCAGCGGCTACCGCATCCACCTCGACGGCAAGGTGATCGCGTACTCCGGTGACACCGAGCCGACGTCGCCGCTGGACAGGCTCGTCGACGGCGCCGACATCGCCATCGTCGAGGCGACCGGGCCGGGCGACGTGTTCAGCCACACCTCGTGGGAGGCGGCGACGAAGCTGCGCAAGCGCCATCCGGAGACGCGGTTCTTCTTCAACCACGTGTACTCCGGCACGGTGCCGGGCGCGGTCAAAGACCTGCAGGTAATCGAAGTCTGAGCTCGCCCAACAACGCGTCGGTCCTGGTCGGCGCGGTGGCGGGCGGCGTCGCCGGCGCCGTCGTCTTTGCCGCGCTGGCCGCTCTCGGCGGGCTGCTCACCAGCCGCGTCGGCAACCCGATCCCGCTCATCCTCCTGGCCATCGCGGGCGCGTACGCGGGATGGCTGCTGGGCGTGATCATCTTCGGTGCGGTCCGTGGCGGAAACGACAAAACCACTTCTTGAGAAGCTCGGCGTGAAGCCGGGGACGCGCGTCGCGGTGATGGGCATCGACGATGCTTCTTTCATGCGGGATCTGCGCCGGCGCACCGGCGACGTCATCGCCGGCAAGCCGCGACGGCTGTGCGACATCGTGATCATCGGCGTCGACGAGATGCGTGAACTCGACGTGCTGAAGGAAGCCAAGAAGTGGATCGAGCCCAACGGCGCGATCTGGCTGGTGCGGCCGAAGGGCGGCCGCAGCGAATTGAAGGACACCGACCTGATCGAGGCCGGCCTCGCCGCCGGGCTGGTCGACAACAAGATCGCGAGCTTCTCGGAGACGCACGGCGCGATGCGGTTCGTGTTCCGACTGCGCGATCGCCCGCGATGAGCGTCCGCATCAGGCCGGGCGAGCTCGCCGACGTGCCGGTGATAGCCGAGCTGATCCGAGGGCTCGCCCGCTTCGAGAAGCTCGAGCACGAGGTTGTGATGACCGAGGAAAAGCTCACGGACAGCCTGTTCGGCGAGCGGCGGTACGCCGAGACCCTGATCGCCGAGGACGGGGATCAGCCCGTCGGCTTCGCGCTGTTCTTCCACAACTACTCGACCTTCCTGGCCCAACCCGGCATCTACCTCGAGGACCTGTTCGTGGTGCCGGAGCATCGCGGTGGCGGGATCGGGCGCGCGCTCCTCGAGCGCCTGGCCCAGATCGCGGTCGAGCGCGGGTGCGGTCGGCTCGAGTGGGCGGTGCTCGACTGGAACGTCGACGCGATCCGCTTCTACGAAAGGCTTGGCGCCAGGCCCAACGCGGACTGGACCGTGTACCGCCTCACCGGCGAGTCGCTACGAAAGGTTGCGGCGCCGGGCGCGCGCAGGGCGCACTCCAAAGGAGAATAGACGAGCACATGGGCGTAGACGTCACCCGGCCGAAGCCGCTCGACACCCATCCCGGCGACGAGATCGTGCCGTGGGCGCAGGGCCAGCTGGCCATCGCGCGTTCGATCCTGGACAACCCCGGCGGAGGTCTCCTGTTCGCGACTCAGACCATCGGCCAGGTCAAGGCCGGGCTGCACGAGCGCGACGCGGAGCGCTGGGCAAGCGTCGTGCAGCTTCTCGACAGGGCAGAGAACGCCGGCGTGCACCGCGAGTTCGCCGACGCTCGTCGCTCGGTGGACGAGGCGCTCGGCCTACTCGGATAGCTGCAGCGCCGCCACCGCTTCGAGCGTGGCCTCGAATCCCCTCGCGGCCTTGTGGCCGCCGAACGGCCCGGCGCCGAGCAGCGTGACGCCGGCCTCGCGATAGCGCTCGATCGCCGCCTGCACCTGCTCCTCGTCGCCGATGCCGGCCAGCTCGTCCACCATCGACTCACTGATCTCGCCGGCCTCCAGCTCGTCCTTGAAGCCGCTCGCGTCCATCATCTTTCGGTAGAACGGCAGGGAGGCGTAGCGCTCCACCGTCTGGCTGAACACCTCGATCCCCGCCTCCCTGTCCGGCGTCAGGCACACCGGGATCGCGGCCACCACCTCGAAGCCGTCCATCGACTTGCCGGCCTTCGCGCGCGCCGCGCTGACGGCGGGCACGACCCGATCACGGATGTAGGCGGGCGAGCACATCCACAGCACGACGCCGTCTGCCATCTCCCCGGCGAGCTCCAGCATCCGCGGGCTCAGGGCCGAGATCATGACCTGCATGTCGGGCCGTCGCGGCGCCGAGTAGCCCCAGCGGGCGCTGAACTGCTCGCCGTCGAAGCTGCACGTGCCCTCCCGCAGCGTGGTGCGGACGATGTGCAGGTATTCGCGCATGGCCTCGACGGGCCGGTCGAGCCGCAGGCCCCACATCGACTCCACGGTCACCCTGTGGCTGACGCCGAGACCGAGGATGAACCTGCCGCCGGACAGCTCGTCGAGGCTCGCCGCCATCTGCGCCATGGCGGTCGGATGCCGGGTGTAGATGGGCAGGACGCCGGTGCCGAGGGTGACGCGCTCGGTGGCGTTGGCGTACCCGGCCAGCACGACGGCGGCGTCCCGCGCGTCGGGGAGCTGCGTCGTCCAAACGGACTTGAAGCCGAGACGCTCGGCCATCTTGGCGCGCAGGATGGATTCGTCCAGCGTCCGCACCGCCGGGTTGAAGACGGCAAGCCTGGCCATTCACCGACAATCTAGCGAGTGAATCTGTGGCAGGCATTGTTCATGGGCCTGCTGCAGGGCGCGAGCGAGCTCTTCCCCGTCTCATCGCTCGGTCATGCGGTGCTCGTGCCGAGCCTCCTCCACTGGAGCTTCAAGCAGTCGGATCCGTCGTTCGTGCCGTTTCTCACGCTCCTGCATCTGGGCACCGCGACAGCCCTCCTGGTCCTGTACCGCGACCAGTGGGTCGTGATCGTCCGCGGCTTCTTCACCGCCGCGTTCGCGGGCAGGATCCGTGATGACGGAGAGCGTCTGGCGATGCTGCTTCTCGTCGGCACGATCCCCGCGGCGATCCTCGGCGTCTTCCTCGAGAACCGAATCAAGTCGTTTTTCGCCAGCCCATATGAGGCCGCCGCCTTTCTTTGCGTCAACGGTGTGCTGATGCTGGCGTTCGAGTTGCTGCGCCGCCGGCGCGAGCGCGGTGCCTCGCGCGCCGAGCAGGAATCTCATTTCGGGCAGGCGGAACGCATCGGCTTTCGCGCCGCGGCGATCGTCGGCGCATGCCAGGCGCTCGCGTTTCTTCCCGGCATCTCGCGGTCGGGGATCACCATCGGCGGCGGGCTGGTGGCGGGACTTCGCCACCAGGAGGCGGCACGCTTCTCCTTCTTGCTCGCGACGCCGGTGATCCTTGGCGCCGGCATCGTCGAGGTGCCGCAGCTCTTTTCCGCCGGAGTGCCGGTTGGTGAATATGTGGTCGCCGCGGTGCTGTCCGGCGTCGCGGCGTACGCGAGCGCCAGGTTTCTGCTCCGCTACTTTCGCTCCGGCCGCCTTGACCCGTATGGGTGGTACTGCATCGGCGCCGGTGTGGCCGGCCTTGCTTTGTTACATTTCAACCTGTGAGATCGAACACTTTCGCCGTGGTTCTGGGGGTGCTGGGCGTGCTCTTCGTCGTCATCGCCGTGCTGTACGCGATCGGCGGGATTCTGCCGACGTTCACGTCGTCAGGCATCGAGGGGCCGCACTACAAGCACGCAATCCTCTTCGTCGTGCTCGCGGTGGCGAGCTTCGTGGCCGCGAACTTCGCGCGCCCGAGGACGGTCTAGCCTCTAGGCCTTCGCCGCCACCCGTTCGGGAACCTGACGGCCGGTCGCGTCGCGCTCGCCGACCCTGATGTCCTCGTGGTACACGGCGTCCGCGTTGACCTTCCATGGATCCAGGCGCGAGCCGGTGACGATGTTTCGCGCCACCAGCAACGCCGTCATCATCGAGTGGTCCTGGTTGTTGTACTTGTGCATGCCGTTGCGACCGGCGAGGTGCAGGTTCGGCAGCGAGCTCCTCAGGTAATCGCGGACGACGGCGACGTTGGCCTGGTAAGCGTCGTCATAGACGGGATACGCCTTCTGCTGGCGCACGACCACGCCGTCGAAGACGTCGGCCGCCGCGCAGATGCCCAGCTGCGCGAGCTCGCGCTTCGCGAGGTCGACCAGCTTGGCGTCCTCCATCGTCCACAGGCCGTCGCCCTCGAAGCAGAAGTACTCGAGCCCGAGGCACGTCTTCGACTGGTCCGACACCATGTCGGGGCTCCAGTTCTTGAAGTTCTGGATGCGGCCCACGCGGACGCCGGGGTCGTGGATGTAGATCCAGTTGTCGGGAAAGACGTTTGGTCTGTCGATCATCAGCGCGACGCTGATGAAGTCGCGATAGCCGAGACGGCCGGCGGCGTGGCGCACCCGTTCTGGCGCCGGCGGATCGAGGGCGGCGACCAGCTCGCGGATGGGGATGCTGGAGATGAACTCCGTGCCCTCATGCGTTTCGGCGGTGCCGTCCTGCGCCTCGGTGACGACCGCGGTCACGAGACCCGACTCGTGCCGGATTCGTTTCACCGACCTGCCCAGCCGGACGGGGTGACCCTTGGCCCCTGCTATGTCGGCCACGCGTTCCCACATCTGGCCGGGGCCGAGGCGTGGGTAGCGGAAGCGGTCGATGAGCGTGGTGACCACGTCGCCGCGACTGCGCGGCCTGCGGTTGGGGAGCACGGCGCTGCGCAGCACGACCCAGAGGTCGAGGCTCTTGATGCGCTGAGCAGCCCAGTCCGCGGACAGCTCCTTCGTGCTGATGCCCCACACCTTCTCGGTGTAAGTCTTGAAGAAGATGTTGAAGAGCCGCCATCCGAACTGGTTGCGCACCCAGTCCTCGAGGGTGCGCGGGTTCTTCACCGGGGTGAGCCGCGCGCGCGCGTAGCTCGTCAGGCACAGAAAGCCTTCGACCGGCCCCAGGTTCCACAGCGCGTTCAACGCCTTGATCGGATAGGCAAAGAACCTGCCGCGGTAGTAGATCCGTGACAGCCGGCCCCGGGTGAGCATCTGGTCGCCGAGGATCTCGGTCCAGAGGTCCTCCACCTCGGTGTTCTTGGAGAAGAAGCGGTGGCCGCCGATGTCGAACCGGTAGCCGTGGTGCTCGACCGTCCTCGCGAGGCCGCCGACCTGTCCTGGGTCCTTCTCGACGACCGTGACCGGCACGTCGTGCTTCAACAGCTCGTAGGCGGCGGTCAGCCCCGCGGGGCCCGCGCCCATGATCACGACATGTCTTCGCTCGCCCTCGGCGATCAAGGCGGCCACAGGGTATCAACGAGTTGAACTAGTTCAGCGGTCCTTTACTGCGAACTTCGTCGACTTTGACCAGCGCGTCCCTGAGGCCCTTGATCCAGTCGGCCTGATGCATGCCGACGAGGCGGACGCACCACGCGAGCGCCTCGCTCCGGCTCCGCGCCACGCCGCCGGCCACGAGCGTGTCCAGGATCGACCGCTCGCTCATCCGCAGCCGGGTCATCACCGGCACGCTGAGCGTGGTGAAGACCCGGACGACGTCGCCGCACCGGGCCCCCCAGGCGACCTTGCGCCGGAAGTGGCGCTCCGCCTCTCGGGCGATCCGGATCCGGTCGTCCCGGGTCTCCTCGCGGAAGCGGTCGACCCGGGCGGCCCGCGCCGCCTCGCGGCCCTCCTCAGGGGTGCCCCTGGCGAGGTCGACGTCCGAGAGCGTGCCGACGACGAGGATCTCCTCCCCGTCGGCGGTCACCTCGGGCGGCCCGGCGAACCAGCCCGCAGGCACCCGGGCGGCAAACCACGCCTGGATGTCCTCGGCCACGATTACAAGATTACTTCGTTAGGCCGCCGCCTCCGCCGGCTTTGGGCCGACAAACCGGATCTCGTCGACGACGACCTCGGTCCGGTAGCGCTTCTGACCCGAGGTGGCGTCGTCCCAGGTGCTCGTCTGCAGCCGCCCGTCGACGTAGACCATCCGGCCCTTCTTCAGGTACTGGCCCGCGAACTCCGCGACCTTGCCGAACGCGACGAGGTGGTGGAACTCGGTCCGCTCCTTGGCCTTGCCCTCCTCGTCCTTGCCGGCGTAGGTGTTCGTCGCCAGGCGCATCCTCGCGACATACAGGCCCGTGGGCAAAGCCTTGACGTCCGGATCCGCCGCCAGGTTGCCGATGAGAAGAACTTTGTTGACCATCGCATCACCTCCGTGAAGTTGGGTCCAAGTTAGAAGTCGCGGAGCGCCACGCCAACCCAGCCTGTTAAGAACGGGGGCTAAGGGCCGAGCCACGCCGCCGGATCGACCGGCACCCCGTCCACGTCGACCTGGAAATGCAGGTGCGGACCGGTCGCCAGGCCGGTGTCGCCGACCAGGCCGATGACCTGGCCCGGCGTCACCGCATCGCCGGAGTGGACTCGAAAGGTCGAGAGGTGGCAGTAGACGAGGCGCACGTGGGGGTCCTCGACCACGACCACGAAATTGCCGGCGCCGGCGGCGTCATATCCCGTCCAGGCGGTGCCGTAGGTCGCGGAATGGACCTCGCTCCCGGTCGGGGCCGCAAGGTCGATGCCGGTGTGCGTGTGATGTGAAGGGCACAGCTCGTCGACGGGTTCGAGGACGAGCGTCGTGCATCCGAAAGGTTGAGTGACGACGGAGCCCACGACGATTTCCGCGAGCGTCATCCGTGGATGCGCAGGCACCTGCGCCGCCGCCACGAGCCAGACGCCAACCGCGACGGCCCCTGCCGCCAGAAGACGGATCACGCCCGCGCCAGCGTGTGCCCGAGGTGTTTGAAGCCCTCGGACATCGTGTGCTGCAGCTTGTGCGCCACCTTCTCGGACGCGCCGAACGCGCCGGGCACCTTGAACGCGATGAGAAGCGTCGCCAGGGCGAACAGGTGGTGCATGGGGCTGATGCCATAGCGCTCGAGCGCGAATCCGACGGAAAGCACGAACAGCTGCGCCGGCTGCATGACCAGGTTGGTGGTGAAATGCGACATCCACGTCTTCGAGATCGCGTGCGTCTCGGGGAGCATGAACAGCAGGGCCGCGACGGGCGCCGTGATCGCAAGGAGGACGAGGACGGCGAAGCGCAGCAGATACGCGATGGCGAGGACCCCGTAGCCGCCGGCGAGGCCCATCGTCGTCACCAGCTCCCATGTGCCGACGTTCGGATTGTGCTCGAACTCGGTCTTGAAGCTCGTCAGGTCGTCGTAGGTGTTGAAGCCGACCATCGTGCCCGACACCGTGTTGGCGGCGTCGACGCCCATCTGAAACAGGGGCAGCGCAAAGTTGATGAGCACCACGGCCAGGACGAGGCGCGGCAGCATGATCCGCGCCGTGTACTGCGTGAACAGGCCGTGGCCCCACATGATCCGGTACGCCGCCCACATCGCCACCACGACCAGCGCCGCGTTGGCGACGATCTGGAGCACCGGCTCGAAGCGCTGGATGGCCGCGTTCTGGATGAACTCGCGGTGGCTCTCGAGGTCGGTCGTCGTCAGGACGAAGCCGAACCAGACGTTGAGCAACAGGCCGATGCTGTCGTCGAGGATGTGGGCGAGCACCACGTTCGGGTGGACGAGCGTGTTGAGGTAGCCGTCGATGCGCAGCAGCTCGTCGTAGAGCCGGAGCCAGTTGAAGTCCATCGCGACTCAGTGCGTGGGCACGGAGCTGGTCAAGATGCCGACGAGCGAGCCGGCGACCTCGACACCGATGGTGCCGACGACGATGCGCTGGATCCACTGCTTGGCGGCCAGCGCGGACTTCGACTCGACGGCGGTGATCTTCCAGATGAAGGCGAAGATGAAGGCCAGTGCGCCGATCGAACCGACGAGCGCCTGACCGATGTGGATCCAGGTGGTGATCAGGTTGGTGATGGGCGTGATGTCGGGGTCGGCGGCGAGAAACAGCATGTGCGCCTCCAGGTTTTTTGGCGACGCTACCGGCCACCGGCGCGCATGGGAACCCAGGTTGTTAAGGCCGCAGTGGTGGCTGTAACGCCCTATGCGTCCCGCCGTTTGATCTCGCATGAGGTTCACCGGCCTGGTGTTGATGGCCCTGGTCGCGGGATGCGTCACGTCGAACCCGCCACAGGCGCAAGCGCCCGGCACGCCGGTAGCCGCGACATCGCCGGCACCCGCCACTCCAGTTCCGCCTGTCTCGCCCAGCCCCACGTGGACGCTGGGCCTCGGACCCACGGCCGTCAGCACTGTCGACTTCTCGTGCCGGATCCCCCTCTATGTCGACATCGGGCCCGCCATCCCGGGCGCCTTCATCGAATTTCCATCGGGGACCGTCACCCGCGACCCGTCGGCAGGTGCCGTGCCCGCCGAGCAGCCGGGACGCGAGGTCGTCGCTTACACGTCCGTGCGGTACTTCGACCGCGCCTACGGGGTCTGGCTGCCGGCGAGCCGAAACGAGGTTTCGCCCGACGGCTCCCGGTACGCGTACACCGATCGCGCGACCGCCGACGCGCAGGACCCGTCGGCGCGCGCGACGCTGCACGTGTTCGACGTGAAAGCCCGCTCCGAGCAGACATTCGACGGCGGCCCGTGGGCGCATCCGTATGAGGTCCTCGACTACACGATCGACGGCATATATCTGATCCGCGCTTTCGATCGATTCGGCGGCCTCTGGCGGATGGACCCGACCACGGGTGCCCTGGCTCGGATCGCCGAGAACATCAACGTGCAGGGCGTTGCGGGGGCCAACGCCATCTGGGCCGGCATCCTCAACCCGGACGATCTACATCCCGTGGCCGGCTTCGTGCCCGACGAGCTCGACCGGCTCAGCCTTCCTGACGGCGGGCGGGTGCCGTGGCTCTACACGCCGGGGCGCGCCGTTTATCTCCTCGGCCACGATGTGGACGGCCACCTGATCGTCTTCGTCGCCGGCCAGAACGATCCGGGCGAGCTCCGGCTCGTGTTTGCACCCGGCGTGAGCCAGTCCATCTGGGTTTTCGGCAACCAGATACCTGTGCCATCCAACCCGATCTCGGACCAGCATGGGATCTGGTTCGGCAGCGCAGACGGCCTGTTCCTCTACACCCGGGTGAGCGGGATGCAGAAGGTCTCGAATCAGCCCGGGTATCCCGGCAACGGCTGCTTCTGACGCCCGGAGCTAACGCGTCTTGACGCGTGCCTCCACGCCGTCGAGCAGCACCTCGAGCGCCGACGCCGGCTTTGCCTTGGGCGCGGCCGTCGGGGGCGCCGGCGGCACGCGTGCGACCTTCGGTGTGTACGAGTCCAGCCGGAAGCCGACGACACCGCCGCTCACGTCGATCTCGTAACGGTCGCGCGCCTCGAGCGCTCCCTCGCTGCTCCAGTGGACGTCGAGCACCGCGACCTTGGCCGAGTAGTCGTCGAGCTTGAGCTTCACGGCGCCGGTGTGCGCCGTCGCCACGACGGCGGCGCCACGGGCACGGTGCACCGTCATGTTCACCACCCCGCTCGAGACGTGAACCGGCACCACTCCGCGCGGCGCGGGCAGGAAGCATTCGAGGTTGGCCGCCCCGCTGTCGACGTGGATCCTGCGCACATCCAGGCCGTCCAGGTCCAGCAGCGTGTTCCACGTCGGGGCCTGGACTTTGACGTTCCAGGGACGTCGCGGGTTGAGCTCGATCTCGCCGCGCCCGACGCCGCGGAGCCTGCGCACGACCACCTGCTCGCCGCGGACCACCGCAGGAGCTGCGCCCCCCTGGTCGGGCGGGACGTGGATCAGAGCCTGCATCTCTGCAGCCCCGGCTCTCAGGACCACACCCCGCGAGCCGCTGTCGATGGCGATCGAGGCCGGCGTGGAGCTCGGCCTGGCGACCCGCGCTTCTTCACGCGGCACGGAGGCGATCACGTGCGTCGTCAGCATCAGCGCGATGTCCGATGCCTCGGAGGGCTGCAGCCCCGCCGAGGTGAGCTTTCCGACCAGGCCGGCAAAAACATCGCTGCGGCGCAGCGCGTCCGGCGCCTCGAACAGGATGCGATCTGCGTCCTTCTGCGCCGCGATGCGGCGGCCGAGCGCCGCCCCGGCGGCGATGGCGTAGTCGCGCCACCCACCGGCGCGTCGCGGCGTCCCGACCGATCCGAGGATCGAATCCGCCAGCAGGTCGAGCAGCTCCCGGCGGTCGCGCACGTGCCAGTAGAGGGACGAGGCCTTGACATCGAGCCGGTCGGCCAGAGCCCGCATCGAGAGGCCGTCGAGCCCCTCCTCGTTCACGAGCTCCAGGGCGGCCCCGACCAGCCGGTCGCGGGTCAATCCGGTTCGCTGCCTGTCTTCGTCGGCGCTCAACGTTGCAAATCTAACACTGTTAGGGGTAGTGTTACCGCCGGCGCGCCTAACACTGTTAGAGAAAGGAGAACCGAAATGGAGATGACGGAGACGAGACGCTGGCGGTTCAAAGGTCCGGAGATGGAGGGCCCGGTGGCCCGCTGGTACGCCCGGGTGCGCGGGTCGGCCGGCCAGCTCGAGGCGTGCCGGAAGCAAGCCGCTCAGCTGACGGAGGGCCTCCCCGCGGGCGCGCGGGTGCTCGAGGTGGCGCCCGGGCCGGGGTACCTGGCGATCGAGATCGCGCGCATCGGGCGATTCCACGTGACCGGGCTCGACATCAGCCGCACCTTCGTCCAGATCGCCGGCGACAACGCCCGCCTGACGGGCTTGACGGTCGACTTCCGGCTGGGCGACGTGGCCCACATGCCCTTCGAGCCGGAGTCCTTTGATCTGGTGGTGTGCCAGGCCGCGTTCAAGAACTTCACGCTTCCGCATACCGCGCTGGCCGAGATGCACCGCGTCCTGCGACCAGGCGGCAAGGCCGTGATCCAGGACATGAGCCACGACGCGACCCACGCGGACATCGAGCGCGAGGTCGGTGCCATGGGGCTCAGCGCGTTCACGTCGTTCACCACCAGGGCGACGCTCGAGATGCTGAAGCGCCGCGCCTACTCGCCCGCCCGGTTCGCGAGCCTCGTCGCCGCGAGCCCATTCGGCACGTGCGAGATCGGCACCGAAGGCATCGGCCTCGAGGTGCGGCTCACCAAGCAAGGGGCGGGCGTGGCCTAACCTTTTTCGTAGTGGCGAAGAAGCTCGCCGAATACGAGGCGAAGCGGGACTTCAAGAAGACTCCCGAACCAGGCGCTCGCGTGCCCAAAAAGGCTGCGCGGGCGCTTCGCTTCGTCGTCCAGGAGCACCACGCGCGGCGACTGCACTGGGATTTTCGCCTGGAGAAGGACGGCGTCGGAGTCTCCTGGGCCGTGCCCAAGGGGATCCCCCCTGACCCCAAGACGAACCATCTCGCCGTCCACGTCGAGGACCACCCGCTCGAGTACTTCAAGTTCGCCGGCCAGATCCCGCAGGGCGAGTACGGCGCCGGCAAGGTGCTCATCTGGGACGAGGGGACGTACGAGCCCGTCAAGTGGACCGACCGCGAGGTGATGGTCGACCTCAACGGCAAGCGGCTGCAGGGCCGGTACGTGCTCTTCCAGACGCGGGGCAACGACTGGATGATCCACCGCATGGATCCCCCTCAGGATCCAGACCGCAAGCCAATGCCGCAGAAGGTCGAACCGATGCTCGCGAAGCTGGCCGACCGCCTGCCCAGCCCGGATGGCGCGTGGGGGTTCGAGTTCAAATGGGACGGCATACGCGCCGTCGCGTTCGTCGACGGCGGCCGGGTGCGCCTCCAGAGCCGCACCGGCGACGACATCACGCCGCGGTATCCGGAGATCCACCCCATGGGTCGCGCGCTCGGATCATCGGAGGTCATCCTCGACGGCGAGATCGTCGCCCTGGACGAGAAAGGGCGGCCGAGCTTCGAGGAGATCCAGCAGCGCATGGGGCTGACCGCCGACAACGAGATCCGCCGAAAGATGAAAGAGGTCCCGGTGACGTACATGGTCTTCGACCTCATGTGGCGGGACGGCCATTCCCTGATGGACCTGCCGTACACCGAGCGCCGCAAGGCGCTGGCCGGGCTCAAACTCGGCGGAGCCGCCTGGCAGACGCCACCCTATGAGGCCGGCGGCGGCCAGACGATGAAGGACGCGAGCGCGAAGGCAGGCCTCGAGGGCGTCATGGCCAAGAAGCTCGACTCGAAGTACGAACCCGGCAGGCGCTCCGGCGTCTGGCAGAAGATCAAGAACCGCAACCGCCAGGAGCTCGTCATCGCCGGCTGGCTCGACGGCGAGGGCAAGCGCCGCGGCTACCCGGGCGCGCTGCTGGTCGGCTATTACGACGACGGGAAGCTCGTCTACGCGGGCAAGGTCGGCACCGGGTTCACCGACAAGACCCTCGACGAGCTGAACGCCAAGCTCAAACCGCTCGCCGTCGACAAGAGCCCGTTCGCCGCCGGCTCGCCGCCGCGCGCCGCGCACTTCGTCAAACCGAAGCTTGTCGCCGAGTTCGAGTTCGTCGAGTGGACCCGCGGCGGCCAGCTCCGTGCGCCGGCTTTCAAGGGCTTTCGGAACGACAAGCCGGCGCGAGAGGTGGTGCGCGAGGGTGGCTAAGGAGACGTCGGTCGAGGTCCAGATCGAGGGCCGCACGCTCAAGCTCACCAACCTGGAGAAGGTCCTCTACCCGGACGTCGGCTTCACCAAGGCTCAGGTCATCGATTACTACACGCGGATCGCGCCGGTCCTGCTGCCGCACACGCGCGACCACCCGCTGACGCTGAAGCGATATCCCAACGGCGTATACGGCGAGTTCTTCTACGAGAAGAACTGCCCCAAGCACCGGCCGCCATGGGTGCAGACCGCGACCGTGTGGAGCGGAGGCAACAACCGCGACATGTATTACTGCCTCTGCCAGGACCTGCCGACTCTGGTCTGGCTGGCCAACCTGGCGACGCTGGAGATGCACACGTCGCTGTCGTACGGCGACGACCTGCCGACGCCGAGGACGCTCGTGTTCGACCTCGACCCCGGGCCGCCGGCCACCATCGTCGAGTGCTGCCGCATCGGCCTCATGCTTCGCGACCTGTTCGCCGAGCACGGCCTCGAGTGCTGCGCCAAGACGTCGGGGTCCAAAGGCCTGCAGCTGTACGTGCCCCTCAACAGCAAGGTCAGCTACGAGGAGACGAAGGTCGTCTCCAAGGGTCTCGCGCAGCTGTTCGAGGACCAGCATCCCGACCTCGCTGTGCACAAGCAGCTCAAGGAGCTGCGCGGCGGCAAGGTGCTGATCGACTGGAGCCAGAACGACCAGTACAAGACGACGGTCAACGTGTACTCGTTGCGCGCGCGCAAGCGGCCGACCGTCTCGACGCCCGTGTCGTGGGAAGAGGTAGAGAAGTGCCTGAAGGCCAAGGATCCGGAGCTGCTCGTCTTCGACTCGGAGCAGGTGCTGAAGCGGGTCGACAAGCTCGGTGACCTGTTTGCGCCCGTGATCAAGAAGAAGCAGAAGCTGCCGCGCTCGCTGCTCGAGGCGACAGGAGGCAAGGGCGCGGTCGAGGCCATGGCGAACCGGCGCCGCGGCGGTGGTCGCGGGCGTTATCCCCCACAGAAGGGACAGCGCAACATTCCCTCCTGAGATGAATGAACCCAAGCGCCCGCGCGTCGTGATCGCGGGCGCCGGCTTTGGCGGCCTCACCTGCGCACGCGCCTTGAAGCACGCGCCCGTCGACGTGCTGCTGGTCGACCGCAACAACTTCCACCTGTTCACGCCGCTGCTGTACCAGGTGGCCTCCGCCCTGCTCGACCCGAGCGAGATCGCGCGCCCCGTCCGCCAGCTGATCCGCCCACTGCGTAATGCCGATTTCCTGCAGGCCACGATCTCGGGCGTTGATTTCGAAGGCCGGCGGCTGCTCACCGACCATGGGCCCGTCACCTACGACTACCTGGTCCTGACGACCGGCGCCCAGACGGACTACTTCGGCAACCCGTCGCTCGCGGAGCACGCAATGGGCCTCAAGGAGCTCGACGAAGGCCTCGCCATCCGCAACCGGGTGATCTCACGTTTCGAGGAATCGCGATGGGCGAGCGACCCCGCGCGCCGCCGCTCGCTGCTCTCCTTCGTCGTGGTCGGTGGCGGGCCGACGGGGGTCGAGATGGCGGGGGCGATCTCGGAGCTCATCCGCCTCGTGCTGCGCAAGGACTATCGCGACCTCGACATAAAAGAGGTCCGGGTGGTGCTTATCGAAGCAGCGCCCTATGTTCTTGGAGCATTCGTGCCTTCACTGCGCGAGGCCGCCCGGCGTTCGCTGGAGCGCAAGGGTGTCGAGGTCATGCTCAACACCAAGGTGGATTCGGTGACGGACAGCCTGGTCCGCCTCGGCGACGGGCGCGAGGTCGCGACCTCGACGGTCATCTGGACGGCCGGCGTGAGGGCGTCCGAGCTCGGCAGCGCCACCGGCCTCGCCCTGGAGCGGCAGGCCCGGATCAAGGTCGAGCCGACGCTGCAGGTGCCCGGGCATCCTGTCGTGTTCGTCATCGGCGACCTGGCCGGCGCGGGCGAGGGCGGTGAGCGGCTGCCCATGCTCATCCCGGTCGCCATGCAGGCCGGCCGGCATGTCGCGGCGTCGATCCAGGACATGGTCTCGGGCGGCGGCGCCAGCGCCTTTCGCTACAAAGACCCGGGCATCATGGCGACCATCGGGCGCAACTCCGCGGTCGCGCAGCTGAGCTGGCTGCACCTTTCCGGCTTCCCGGGCTGGGTCATGTGGCTCACCGTCCACCTGATCAACGTCGTGAGCTTCCGCAGCCGGCTCATCGTGCTCGTCAACTGGGCGTGGGAGTACCTGTTCCTCGACCGCCCGGTGCGGCTGATCGTCCGGGCGCGCACGTGAGGGCATCGGCCGCTGCGCTGGCGGTCTTCATCCTCGCCGCGTGCGGCGGGAGCCAGGCGCCCGCCGTCGACGCCGGCAAGGTGCTGCGCGACGGGGCGTCCGCGATGGCGTCGCTGAAAACCGTCAGCGCGACGGTGAAGCTGGCGAAGGGCAGCATCACCATCCAGGGCTTGACGCTCGTCAGCGCCCAGACCGCCGTGCGGCTGCCCGCCGACAGCGACACCAAGTACACGGTGAAGGAACAGGATGTGACGATCACGATCGAGGTCATCATGGCGGGCGGTCACGTCTACCTCCACGTGCCTTTCTCGCCGTTCCAGGAGATCACCGGCGCCGGCGCGGCAGCATTTCCCGACATGGCCCGGCTGTTCGATCCCACCACGGGCTTGCCGGCGGTGATCCCCGCCGGCTCGAGCCCGAAGTACGTGTCGACCGAAAAGGTCGACGGCCACGATTCGTATCAGGTCTCGACCAGCTACACCCCGGAGCAGGTGCGTTCGCTGCTGGCCACACTGAGCTCGAGCGGACCCGTGGCGGCGAAGGTGTGGGTCGGCGTCTCCGACCACCTCATCCGCAAGGCGGTGCTCGACGGCGCGTTCGGAGACGCCGGCAAGGAGGCCGCGGTCGAGGTCGACATCACCAACTTCGACGGCACCGTCGTCATCACCTCGCCGTCGCCCTGATTTGAACCGGCGCGCGCTGGTCGCGCTCGCGGGCGCGGGGCTCTTCATCGCCGCGCTCGACGCGTACGTGGTGGTGACGCTCTTGCCCGCGATGATGGGCGACGTCGGCCTGACGATCGAGCGCCTCGAGCAGGCGACGCCGATCGTCAGCGGCTTCCTGGCCGGTTACGTCGTGGCGATGCCGCTGCTGGGCGCCTACTCCGACGTCCACGGCCGCGTCCCCGTGTACGCCATGTGCGTGCTGGCCTTCGTCGCCGGATCGGCGATGACCGCGACCGCGGGGCTGTGGCCGTTCGCCGGCCTGCCGTGGCTCGTGGCCGGGCGGTTCGTCCAGGGGCTCGGCGGGGGCGGCCTGGTGCCGCTGTCCCTGGCCCTCGCCGCCGACCTGTACTCCGGCCGCTCGCGCACCCTCGCCCTTGGCGGGGTGGCGGCGCTCCAGGAGGCCGGCAGCGTCCTGGGGCCGCTCTATGGGGCCGAAGTTGCCGCCGCGGCCACCGCCATCGGCGGATGGCGGTTCGTGTTCTGGCTCAACCTCCTGCTGGCGCTGGCGTGCGGCGCGGCGCTCGTCGTGGCATCGCGCCGGATCGCACCGCCGTCGCGCGAAGGCGTGTCCTCGGTCGATTGGCTCGGCGGCGCGCTCCTCGGGACCGGGCTCGGGCTCCTCGTCCTTGCCCTGTACCCGGACGACCCCGAGCACCGTGCCGTCAACGCGCTGTTCTGGCCCGCGGGCATCGCCTCCGTCGCCGTGCTCGGCGCGTACGCGTGGCGGCAGGTGCGCCGCCTCGAGCCGCTGATCCCCCGCGATCTCCTACGCAGCGCGCCTTTCGTGGCCGCGACCGTGGCCAACCTGCTGATCGGTGCCGCCTTGATCGTCGCCCTGGTCGACGTACCGCTGCTCGGGCGGCTGGTCTTCAACCTCGACCAGCTCGGCTCGGGGCTGCTGCTCACGCAGTTCCTCCTCGGCGTCCCGGTCGGCGCTGTCGCCGGCGGCATTCTGGCGCCGCGCCTGGGCAGCCGCGTCACCGCGACCGCCGGCATCGCGCTGTCCGCGTTGGCGTTCCTCCAGATGTCCGGCTGGCCGGCCGACGAGCTGTCCCTGCACGTCGGGTCCCTGCGCCAGGCGGACCTGGCGCTCGGGTTGTGCGGTCTCGGATTCGGCCTCGTCATCGCGCCGCTGACGGCGGCGGTGCTGAGCCTGACCCGCGGCCAGACGCACGGCCTCGCGACCAGCCTGGTGGTGCTGGCCCGCACCATGGGCATGCTGGCCGGCCTGTCGGCGCTGACCGCCTTCGGGCTCCATCGCTTCCACCAGATCCTCGGCACGCCGGTGCTCAACGACCCAGACCTGCGAGCGCGGGTGAAGCACCTCGAGCAGCTGGTCGCCGCGGCCTTTCTTCAGGAGTACCGCGAGATCTTCGTCATCGCCGCGGTGCTGTGCGCGGCCGCCGCGGCCGTCATCGCGACCTCGCTGCGGTCAGCTCACGGTGACGGTTAGCGACGCGAAGGTCTCCCACGTGCTCGTGTCGGCGCCTTGCTGGTTGGCCCACACGATGACGTGGTACGTGCCCGGCGCCCAGCCTGAGGTGTTCCAGGTCCACGTGCTCGACGAGGCGAAGCCCTGCATCAGGTGATAGCCGCCGCCCGGGTCCTGCAGCCAGAACTCGAAGACTGGCGACGAGCAGCCGGCCGCGGAGGCGGTGAAGGTGATGGATCCCCCGCCCGATACCGAGCTCGATGAGGCCGTCACAGACGCCGAGGTGCAGCCGGTGAGCGTCACCTTGCTCGTGCCGAACGCCTCCCAGGTCGACGTCGAGTCGCCGGTCTGAACTGCCCACACGCTTATGGTGTAGGCGCCCGTCCCCAGGCCGGACGTGTTCCAGCTGAAGGTGGGGTCGCTGCTGAAGGCGCGCACCATGTGCCAGCTGCCGTCGAGGTACTGGGCCCAGTACTCGAACTGCGGGTTCGGGCATCCGGTGGCGCTGGCCGTGAACTGAATCGTGGACGCGACCTGCACCGTCGGGCTCGACGGCGTGACGCTCGCTCCGGTGCATCCGCCCGTCAGCGTCACGGAGCTCGAGGCAAAAGCCTCCCACGTCGAGGTCGGGTCACCGACCTGGTTGGCCCATACCGTGACCGAGTAGACGCCGGGCGTCAGGCCCGCGGTGCTCCAGTCCCACGTCGCGGTGGTGCTGAAGGGACGCAGGTTGTGCCAGCTCCCGTCGAGATACTGCACCCAGAACGAAAACTGCGGGGTCGGGCATCCGCTCGCGCCGGCGGCGAAATGGATGGTCGACCCGACTGATTGCGAGGTGGTCGTCGGCGTGATGGTTGCGGAGGTGCACGCGCCGCCGGACAGCGTCACCGTGCTCGAGGCAAACGCTTCCCACGTCGACGTTCCGTCGCCGACGTTGTTGGCCCAGACCTGCACGCTGTACGTCCCCGGTCCGAAGCCGGACGTGTTCCAGTCGAAGATCGGGTTGACGTCGAACGCGCGCACCACGTGCCAGGTCCCGTCGAGGTACTGCACCCAGTACTCGAACTGCGGGTTGGGACAGCCGCTCGCGCCGGCGGTGAAGTGGACCGTCGAGCCGGCGGTCACGTTCGCGCTGGGCGGAGACAGGGTCGCGGCGGTGCAGCCGGTCAGCGTCACCGTGCTGGAGGCGGACGCCTCCCAGGTCGAGGTGGGGTCCCCCGCCTGGTTGGCCCAGACGATCACGGGGTAGCTGCCCACCGCAAAGCCGGCCGTGTTCCAGTCGAATGTCGGGACGCTGCTGAACGCGCGCAGGACGTGATAGCTGCCGTCGAGGTACTGGACCCAGTACTCGAACTGCGGGCTGGAGCAGCCCGACGCCGTGGCCGTGAAGTGGATGGTCGCGCCCACGGGCTGGCTGGTGGCCGCCGGGGAGAGCGTGGCCGAAGAGCACGGCGGGGGCGGGCTGACCACCAGCGTCGCGCTCGCGGCGTGGGTCAGGCTGCCGCTCGTGCCCGTGATCGTCAGCGGGTACGAGCCCGGGGAAATGGAACCACTGCTGGTCACCGTCAGCGTCGAAGCGTTCGCGGTGGCCGGGTTCGGGCTGAAGCTGCCGGCGGCCGTCGCGGGCAACCCGCTGACGCTCAAGGTGACGGCGCCGCCGAAACCGCTGACGCGCGTCACGTTGACCGTGTACGCGGTGGTCGCTCCCTGGTTGATCGTCTGGCTGCCGGGCGAGACGCTCAACGAGAAGTCCGGCGGGGGCGGCGCGCTGACGACGAGCGTCGCGCTCGCGGTGTGCGTCAGACTGCCGCCCGTCCCGGTGACCGTCAGCGGATATGAGCCGACCGCCGTCGTGGGGTCGGCCGTCACGGTCAACGTCGACGAAGCCCCTGTGGCCGGGTTCGGGCTGAAGGCGCCGCTTGCGCCCGCCGGCAGGCCGCTCACGGTGAGAGTGACCGAGCCGCTGAAGCCGCCGATCCGGGCGACGTTGACGGTGATGGTCGCGCTGGAACCCTGGATGACCGTCTGCGACGCGGGTGACGCGCTGAGCGAAAAATCAGGTGGCGGAGGTACGGTGCTGACGGCGTAGTTCTGCGTCTGCCACTGCGCGAATCCGAAGAACGCAGGACCGGAGATCTCACCGCTGCCCCAGACGACGTGCGAGTTGACCAGGTCGGGGGTCGCCCCCGAGTAGTCACCCCAGCGACACGGGTTCGGGTTGCAGTTGGTCTGGAAAGCGTCTTCCGTGATGGGCGCGCTGCTCGTCGCAAGGACGATCTCGCCGGAATCCATCTGGCCCGAAGGCGTCGAGCTCGTGCGCGTCTGCGCACCGATCAAGGACAGCTGGGTCGCGCTGCCGCGGTTGTAGAAGACCGCCGCGTCGTTTCCGGCCGCCGAGGGCGAGATGGCGCCGTTCCAGTAGTAGTCCGTCGCGCCGCTGACCTGCCCTTCCTGACGCAGGATCCCGGTGACCGGGAGGAACTCGTACCAGCGGACCACCGTCCCCGCACCGCCGGCGATGGTCTGCTGCGTCCACAGCGCCTCGGCGCCCGCGCTCGGGTCGAATCTCGCCACCGCCTGGGTCAGCCGTCCGTCGAGGCTGTCGATCAGGTAGCTGGTCCCGGGCTGCGGCACGCCCGGAGGGATCGAATAGCTGTCGACCGTGATGTCGCCGTCGGCGACGAGCGTCGGTCCGGCCGCCATGTGCCACACCATCACCTTCGACGCCGGCCCGAGGGTCACGTCGCGGGTGCCGACGATGTAGTCGCTGCCCGAGTCCGTCGTGTTGGCCGGCACGGGTGTGAAGGAGAGCGTCCCGTCCGCGTTCTTCAGCGGATGATTCGCGTCGGCGAAGAAGGTCGCCTTGACGCTCGAGCTGCACGTGGAATCCGACGCCGCGGGCTTGGGGAAGGCCCAGACCTGCGCCGTCTCGAAGGGGAAGCTCGAGTTCACGTCGCTGTAAGCGTTCGAGCCGACGACGACCCAGCTTGCGTCGTGGCCGAGCTTCGGGTAGTCCTGGAGGTGGGTTCCCGTGAAGACGCCAAAGGTGCACCAGCCGCCCGTCAGGTTGGTGGGGTCGGCGGTCTTGGTCCAGCCGAACAGCAGGTAGTTGTTGCCGGTGGCCACGCCGACCATCGCGTACAGCCATCGGTTGGCGACCGGGTCCCACTCGATCTGCGGGTCGCTCGTGCCGAGCCCATTCGGCACGTGGGCGAAGCTGGCGAAGCTCGTGCTGCTGATCAGCGCCAGCGTGTTGCGGTCGTACACGGCGACCAGCTGGTTGACCATCTCGATGTAGTCGTTGGGGCCGATGGCGCCGGTCGGGTCGGGCGGGGTCGCCGTGTTGCCTTCGTCGGACGCGGCCAGCCCTGGTTTGTCGAGCCCGTTGAAGACCGTGGTCGCCGCCTGCGTGGGTGCGGTGGAAGGCGTGCCAGAGGAGGGCGCGACGGCGGCTTCGGCGGCGACCTTGGCGCGCTTGAGCGCGTCGGGGTGCATGGTGTGGAACGGCTTGGGCGCTTTCGTCGCCGGCTCGTGGCCCTGCGAAGGGGCCAGCAGCGTGGCCTCGACCTCACCCGCCGCGGGGACCGTGGGGCGGTTCGAGGCCAGGGCGGTGCTCGGCGGGAGCAGCAGTCCGACCACGAAACAGGCGACGACTGCACGGATGGCGATGGGCATGCGCAAAAGGCCAGGGCACCCGGGGCTCCGCCGTGTTGCCCGCATTTCCTTTCCCACCCTGGAGCGCCGGTCAAGAGGGGTGCCGGCCGCCTCGTGGCCACCAACCTTAGGGCCACGGCGGCGATTGTCAATAGCCTGGCTACGGGGGCCTCGCCGCGGCCCAGTCCTGAGCCCCGATGACTTGCACCCGTGGCTTGCCCACACGGCGCTCGAACTCCTCTGACGTCTTGACCGGGACATCGTCGCCGGACCACCAGAAGGCACGGATCGACGGGTGAGCAGCCACCCGCGACGCGTCGCCGTCGGCCACGCTGACTCGATTCATGAGCACGAGCTCTTCCAGGTGTGGCGCGTCGAGCAAGCCGCCCAAGCCGGCCAGCCCTTTCATCGATCCGATCTCCGCGCGTCGAAGATTGGCTGCCCGCGAGAGTGACGGAATCGCTTTGACCTGCGGAAGTCCATAAAGGACGAGGAGCTCGAGGGATCGGAGGTCGCTGAGCGCGGTCAGGTCATGAAGTCCGCGAACCTGGTTGATCCAAAGAAACCGCAGCCCGCTGCAGCCTCTGACGACGTCGGCGGTGTCGCCGCTGCCGCCGCGATAGTCGAGCCACTCGAGCTTTGGCAGGCCGGCCAAGAACCCCGTGGGTATTTTCACGGCCCAGACTGTCAGCCGCCTGGCCGGCGCAAGCCAACTCGCGTCGGCCGCGCTCAGCGCAGCGTGATCAATCCATACGTCGTCAGATGACCGCCACCGGGCTTTGGGCCTGGCTGACGTCGCTAGGACCGCCGCGCTACGGCGACGACGTAAGAGTGGTGGTACCTGAACGCGTCGTCCGGGTCGCCGAGGCTGGCCATCGCGGCCTCCACCTCCGCCTCGAGCTCGATTCGATACCGTGGGCCCAGGGCGCGGAGCAACGTATAAGGAAGAGGGCCCTCGCCCGCCATGAGCTCGGTCCACTCCTTGGCGTCGGCCGTGCGCCCGCCGGTGACCATCTCCGTGAGCTTGGTCACCTCGAAGCCCGCCGCGCCGAGGATCTCGGGCAGCACGTCGGGCTCGCCGAACCTCGAACGCTCGGAGCTGTAGCGCGGCAGGCTCAGGTGGTGCCGGCGTGCGAGCGGCGCCATGCCCTGGAAGAAGAGGTCCTGGGCGCGGGTGTTGAGGCTGCGCCGCTTGACCGACAGGGCGAACCTGCCGCCTGGCTTGAGCACCCGGTGGGCTTCGGCGAGCGCCAGGGTCGGGTCGGCCACGTAGACGAGCGTCTCGCCCATGGTCACCAGGTCGAAGGTGGCCGGACGGAAGACCAGGTGCTCGGCGGCCATGCCCACGAACTGGACGTTCTTGGCCTTGCGGGCTCGCGCGATGGACATCATGTGCTCGGACAGGTCGATCCCGAAGACCAGTCCCGGATTGACCGTTGGCGCCAGGAGGTTGGCGACGAGCCCTGTGCCGGTGCCGACGTCCAGCACCTGTTCGTGCTTGGCCGGCGCCGCCAGGTCGACCAGCCGGGCCGCCACCCTGCCGTGCTGACCCCCCGCCCACGTGTCGTAGACGGGCGCGATGCGGTCGAAAAAGTCGACCACATGGTCGACCACCTTGTGCGAATAGTCGGGATCCATCAAGGCCACAGCAGGCGCTTAACCCTTGTCGACGTTGCGGGGCACGGCTGTTACGATGCTAGCTCGCTGAAATCCGGGCTCATCTCGGTTAGGGCGGAAAACGTAGTGGAGGATTCCATGGCTTCAGCTGAAAAGACCGCGGCGCAGCAGGCTTCGACCACGTCGCAGAACGGCGGCGGCAACGTCGTCAGCCTCGGCCCCCGCGACATCCTGCAGGGGCGCCTGGAGATCCAGGGCGACCTCCGGATCGCCGGCAACGTCGAGGGCGACCTCAAGGCGAGTGGCGACGTCTCCATCGAGTCCGGGGCCACGATCCAGGCCGCCATCGAGGGGGCGAACGTCAGCGTGCGCGGACAGGTCACCGGCAACGTCACGGCGCGCAAGCGCCTGACCCTGGGTGGCTCCGGGCACCTCCAGGGCGACGTCCGGGTGGGCCGCCTCACGGTGGAGGACGGCGCGACGCTCAACGGCAACGTCACGATGGGAGGCAGCGGGGGCTAGAGCCTCAGGGCACGACCCCCTCGGCCGCGCGCACGGCGGGCATCACGACGGTCTCCAGGTAGCGCTGAATCGCGTCCATCGCGGCGTGGATGACGCGCCACTCGAGCTGCACGAAGAGCATCTGGTCGCGGTTGAGCTCCACGAGCCGCTCGCGCCAGAAAGCGCTGTCGAGGTTGAGACCGGGCAACGGACCGTGCGCGCCGGGCTGCCCTACGTCCGGGATGTCGGGCAGCGGCGAAGACGTATCCGCCGCCCGCGCGGGCAGCATGGACGACGGTGAGCTCGACGCCGCCCTGGCCGCATTGCCGACGACGGTCCAGGCGACGGCGATCAATGCGCCGACCACGACGAATTCTGCGACGACCAACCAGGTGAGTGGAGTGCGGATCAGGTTGCGCATGACGCCAGGCTAGGCGTCGAATCGCGCCGCGGGAACCCAGCCTGTTAAGGCGCGATACGAAGGCGGCGCAGCGCTGCCAGGCCGCGGTCGATCGTCTCGAGCCTCTTCGGAAAGCTGAAGCGGATGTAGCCGCGACCGAGCGACGAGTCGTGGTAGAAGCTCGACCCTGGGACCGTGGCCACCGCCACCGCCTCGATCAGCCGCCGGGCGAACGCCACGTCGTCGTCCGCGCCGAAGGACCCGATGCCGGCCATCACGTAATAGGCACCGTCCGGCGCCGACGTTTCGAACCCGCATTCCTCCAGGCCGGAAACGATGGCGTCGCGTCGCTCCTGGTAGTCGCCGAGCAGCTCCACATAGAAGGACGAGGGGAGCTCGAGCGCCTCGGCGACGGCCACCTGCAGCGGATGCGCAGCGCCCACAGTGAGGAAGTCGTGCACCTTGCGGATGCCACCGCTCAGGTCGGGCGGCGCGACCAGCCAGCCGACGCGCCAGCCTGTCACCGAGTACGTCTTGCTCGCGCCGCTGATCGTGATGGTGCGCTCCGCCATCCCCGGCAGCGTGGCCATGCTGACGTGCTTGCCCCGGTAGACCAGGTGCTCGTAGATCTCGTCCGTGATGGCGATCGCGTCGTGCTCGACGCAAAGTTCCGCGATGAGCTCCAGCTCGGCGGTCGTGTAGACCTTGCCGGTCGGGTTGTGCGGCGTGTTGACGACGATGGCGCGTGTCTTGGGGTTGAACGCCGCGCGCAGCGCGCCTTCGTCGAATGACCAGTCGGGCGGCCGCAGCGCGATATAGCGCGGGGTCGCGCCGCTGATGATGCAGTCCGGTCCGTAGTTCTCGTAGAAGGGCTCGAAGACGATCACCTCGTCGCCAGGGTCGACGGCGGCGAGCATCGCGGCCATCATCGATTCGGTCGCGCCGCAGGCCACCGTGACCTCGGCGTCGGGATCGACCGTCCGGCCCCAAGCGGCCGAATACTTCCGCGCCACCGCCTGCCGAAGCTGCGGCGCGCCCCATGTGGTCGCGTACTGGTTGAAACCTTCGCGCAGCGCCCGCGCCGCGGCATCGATGATGCGCGGGTCGGGGTCGAAGTCCGGAAAGCCCTGCGCGAAGTTGACCGCCTTCTCCGGCCCGTGCAGAGCCAGGTTGAGCCGCGTCATCTCGCGGATGACCGACTCCGTGAAGGACTGCGCCTTCAGGGAGAGACGAATCGAATCAGTGCCCGGGATCGGCCCGCTCCAGGTGTAGATCCGTGCTCGAGCAGGAGAAGCAGCGCGCCGGACGCTCTAGGCTTCGCTCCCACCAGCCGCACACGTTGCACGTCCACCGCGTCTTGGCGAAGAAGTCGAGGACGTCCGACCGACTGAGCAAGCCGACCATCTTGCCGCCGCGGACGACGGGGACGCGGCGGATGCGCTCACCGATCAGCAGTCGCGCAGCCTCGTCGATGCCGGTCTCTTCCGTGACCGAGATGACGCGCGGGCTCATGATCTCGCGAGCGGTTTTGCCTTTCTTGGAGAAGACGTCCGTCTCGGAGACGATGCCGACCACGTGACCTTCATTGGCCACGACCGGCGCGCCGGTGATGCGCTTCGACGACAGCGTCTTCGCGATCTCCTCCACCGGCGTGTCTTCTCGAAACGTGATGACGTTGCGGGTCATCACGTCCTTGACGGGGATCACCCGAGAATCGTAGCCACGGTCTGGAGATTCGCGTTGCCGCCGCTGAGCACCAGCCCGGTGCGGCCGGGCGGCAGCTTGGCCGCGGCATAAGCCGCCAGTGGGAGCGCTCCCGTCGGCTCGAGCGCCAGGCGCAGCCGCGTCCACGCAAGCCGGACGGCGGCGGCGATCTCGTCCTCGGTCACCGTGACGATCTCGTCGACCAACCCGTGCGCGAACATGACCTCGAAGTTCCGGGCGCCGATGGCGGTCGTGCGCACGCCGTCGGCGAGCGTCACGGGCGAAGCGGGCAGCTTTTCGATGCGGCCCGACTTCCAGGTGCGGTACGCGTCGTCCGCCGCGAGCGGCTCGACGCCCACGACCTTGATCGCGGCCCGGTGGTTCTTGGCCGAGATCGCCGTGCCCGCCAGCAGCCCACCTCCGCCGACGGGAGCGGCGACGACCTCGAGGTCGGGCTCGTCGTCCAGCAGCTCGCGGACGGCGGTGCCCTGGCCGTGGATCACGTCCCAGTCGTCGAAGGGGTGCACGAGCGTGAAGCCGCGCTCCGCCATGACCTCGCGGAGGCGCTGCTCGCGGTTGGCGAAGGTGATGCCTTCCTGGATGACCTCGGCGCCAAGGGCGCGCGTCGCCGCGACCTTGGAGGGGTTCGCGTCTTCGGGAATGAGGATCAGCGCGGGCAGGCCGACGCCGGCCGCCGCCAGCGCGACCGCCTGGGCGTGATTGCCGCTGCTCACCGCGATGACGCCTTTGGGTCGCGGCCCCGTCGCCACCAGTGAGAGGACGGCGTTGAACGCGCCGCGGGGCTTGAACGAGCCGGTGATCTGGAAGCACTCCGGCTTGAGGCGCAGGCCCGGGTCGAGGTCCGTGGCCAGCGTGGGCGTACGGCGGACGTGACCGCGGATGCGCTCCGCGGCCTGGCTTACCTGCTCCGCGTGCTCCTCGACGAAGGAGCTCACGCCGCCCGGGTCGCCGGCAGCGGCCGGCTCGCGCGCCGGACGTTCGTCAGGACGACGCCGCAGAGGATGACGACCATGCCGGCGACGACCGGTAGGGTGAGGCTCTCCTTCAGCAGCACAACGCCCCAGAACACGGCGGTCAGCGGGACGACGAACGTCACCCCGGTCGCGCGCACCGCGCCGAGGGTGTTCATCGTGTAGTAGTAGAGCAGGTAGGCGATGCCGCTGCCGGCCACGCCCAGGGCCACGACCGCGGCCATGGACAGCCATGCGAGGTGCACGCTGGGGACCGCCGGCGCGGCGATCGGGATGGCGAGCAGCGACGTCACCGCCAGCTGGCCGAAGCTCTGCTGGTACACGCTCATGCCGCGGAGCTTCGTCCGCTGGTAGAGCGCAGCGAGCGCGTAGGAGATCGCGGCCGAGACCACGGCCAGGACTCCCAGCACGCTGCCGGTCAGACCGTGGGTTGCAAGGTCGGGCAGGACGAGGATCGCCACGCCCGAGATCCCGATCAAGACACCGAGGTAGTTGAGCGCGCTCGGCCGCTCGTGCGGAATCACCCAGAAGATGAGGATCGCGGTCCACAGCACGGTGGTCGAGTTCAGGATGCTCGCCAGCCCGCTCGAGATGTGCTGCTCGCCCCACGCGATCGCCGCCCACGGGTAGAGCGCGTTGATCACGGCCATGATCACGAAGGGCACGATGCGCCGCCTCCAGTCGTCGCTGAGCAACGAGCGCCGCATGCCGGCCATGATCACGCCGAGGGCGACGGTCCCTGAAGCCGAGCGCACCAGCACGAGCACGGTCGGGCTCATGTCCTGGACGCCGAGCTTGATGAAGAGGAAGGAGGCGCCCCAGATCAGGCTCAGCGCCGCAAACGCGAGATATGGCAGGGCGGGGTGGCGCGGCTCAGACACGAGTGAGCCAGTCGTCCGTGGAAAGGACCAGCGTGACCGGCCCGTCGTTCTCGATGCTGACGCGCATGACGGCTCCAAAGCTTCCCGTCCGCGTCTCTATTCCGCGGTCTCGAAACTGCTGCACGAATCTCTCGTACAGCTCTTCGGCCCGCGCCGGATCCCCCGCCTTGAGCAGGCTTGGCCGGCGGCCGCGGCTCATGTCGGCGAAGAGCGTGAACTGCGAGACGATCAGCGCCGAGCCTCGCACGTCGACCAGGCTCAGGTTCATCCTCCCCGCCTCGTCAGCGAACACACGCAGGTCGATGATCTTGTCTGCCAGCCGGCGCACGCTCGCCTCGTCGTCATCGCCTGCCGCACCCACCAACAACACGAATCCGTGGCCGATGGTTGCACTGCCGCCCTCCCAGCCGACCGCGCCGGAGGCGACCCTTTGCGCGACGACCCTCAACTAATTGACTTTGGGACCGAAATGAGGCTCGGCGTGGATGAGCGAGTCGATGTAGCGGAACCGGTCGTAGCGATGCTGCAGCAGGTCGTCCGCGGGCTGGCCGAGCAGCGGCTCCATGTGCCGCCACAGCGCATCGTCGAGGACCGCCGCCGCGGCGTCGTAGTCGGCGCTGGCGCTGCCCGGCGGCTCAGGCACCACCTCTTCGACCACGCCCATGCCGCCGATCTCGCGCGAGGTCAGCTGCAGCTGCTCGGCCGCCTCGACCTTGCGCGTGTTGTCGCGCCACACGATCGACGCCGCCGCCTCGGGTGAGGCCACGGAGTAGATGGAATTCTCGAGCATGATCACGCGGTCGGCGACGCCCATGCCCAGCGCGCCGCCGCTTCCGCCCTCGCCGATGACCGCGGCGACGATCGGAACGGGAATCCGGAACCAGTCCATGATCGCGTGCGCGATGGCGGCCGCGATCCCCCTCTCCTCGGCGCCCGCCCCAGGGTATGCGCCGGGCGTGTCGATCAGGCAGACGATCGGAAAGCCGAACTTCGCGGCGTGATGGGCGAGACGAAGGGCCTTGCGGTAGCCCTCGGGGTGCATCATGCCCCAGTTCCGCCCCACGCGCTCCTTCAGCGTCCGGCCCTTCTGGTGGCCGAGAAAGACGGTCGTGCGGCCGTGCCAGGTGCCGACGCCCGCGACGAGCGCCGGGTCGTCGGCCGACAGCCGGTCGCCGTGGAGCTCGATGAAGTCGGGCGCCAGGCGGCGGATGTAGTCGAGCGAATAGGGGCGGTCGGGATGGCGCGCGAGCTCGACGATCTCCCAGACGCTCATGTGTACATCTCGAGCAGGTGCGCCAGCATCGGGCGCAGCTCCCGGCGCGGCAGCACCATGTCGACCTGGCCGTGCGCGAGCTGGAACTCGGCGCTCTGGAAGCCCTTCGGCAGATCGGCGTACGTGGCCTGCTTGATCACGCGCGGCCCGGTGAAGCCGATCGCCGCGCCAGGCTCGGCGATGTTGATGTCGCCCAGCAGCGCCAGCGAGGCGGCCGTGCCGCCGAATGTCGGATCGGTCAGGACCGAGAAGTAGGGCACACCGGCGGTGTGCAGCCGGCCGACGGCGGCATTGACCTTCGCCAGCTGCATCAGCGCGAGCACGCCCTCCTGCATGCGCGCGCCGCCGGACGCGGAAACGAGGACGTAAGGAACGCCCGACGACGCTGACTGCTCCATGCCGCGCGCGAGCCGCTCGCCCGCAACGATGGACAGCGTTCCGCCCACGAACCCGAAGTCGAAGACTCCGAGCCACATCGGATGGCCGGCGAGCGTGCACGTGCCGGTGCGCACCGCCTCGTTGAGCCCTTCGTCGAGAAGCTCGGCGACGACCTCCTGGTAGCGCTTGGGCACCGTCCAGTTGAGGAGGTCGTGGGAGCGGATGTCGCCCCAGCGCTCTTGCCACGAGCCTTCGTCCGCGATGAGCGGGATCCACACGTCGGCGCCCAGGCGGAAATGGTGGCCGCAGTTGGTGCAGACGTAGTTCGCGGCGCGCAGCTCGTGGACGTCGAGGCCGATGCCGCAGCCCGGACAGTTGGTCGGCAGGAGGATCTCCGGCAGCGGACCGCCCTGGATCGCCACCTCGTCGCGGTGCTGCTCGAGGATCGCCATCAGAGTGACAGCCCGCCGTCGACGGCGATGACCTGTCCCGTGATGTAGCCCGCGCGCTCGCTGCACAGGAACGCGACCGTGGCGGCCACCTCCTCCGCGGTGCCTTCGCGCTTGATCGGCGTGAGCTTGATCATCTCGCCCACCATCTCGTCGGTCATCGACTTCGTCGTCAGCTCGGTGCGCACGTAGCCCGGCGCCACCGCGTTGCACGTGATGTTGCGGGAACCGTACTCGCGCGCGATCGACTTGGTGAAACCGATGAGCCCCGCTTTGGCGGCGGCGTAGTTCGACTGCCCTGCGTTGCCCATCAGCCCAACAATGGACGTGATGTTCACGATGCGGCCCCAACGCGCACGCATCATGCCGCTCATGATGGCAGCCTTCGTCGTGGCGAACGCCGACAGCAGGTCCGTCCTGACCAGGTCTTCCCAGTCCGGCGGCGACATCTGGATGAGCAGCTTGTCGCGCACCGTGCCGGCGTTGTTGACGAGCACGTCGACGCGACCGATCGCCTTCACCATCGCCTCGACCTGCGCCGGGTCGCTCACGTCGGCCTGATGCGCGGTGCCGCCGAGGGCGCGCGCCGTCTCCTCCGCGGCCGCCGCATCGGAGCGGTAGTTCACGACCACTCGCGCTCCCATGCCCGCGATGGCTTCGCTGATGGCGCGGCCGATGCCTTTGCCGCCCCCGGTGACGAGAGCGGTCTTCCCGTCGAGCTCACCCATGGGCTAGGTGGTCGCCGGGCCGGCGTGGTCGATGAACAGCTCCTCCGCATTCCACGTGTCGACACCCGGGATGTGTTTGGCCGCCAGGCTTGCGAGCACCCGGCCGGGGCCGAGCTCGACCACCGTGCGGACCTTCATCGCGCGCATGGACACCATCGTCCGGGCCCAGTCGACCTGGCGCAGCATCTGCAGCCGCAGCTCTTCCTGCAGGGCGGCGACGGTGCGCAATGCTTCGCCGGACGCGTTGGCGAGGATGGGGATGTTCGGCGCCTTGAGCTGCAGCCTGTCCACCGCATTGCGAAAAGCGGTCGCGGCCGCCGCCATCAAGGGCGTGTGCGCGGCCAGGGGGATGGTGAGGATCAGCGCACGGCGCGCGCCGGCGGCGACGGCAAGGCGCTCGGCCTCGTGGACCGCGGCCATCTCGCCCGAGAGCACGAACTGCACGTCCGCGTTGCGGTTGGCGATCCACAGCTCGCCGAGCTTCGAGGCCTGGTCTCTGATCTCTTCGATCCGCGACTCCTCGAGACCGACGATCGCGACCATGCCCACGTGCGCGCCGGCCGCCTCCGCCATCACGCGGCCGCGTTCCTTGACGAGCAGCAGCGCCGTCTCCCAGGGGATCGAGCCGGCTGCCGCGAGCGAGGCGATCTCGCCCAGGCTGTGGCCGGCGGTGACGCTCACGTTCTCCAGGCCGTAGCTCTCCCGCCACACCTCGTAGGCCGCCCAACAGACGGTCATCACGCACGGCTGGATGACGTCGGTGCGATTCAGCTCCTCGACCGGGCCTTCGAAGCAGAGCTTGCGCACCGGCATCTCGAGCACCTGCTCGGCGCGCTCGAAGGCACGGCGCGCGGCCGGGTAGCGGTCGTAAAGGTTCTTGCCCATGCCGGGCTTCTGCACTCCCTGGCCCGGAAAGAGCAGAGCGATCGGACCGGAAAGGTCTATCACCAGGTCATTCCAATCAGACCCACTTCATGAGGGTTGCGCCCCATGTGAGGCCTGACCCAAAACCGGCGAGGAGGACGTGATCGCCGCTCTTGACGCGGCCCTTGCGGACCGCCTCTTCCAGGGCGAGCGGGATCGATGCGCTCGACGTGTTGCCGTACTCGTCGATGTTGACCGCCACACGCTCCATCGGCAGGCCGATGCGCCGCGCGGCGGCGTCGATGATGCGGAAGTTCGCCTGGTGCGGGACCCACAGGTCGATCTCGTCGAGGCCGACACCGGCCTCGCGGCAGACCTCCGTCGCCTGGCGGATGAAGATGTCGACCGCGAACTTGAAGACGTCGGGCCCGACCATGTCGATGTACGGGTTGGCATCGCCCGCCGCGTACGCGCCCTTCTCGATGTTGCCGCAGGTGACCTGCGCGTAGCCGCGGCCGTCGGAGCCCAGGCACCAGCTCAGCATGCCTGCGCCCTTGGGCGCCGGCTTCACCACGGCCGCGCCGGCCCCGTCGCCGAAGATGACGGCCGTGCCCCGGTCGGTGTAGTCGATCAGCCTCGAGAGCACCTCGGCGCCGATGACGAGCACGTTGTCCGCGCGCTCGGTGGCGATGAACGAGTCGGCGATCGAGAGCGCGTACACGAAGCTGGTGCAGGCGGCCAGCGTGTCCCACGCGACCGAGCCCGGCGCGTCCAGCTCGTTCTGCACGCGGCAGGCGATGGACGGAAACGGCCCGTCGGGCGAAGACGTGCCCACCAGGATCATGTCCAGATCTTTGGGGCTGACTTCGGCGGCCTCGAGCGCCGCGCGCGCCGCCCTCGTCGCCATCTGGAAGGTGGTCGTCCCCGGCTCGGCGATGTGACGCCGGTGGATTCCCGTGCGCTCGGTGATCCACTTGTCCGACGTGTCCATCATCTGCTCGAGATCGGAGTTCGACAGGACCCTGTCCGGCGCGTACACGCCGACGCCGGCGATTCCGCTCGGCCGGCCCTTGGCCTTGAAGCTGCGAAGCGGCACCGCGTCCGAACGTGTTCGGTAGTTGGTGGTGATCGCCATCGGACCTACGCCTCCAGCCGCTCGGCGGTCTTCTGCTCCAGGTACTGCCACAGGTCGGAGATCAACTTCATCTTCTCGAGCTCCTCGTCCGGCAGCTCGACGTCGTACTTGTCCTCGATGGCCGCGATCAGCTCGACCAGGTCGAGCGAGTCGGCCGCCAGGTCGCGCTGAAAGCTCTTGTCCATCTGCACCTGGTCGGGGTCGATGCCGAGGATCTCGCCCGCGAGCTCCTGCAGCTCCTTGAAGTCGAGTTGGCTTGCCATCGGCAAAATCTCCGCCTCCTCTCTATGAGTTCAGCCCGTTGGGGCTTTTCTTGATGACGAGCGTGGCGTTGTGCCCGCCGAACCCGAAGGAGTTCGAGATGGCGACGTCGATGTCCGCCTTTCTCGCCTTGTTCGGGACGTAGTCGAGGTCGCACTCGGGGTCCGGGTCGTCGAGGTTGATCGTCGGCGGGAGCAGGCCGCGGTCGAGGGCGAGCACGCATGCGGCCGCCTCGATCGCGCCCGCCGCGCCGAGCAGATGCCCGTGCGTCGACTTGGTCGAGCTCACCGCCATCTCGTACGCGTGGTCGCCGAACACCGACTTGATGGCCCTGGTCTCCGCGACGTCGCCGAGCTTGGTCGACGTGCCGTGCGCGTTGACGTAGCCCACCGTGTTGGGATCCACACCGCTCGATTCGAGCGCCTTCTTCATGGCGCGAGCCGCTCCCTTGCCCTCGGGCTGCGGCGCGGTGAAGTGGTACATGTCGGCGCTGGCGCCGTAGCCGGCGATCTCGGCGTACACGCGCGCGCCCCTCGCCCTGGCGTGCTCGAGGTCTTCGAGCACGAACATGACGGAGCCCTCGCTCATGACGAAGCCGTCGCGGCCGAGGTCGAAGGGCCGGCACGCCTTCTCCGGCTCGTCGTTGCGCTCGCTCGTCGCCTTGATCTGGCAGAACGCGCCCATGGTGAGCGGCGTGATCGTGGCTTCCGAGCCGCCGGCGAGCATCGCCACCGCGTCGCCGCGCTTGATGATCTCCGCAGCCTCGCCGATGCCGTGGGCGCTCGACGCGCAGGCGCTGACGATGGCGAAGTTCGGACCGCCGGCATGAGTGTGGATGGCGACGATGCCGGCCGCCATGTCGGCGATCATCATCGGCACGGTGAACGGGCTGATCCGCTTGGGGCCGCGCTCCAGGAGCGCGGTGTGGCTCTTCTCGATCTCCTCCATGCCGCCGATGCCCGAGCTGACGATGACGCCCACGTCGTCGGGGTCCATCTGGGCCGGGTCGAGGTTGGCGTGGGCCAGCGCCTGCCTGGCGGCGGCGAGGGCGAACTGGCAGTAGCGACCGATGTGGCGGGCCGTCTTGCGGTCCATGTAGTCCTCGGCGCTGAAGTTCTTGACCTCGCCGGCGATCTTTGTGTCGAAGTTCGCGGCGTCGAAGTGCGTGATGCGCCCGATGCCCGAGACCCCTTCGACCATGTTCGACCACACGGTCTCGAGGTCGTTGCCGATGGGGGTGATGAAACCCATCCCGGTCACGGCCACGTGCACGCCGTCGGAGTGGCGGTGAGTCATACGTTCAGGATACGGACGCGGCGGCCAATCGACAGCCACCGTGAGTGGCAAAACGGCCCTGGTTCTTTGGACCGAAAGTCCTAATCGATCTCAGAGCAGCTTCTGCAGATCGAGGGCCAGCTGGAGCCGCAGCCGGGTCGCCGGCACGTCGAGGTCCCCGCCGAGGAGCTCTTTGAGCTTGTCCAGCCGGTACAGCACCGTGTGCCGGTGCAGGCCCAGGGCCGCCGCCGCGTCCTTGACCGAGCCCCTGGCCAGGTAGGCCTCGAGGGTCTCCAGCAGCTGGCTCCGGTTGCGCAGCTTGGGGTCCATGAGCCGGCCCAGGCTGTGGGCGACGAAACGCTCCGCCAGCAGCGGGTTCTGGGCGAGGACGAGGTGCGGGATGACCTCGTCGTGGCCGTGGACGGTCGACTCGGGGCGGAGCTTGCGCCCGGCCTCGATCGCCTGCTGGGCCTCGAGGTACGAGCGCGAGATGCCGTGCAGGCCCGTGTGGTAGCCGCCGATCCCGGCCCGCACCCTGGCCTTCAGCTGTCCCGAGCGCTCGGACGCGACGTCCTGCAGCTGGACGACGAACTGCCGCGCGCGATCGACGTCGGCCATCGATTCGGCCGGCCACAGGATGACCAGCGTGCTCGGGTCGGTGGCGTGGATTAGGGCGCCGCGCGGCACGTCGAGGCCGGCGGCAACCTCCGCCAGCGCCTGCCCACCGCGCTCGCCGTCGCGGTTGCCCAGGACGAGCTTGCAGACCGCGGCTACATAGCCGTTGGCGTTCAGCGGAGTGCTCAGGGCAAGTGCCTGCCGCTGCAGCTCGAGCTCGGAGTCGAAGTTGTCGCTGATCAGCGCGTGGATGAGGCGCGCGTGCGCGCGCGTGCCGCGCTGCATGTGCTGCTCGCGGGCGTGGAGGTACGTCTTCGTGACCTCGGCCGCGACCTGGTCGAGCGCGGCGAAGACGTAGTTGGCGACGAGCATGATCGCCTCCGGAGTGGCTTCGGGATGCCCGCGCCACGCGCGCAGGATCTCGTCCCACGCGACCCGTGCGGCGATGCGGTAGGCGGAAAGGATCGGTTCGACCGACTGGCTGCTCCGGGCCTGAAGGATGCCGAGCTGCGCCACACGGCGGAGCTCCTCCTGCCTCGCCGGCCTGGCCTCCTTGGCCGTGGCCAGGAAGAGGTCGAGACCGGCGGCGCACGCGCGGACGATGGCCTCCCGCTGCGGCGGCACACCCGTGCTCGTGTCCCAGCGCACGAGCGTCACCACGGCCCGTGCCATGTGCCGCGCCATCCCGGCGTGGCGACGCTCGAGCTCGTCGATCAAGCCCTGTGGGAGCCTCGGCGCCGTCCTGGCGATTTTGGACCTGGCGGCCATCTTTGCCATCAGGTCCGACTATAGGCGCTAGCTGTGGTTCTGCACGAAGTCCAACATCCGCCGCCACGCATCGTCGCAGGCGTCCTTCCACTGCGCGTAGCTGCGGTCGAAGAAGCTGTGCGGGGCGTCTTTGTACACGTGCTGCTGGTGCGGAACGCGTGCCCGCTGCAGCTGCTGCACGAACTCGCGATTCTGCTCCGGCGTGGTGGCGGCGTCGGCGCCCGCGATCATGACGAGCAGCGGCGCCTTCATGCGCGGGATGTTCGCCTCGGCAGGCGACGGGCGGCCGTAGAAGCCGATCGCGCCGGCCAGGCCGGGCTGCTCGGCCGACTGGTTCCACGAATTCGACCCGCCGAAGCAGAAGCCGACCGTGAACACCGACTTCACCGCCCCGCCGTCTTTCGACTTGAGGTACGCGATCGCGGCCGCGACGTCCGAGGCGATGTTCTCGGGCGTCGTCTGCTGGACATGCGGCATGTACTCGAAGGAGTCGCTGCGGTTCTCGTCCTCGGCCGTCCGCGCGAAGTAGTCGATGGCCACGGAATCGATTCCCGCCTCGGCGAAGCGCTCGGCGAGCTCTTTGAAGAAGTGATGCAGGCCGCGGACGTCGGGGAGCACCACCATGCCGGCGCCCGTCGGCTTCGACGCCCGGGCGAAGTACGCCATGAACTTCGTGCCGTCCTTCGACACCAGCGTCAGGTCGCCCTGGTCGGCGGCGGCGCCGCTTATCGGCGGCAAGGGCGGTCGTGCGGAGTCGCTGTAGCACATGCGGCGGTTCTCCTTTAGTCTCAGATCAGGCCGATGAAGATCGAGAGCCCGTCGTTCACGATGGACGACATCCGGGCGTTCATGTCCTCATACCGTGACAGGGAACGCGACCTGCTTGCCGGCCGGCTCCAGAAGGTCTCCGACCGGCTCGCCGAGCTCGGGCCTCGCGTGCAGGCGCAAACGGGCGACGAAGACACCGGCTGGAACGCGCACGAGATCCTCGCGCACATCGCCGTGGTCTCGAAGTTCTACGGCGTGCTGGTGCACCGCATCGCCGCCGGGAAGATGGACGACATGAACCTGCTCGAGGCCGTCAACCTTCGCGACGCAGCCGGTCAGCAGATGTCACAGCTGCCGCCCGCACAGCTGGTCGAGATGGCGCTCGCCGACCAGAGAAGGACGATCCAGGCGCTGCGCGACACCGACTCCGCCTCGCTGCAGAGATCGGCGCGCGTCGACGAGGCGACGTCGATGACCGCCGAGGAGGTGGCACGGCTGCCGCTCGTGAGCCACCTCGAGATGCACATCGAGCAGCTGGAGACGATGCTCCCTAGTCGCTGACCTGGTCGTAGCCGAGGCGGCGCAGCTCATGCCGCAGCGCGCCTGCAGCATCGTCCATCACCTGTGGCGAAGGGTTCGGGTCCTGATTGGCGAAGTCCAGGTCCTGCATGCCGCGGATGGGGATCACATGGAAGTGGCAGTGCGGCACCTCGAGGCCCGCGAGCACGAGTCCCACACGCGCGGGCTTGAACGCGGCCATCTGCGCCTCGCCCACGGACCGCGCGACGTCGGTGAGATGGGCGAGCAGGCCGGGCTCGAGGTCGAGCCAGTGATCGACTTCCTCTCGCGGCACGACGAGCGAGTGCCCGGGCCGCAGCGGGCGGATGGAGAGGAACACGACGCACTTGTCGTCCTTCCACACAAATCTCGCGGGCAGGCGCCCTTCGATGATCTGCGTGAAGATCGTCGCCATCGCCAAAAGCCTAGATCGCTAGGCTGTGCCGCGTGACCGCTCCGGCCGTAGAGCTGATCGATGCATCGAAGCGTTACGGCCACGTCCACGCGTTGAAGGGCGTTTCGTTCTCCATCGAGCCCGGAAGCGTCGTGGCCATGCTCGGACCCAACGGCGCGGGCAAGACGACGTCGATAAACCTGATGCTCGGTTTGCGCCGGCCGACCTCCGGCCAGGCGCTGATCTTCGGCCAGGACCCGCGCCACCACGCCACGCGCGCGCGCTTCGGGGCGATGCTGCAGGAGTCCGGTGTGCCTCAGCTGTTGAAGGTCGAGGAGCTGGTCCAGCTCTTCCGGTCTTACTACCCGCATCCGATCGAGGCCGCCTCGGCGATCAAGCTAGCCGGCCTGGAGGAGAAGCGGCAGTCGCTCGTGCGCGACCTTTCCGGCGGCCAGCTGCAGCGCCTCTACTTCGCCCTCGCCATCTGCGGCAACACCGAGGTGCTTTTCCTCGACGAGCCGACCGTCGGCATGGACGTCGAGGGCCGGCGCGTCTTTCTCGACGCGATCCGGGATTTCGGAGAACAGGGCAAGACGATCTTGCTGACGACGCACTACCTCGAAGAGGCTGACGAGCTCGCGCAACGTGTCATCGTCATCAACCACGGCGAGGTCGTCGCCGACGGCACGCCCGCGGAGATCAAGTCGCGCGTGGCGGGCAAAAAGGTCAGCTTCACGGTCGATCGGCCCGTCGATCGTTCGCAGCTGGAGGGTCTGCCCGTCAACGCCAGCGACGTTTCCGACCACCGCATCACGCTGATGACCAACTCGCCCGAGGTCGTGTTGAGGGAGCTGTTCCGTCGCGGGGTGGCGATGGAGAATCTCGAGGTCCGCGGCGCCGACCTCGAGGAAGCTTTCCTGAGCCTGACCGGGGCCGGCGCGTGATGCTGCGGACGCTGCTCCTCCAGACACGCGCCGAGATGCTGAAGTTCTGGCGCGTCCCGGTCTTCGGCTTCTTCAGCGTCGGCCTGCCGTTGATCATCTTCACGTTCTTCGGCCTGCGGCAGGCGACGCAGCCGCTGGCCGCCGGGTCCGCGATCACGGTCGGGACCTACGTCATGGCGTCCATGGCCGCGTACACGGTCGGCAACGTCATGGTCTTCTCGTTCGGCATGGCGCTCGCCATCGAGAGAGGCCAGAAGCAGGACCTCCTGCTGCGCGCGAGCCCACTGCCGGCGTCGATCTACCTCCTCGCGAAGATCATCAACGCGGTCCTCTTCGCGCTGCTTGCGCTCATCGTCCTGTTCGTCTTCGCGCACTTCACCGCGCAGGTGACCCTTGGGTCGGCCACGTGGGTGAACCTGACGCTGCGCCTGCTCCTGGGCTCGATACCGTTCATCGGTCTCGGCCTCGGATTCGGTTACCTGGCCGGTCCGAACTCCGCGCCCGCGGTCATCAACTTCGTCTATCTCCCGATCGCTTTTGCGTCCGGCATCTTCATCCCCGTCAACCAGCTGCCGGACTTCATTCGCAACATCGCGCCCTACCTGCCGCTCAACCCCTTCGTCCAGCTCGGTTGGGACGCGATCGGGTTGCGTCAGGACCGGCCGGTGTCGACCGATGTGCTGTACCTGGTCGCCTATTCGGTCGGTTTCTTCGTGCTCGCCGTCTGGGCGTACCGGCGGGACCAGGGCATCAAGTTCACGTAGACCACAGCTTTTCGGCGACATCGAGGTCAAAGCATTCCCGGCAGCGGGCGCTGAACTCTTCGCGCGTGTAGCCGTGCTCGATGGTGCCGACGTGCTCGACCGCGTACGTCGCGGCGAGCGAGGCGACGCGACCGGCGCTCGGCAGATCCATGCCCCGCAACAAGCCCGCGACGAGGCCCGCGCGATACGCGTCACCGGCGCCGGTCGGGTCAGCCTCGCGCAGGGCGGGCGCCGCCGGAACGTCCACCGAGCCTTCGCGCGTCGTGATCCGTGAACCGTGACGGCCCAGCGTCGTCACCACCATCTCCGCCAGGTCGAGCAGGCCATCCATGTCCCTGCCCGTGCGGTCATGGATGAGCTGCAGCTCGTAGTCGTTGCCGATCACGATCCACGCGCCGTCGATCCCATCCGTGAGGTCGCCCTGGTCCATGTGCGGCAGCTGGTGCGCCGGGTCGAAGACGAACGGGACCTTGCGCTCCCGGCATTCGCGCACGAGGCGCTTCATCGCGCCCGGGTCGTTGGGCCCGATGATCACGGCGTCGAGCTCGGGCGGGCCGTCGTCGAGGCCGAGCATGCCGGCTTTCCACATCGCCCCGCCGTAATAACCGGTCAGCTGGTTGTCGTCGAGGTCGGTGGTGGTGAACCCGGTGGCGCTGATCTCGCCCTCGAGCATGCGGAACCCACGGCAGTCGACGCCCATGCCTTCGAGCCACTCGCGATAGGACGCCGCGTCCTCACCCGCCGTCGCGAGCACCGCGGCGGGGCAGCCCAGCAGAGCGAGGTTGTACGCGTAGTTGCCTGCGACGCCGCCTCGCCGCTTGTGCAGGTCGTCGACGAGGAAGCTGAGGTTGAGGATGTGCGTCTTGTCCAGCAGGATGTGGTCCTTGAAGCGACCCTTGAAGGTGAGGATGTAGTCGTACGCGATCGACCCCGTGCACAGGACCACGGTCGGAATTTAGCGGAAAACCAAAGGGGCGCCCGGCTGGGCGCCCCTTTTGCGTCGGCCTTGTCCGGTTACGCCGCGCGCCGGCGAGCCGAGCGGCTGCGCGATCGCCGCGGCATCGGCCGGCTCTCGGCCTGGCGGCTCGGGTTGAGCTCGCTGGCCTCCTCGAGCCGCGTCGCGGTCCGCGCGATGGTCTTGAACGAGCCGTTGAACATGCGCAGCGTCCGCTTGGCGACGCCGCCCACGACGTCGTGACGCCTGGCCTGGGCCCGAATGCCGTGCAGCCCCTTGATCGCCAGCTTCTCGGGCAGCCGGCCGTTGACCTCGACGCCAAAGATCTCGAGGCGGTCGGGGAGCAGCGCGTTCAGCTGCCGGTTGAAGCGGCGGACGGTTGGCGTGCCCTTGCGCTCGAAGCTCTTGACCTGCTTCCTCGCGGCGCGGACGGGGTCGGTGGCGACCTCGGCGGCGGTCTTGGCGGCGCCCACGGCGAACTCTTCGACCGCGGTCGCGGTGCCGGCGAAATCTGTGCTCATGTGTACACCTCCTCGTACTTCATGACGCATGATAACGCATCGCGTCAATCGGCCGCCAGGGCCGTTTGGAGGCGCTCGATAAGGTCTTTCGCCGCGGGTCCAAAGACATCGTAGTGCGCGACCTTACGGTGCTTCTCGGGCTGGATCCATTCCGGGCGCAGGCCGTGCCGGCGGCCCCATTCTTCGAGCACCGGCCGCAGCCCGATGACGTGCAGGAACGGCTTCTCGCGCCGAAAGCCGCGGATGGTCGAGCCGTGGTAGGAGTCGAAGTTGCGGTGGACCGCTATCCCTCCCGCCTCGGCGAAAGCGATGGCTTCCTTTATCTGCCGGCGCTCAAAGTACTTCTCGCGCATCGGCACAGATGGGACGGTACGCGCAGAGGTTGCATGGACGTCGCGCGTGCTCGGGCCCGAGGTGGAAGTCGCCGGCGGCGATGCGTCCGGCCGCGGTGGCCACATGCTCCTCGACCAGGGCGGCGTCGGGCGCGACCTCATGGACGTCTGCGCGCCGCATGTCGAACAGCAGCAACCGTGGGTCCCTGTCACCGGCCAACAAGCCGCGCGCAGCGGCCACGCCGTAGATGCGCAGCTGCAGGAAGTAGGCGTCGAGCAGGGCCTGGTCGAGAGCGGCGTTGGTCTTGAAATCGATGAGCGCGGTCCTCCCGTCGACCTCGCACACCCGGTCGACGACGCCGCGCAGACGCGTCGTGCCGATGGCCATGTTGAACCCCGCCTCGACCGCGAGCGTGCGCGTGCGTGACAGCGGATGCGCGAGGTAGGCGGCCAGCATCTCGCGCCCTGCCTCGGGCCCGCGATAGAGGGCGAGCAGGTCGCCGCCGGTGGTGTGCCACACCGCCAGCGCCTCGTGCACCGCGGCGCCGAGTTCGGTCGACCCGACCGCGCGAACCTGCCTTGGTTGGAGCTCGTCGGGCGGCGCGGGGACGCCCCAGATCTGGGCGAAGCGGTAGCGCACCGGACAGACCTCGAAGTCGTGGAGCTGCGAGAAGCTGAGCGCGAGCGGCGCCTCCCTCTGGCCGGTTCGCCGCGCCAGTGACGGCCGCATGAGCTCCATGCGGTCGAGCACGCCGGCGACGACCGCCGGGTCGTCGTGCACCTGGCCGTTGGTCGCCCTCGGTACCGGGAGCTCGAGCTGCTCCGCCTCGACGATCGACGCCGACTCCGGATGCGCGAGCGCCCAGCCGAGTATCTCGGCAAAGTGATCGTGCTCCTCGGCGCCGACGTCGCGCGCGGTCGGCTCTTCGCGCGTCGCGGTGACGTAGAGCGCGTCCTTCGCCCGCGTCAGACCGACGTAGACGATGCGCCGGCGCTCGCCGATCGCCAGCTTGACCGCCGGCGCGCCGGGCGACGTATCGGTGTAGCGCGGGTGCTTCTCGCCGCGCCAGTTCTTCATGACGAAGCCGAGGCTGTCCGGGTCGAAGAACAGCCGCTCCGTGTCCCGCGGCCGCGGCGGGCGCAGGTTGACGAGGAAGACGACCGGGAACTCGAGTCCCTTGGCCGCATGGATGGTGAGCAGCGACACCGCTTCTGTACCGGCGGCCTCTTCGGCCGCCTCGCCGACGGGCAGCTCGGCGTCGATCACCTGGTCGAGGTGGCGGACGAAGTCGCCGATGCCGGCGAGCGCCAGGTCGCGCTCGAAGCGGCCGGCGAGCTGAAACACCTTGCGGAGGTTGAGGAGCGCCCGCGGGCTGCCGTCACGCTGCGCGCGCAGCTCCGCCCATCGCAGGTAGCCGCTCTCCTCGAGGAGGCGGTTGAGGATGTCGCCGACCGTCAGCGCGTCACGGAGGCGGCCTGTGCGGTCCGTGAGCTCCACCAGGCGCGCGGCCTGCGCCGCGACCTTCGGGTCCATCTCCGGCGCGCCCTCGCGCAGGGATTCGTCGAGGCAGTCGCGGAGTCGCATCCCACCACGCTCGAAGCGCCGCGCCGCGAGCCGGTACATGCCGTCGTCGGGCAGCCGGACGATCGGCCCCTGGAGGATCCTGACCATGGCACCGTCGTCCATCGGGTTCTCGGTCAGGCGCAGGAGGGCGAGCACGTCCTTTATCTCCTGCCGGTCGAAGAATCCTGAGCCGCCGCTGGTCACGTATGGGATGCCCTGACGTCGCAGCTCGTCCTCGAACTCGCGGGGGAGCATGCGGACCGAGTGCGAGAGAACCGCGATGTCTCGAAACGCGCGCCCGCCGACGTGCAGCCGGCGGATCGCTTCGGCGACGGAGCGCGCCTCGGTGCGCGCATCCGGCGCCATCATGACGCTCACCGGCGGTGTTCCATCGCCGGCGCCTCGCGTCGCGACCAGCTCCGGCTCGCCGGCGAAATCCTGGTCCCGGCGGATGAAGTCCGTCGCGCAGTCGAGGATGCCCTGGAACGAGCGCCGGTTGTGGGTCAGCGGCAGCCGTTTGCCCGGGAAGCGCGTGCGTATGTTCTCGATCTCGGCGTCGCGCCAGCCGTAGATGGACTGCTTGGCGTCGCCGACGACGGTGACGTTGCCGAAATCCTCGCCGGCGGCCAGGCGGATGAAGTCGAGCTGGATCCGGTTGGTGTCCTGGAACTCGTCGACGATCAGGTAGCGGAAGCGGTCGCGGCACCGGCGACGAAACTCCGGCACCCGCTCGAGCGCGTCGATGACCTCGAGCAGGAGGTCGTCGAAGTCACGCAGGCCCTGCTCGTGCAGCGCCTGCTCGTACGCGCGATAGACGGTGTGGAGCACGTCGATCGCCTCGAGCTCCGCCTTCGCCGGGTCGGGACCACCCGCACCGTTGGCCGACGGCCTCGCGGCCCAATGCTGGGCGTGAAGGTCCAGCGCACGGTGCTGGAACCGGTCAGGGCCGATGCCGCGGCCCTTGAGCTTGAGCAGGAAGCGCAGGCCGGAGCGCAGCAGGTCGTCGAGGTCGTCGACCGAGAGCGCCGTGAAGGAGTCGGGGTCGAAGGGCGCGGTGGCGCCGCTGCGCAGGCCGGCGATGAGCTCCTGCTCGAACAGGCTCTGGCCGACCTCGTCGAGGACGCGCATCTCGCGTGGAGCGCTGACGAGGTACGCAAACTCGTCGAGCAGGCGCGCGCACACCGAGTGGAAGGTGCCGATCCACGCCGCGTCCAGCGCCTGCGGACCGAGGTCGGGCCGGCGCGACGCCAGCTCCGCCGTGATGCGCAGCCGCAGCTCTTCCGCCGCGCGGTCGCTGAAGGTCACCGTCAGGATGCGGTCCGGCGGCACACCCTGCTCGACGAGCCAGCAGAACCTCTCGGTCGCGGTGAAGGTCTTGCCCGTGCCCGGACCGGCGGCGATCAGGAAGGCTCCCTGCGGCCCGGCGTGGGCGGCGGCGGCCTGCTCCGGGCTCAACGTCGCCGTCCGCGTGCGCACGGCGCTCACTCGGGGCCCCCGAAAAATCGAAGATTTTTTGGGGTCTTCACTCGGGTGGCGCTCCGCCATAAGAGCAGATGGCCGCATGCGGGCACGTGCCATAGCGGGTGACGCAGGTGCCGGCGATCTCCCGTGGCGCCGGCTCGAAGTGTCCGCCCTTGATGCGTTCGATCGCGCCGACCACGACCGAGCGGCTGCGCTCCAGGTCCTCCGCCGACAGCGGCCGCTCGCGGTACTCCTTCAGACCCGCCGGCCGGCCCACGCTGAAGATGTCCTGGCGCATGCCGCCCCACACCCAGTCCTTCGGGTACCAGAGGGAAAGAAAGCGCGGCTGGAACCCCAGCGGCCTGCCCTCGTCGTCGAAGCCGTATTTGCAGGCGAGGTAGTACAGGGCGAGCTGCACGTCGTGCAGCTCGGGACCGAAGTACATCTCATACGCGAAGCGCATCGGTTTGCCGGAACCTGTCTTGTAGTCGACGACCTCGACCTCTCCGTCGCCGACGTCGTTGACACGGTCGATCTTGCCCACGACCTCCACACCGTCGAGTTGGAGGTGGAAGCGCTTTTCGATCGCGAGTGTGCGCAAGCGACGTATCACCTGCAGTCCGGTGACGGCGCGGATGTAGTTGCCGAGCAGCGAGCGGACCTGCTTCTCCTCGCGCTTGCGGTCGAGCACGCCTTCCATGCGCGACAGGTAGCCCTCGAGGTGTCGCTGGAGCGCGTCCTCGAGCCACTGTCGCTGCTGCTCCGACTGCAACGGGCGCCATTCGTCCTCGTGCTCGTGGAAGTCCTGGAGCACCTCATGCAGGAAGCCGCCGCGCTCCATCGCCACGGAGCGAGGCTCCTCGACCAGGCCGGGATGGTGGTTGTACCAGTACAGCCGCGGGCACTTGAGATAGTCGTTGAGCGTGGTCGGGCTGAAGTGGTCGATCTGCACCGAGCCAGGGTTGCGGACGCCGCCGTAGGGTTCGAACGGCTCGCCCGCCTCGCGGTCGACGAGGAACGCCACGTCGAGACCGAGCGCACTCGCGCGCTCAAGCGCCGCGACGTCGAGGGCCGAGGCGTGCGACGCGAGGAAGACCTCCGCCTCGCGCGCAAGCAGGACGTCTTCCGGGCCCAGGCGGGAGGAAGCCCGCGAGAGCTCGCGCACATCGGCCTGCGGGTCGGCCATGTCGAGAAACGCCGATCGGCCGGCCTGGCGCAGGTAGGCGTCCGCGTACGTGAGGTACAGCCGGCGCCGCGCCCGCGTCATGGCGACGTACGCCAGGCGGGCCTCTTCCGCGAGGTGGCCGTCGGGATCCGACGGCCACGAGGGCATGAAGCCGACCTTGAAGCGCTCGAGCCATGCGCGGTCGTCGGCGTCGAGCAGCGGGTGCGGCCGGGCCTCGAGCGGGAAGAGTCCATGGGCAAAGCCCGAGCAGAACACGACCTCGAACTCCAGGCCCTTGGCCTGATGCACGGTCATGACCTGCACCGCGTCGCGCCGCGCGGACGCGGCCTCGGTGTCGTCGGCCGCGGCCGCGAGGAGGGTCTCGATCGAGCCGCTCAGGTCGGTCAGCAGCGGCTTGGCGCCGTGCAGCCGCTCGTGCACCGACTCGATCGACTCGAGGCCCTCGATGGCGGCGCGGACGTCGGCGATCGCCTCCTCGCGCTGCCCTTCCGGCATCTCCAGCTCGAAGAGCCGGCGCATGACGCGCTCCTCGATGAGCACTGAATAGGCAAGAGCCGCCACCGGCAGCTCGCGCGCCCGCTGCAGCAGCCGGTGCCGGGACACCATGGCCGCGTGGAGGTTCTGCAGCTTCTCCTCCGTGAGATATGGCAGGAAGTCGGGCGCCGAAGGCTCGTCCCCCGTCATCTCTCCGCCCCACGGCAGCGGGTAGAGGAGCGGATTGCGGGCCGCCAGGACGTACATGAGCCGCCGCACCACCTTGAGGAGCGGACGGCCGCGCTCGCGCGCGTAGGCGCGAAGCCGGCTCACAGTGCGCGGGCCGACCCCGCCCAGGCTCGACGCCAGCGCGCTTTCGAACGCGTCGGCGTTATCCGGCCGGCGCAGCGACTCCAGGTAGCCGATGAGGAACCGCACCACCTCGTTCCGTGCGACCGCGCCCCAGCCGCGCACCTCGTACGCCAGGTCGAGAGCGCGGAGCGCCTCCTCGAACGGCGCCCCGAGCGCGGTGGTGCTGCGCAGGACGATGGCGAAATCCCGGAGGTGCACGTCCGGCAACTCGGACTGCAGGCGCTTGATCTCTCGCGCGCAGAAGAAAGCCTCGTCAACAGGGTCCGCCTCGCGCGCGACCACGACCGCGGAGCCCGCCGGGGCCGAATCCGCGAGCAGCGGCCGCGGCAGACGGCCACCCTGGGTCGCCACGAGCAATCGCTCGCCGGCGTCGAGCGCCTCCTGGGAGCAGCGCCGGCAGACGCCGAGCTCACGCGTCGCGGCGCCGTACACGGCGGTGAAGTCGTGGCTCAGCAGCCGCGGCACTGTGCCGCGAAAACCGTATATCGACTGGTCGGGGTCGCCGACGACCACCAGGCGTGGCCTCGCCGCCGGCGGAGCGATGATCCGCAGCAGCTCGAACTGCGCCGGGTCGACGTCCTGGAACTCGTCGACGAGGACGAGCAGGAACTTCGCGCGCATTTTCTCGGTCAGCGCCGGGTTCGACTGCAGCAGCTCGATCGCGCCCGACACGAGATCGCGGAAGTCGACCAGGTCCGCAGCTTGCATGCGCTGCTGGTATGCCTGGTACACGGACGCCAGGACTCGCATGCGTTCGCTCGCGCTCGCCTCGGCGGCGAGCTGCAGCGCCGCGGGATGGACAAGGTTCTGCTTCATCAGCGATACGAACGCGAGCAGGTCGCGTGCAAACGCGTCGGAGCGGCGCACGCCTTCGAGGGGGCCGAGCGCCGGCGGATCGATCTCGCCCAGGACCTTGCGCATGACGAAGAGCTCCTGGAAGCCGTTGAGCAGCAGGCGCTCGCGGTCGGGGGCGTTCTCCCGCAGGACACGCGCGCAGAAGGAATGAAAGGTCGAGATCCACGTCTCGCCGTAGTCGTCGTTCAGGCGCTCGTCGATGCGGCGCGCGATCTCACCGGCGGCGCCGGTCGAGAACGTGAGCACGAGGATGCGGTCGCGGCCGGCGACGCCCTCGCGGACGGCCTGCTCGTACAGGTCGACCAACGCGTGCGTCTTCCCCGTGCCCGGTCCGGCCAGCACACGAAGCGGTCCCGATATTTCGTGGATGTCGAGCGACAAAGGTCTCCCAGGTGGCGGCGGGCGACCTCGATTATGCGGGCGCCCGTCTCCTCGAGTCACCCCAGGCTGTTAAGGGCGACCAGGCGGCGATCAAAAACACCGCCAGCAGAGCCAGCTCGACGAACGGCCACTGGCGAAGGTGCAGGCTGAGCCCAGATTGGTAGAGGAACGGGCTCGCGACGACCCAAACCACGGCCAGCGGAATGCGCAGGCTGAGCTGCGGCCGCTCCTCCCACACCATCCAGCCCGCCGCCGCGAGCATGCACAGGTCGGACGCGTGGAGGTACGGCGAGACCACCAGCGAGCCGACGATCGCGATCGGGACGACGAGACCCGGCGACCTTCGGAGCTTGACCGCCGCGGCCAAGACCGCGGCGACGATGACGATGCGAAGCACCGCCGCCAGCCCGCCGGTCACCGCCAGCGCGCCGCGCAGCGTCAGGTCGTCCGCGCCCTTGGGCAGCGGTCCTCGCAGCTGCGTCACGTACTCGGAGATGCCCTGCGGGCCGATCATCACCGCGCTGAGGACCACGACCAGCGCCGCGATCGCCGCCCACGTGGCGAACGCGCGAAAACGAGACGCGAAGAGCAGCGCGACCGGAACGAGGATCGCGGTGTTCGGTTTCAAGAGGATCGCGGCCAGCGCGACACCGGCGAGCACGTCGCGCCGATCGCGACTGAAGCGCCAGGCCAGGACGGTGCCGGCCGCGACGAGCGGCACCACCTGGCCGACGTCCACCGCATGCATCACCCACCACGGCGCGAGCGCGCCGACCACCGAGATCCAGCGGCTCAACCCATGGCTGATGCTCGCCCAGGCGAGCGCGGCGGCGAAGCACGCGAACAGGAACGCGGCCCAGATCACGTAGGCCGTGTCGTAAGGGAGGAACGAGAACGGGATCGCGACCAGGGCCACGGTCGGGGGGCTCAAGAACGGCTGCGCCACCTGGTAAGGGACGAGCTCCTTCTGCTCGATTCCCACGATGCCGGTGTTGTAGACGTCCGCCCACCCGCGCTCGACCACGACCTCGCCAGCGGCGACGTATGTGTGGAAGTCGACCCCGATCGGATCATGGCGGATCGAGAGGTCGAGCACGAGGGCGATCGCGACCACGGCCAGCGCGAGCGCAAGCCATGCACGACGATCGTTGGAAATGTTCACACCGCTAAACAATCAACCCCCCCGGTCGTGAGCCTGGAACGCGTCCGGCCCAGCGTTCCTATATTCCCAAACGCATGGCCGCCCATCGACTGACAATTCCCAGGCAGGCGGCCGCGGCTCCGATCGTGGTCGGGCTCACGATCGCCGTCGCGCACCTCCCTGTCTTCGCCCACCGGTTGCTCGACGGCGACGAGGCCATCTACGGCTCGATCGCCGCCCTGATGAACATGGGCGGCGGACTTTACGACGCCGGCGGTGTGGACAACAAGCCGCCAGGGATCTTCTGGGTCTACGCGATGACGTTTCGTCTATTCGGGACCTACCAGATGACGGCGGTCCACGCCGTAGCGCTGCTCGTGGTGCTGGCGACGTGCGCCGTGCTCTACCTCGTCGCCCGCGACCTGGCGAGCCCTCGGGCGGGCCTGCTGGCGGCGCTCTTCTACGGAGTGCTGACCGCTGCGGGCAACCCGCGTTTGCTCGCGGCCAACACCGAGGTGTTCATGATGCTGCCGCTGTGCGCCTCCGTCCTTTTCATGTTGTGGCGGCGATGGTTCTGGGCCGGGGCGCTGCTCGTGGCGGCCGGAGCGTTTCGCCAATCGGCCGCGGCCAACGTCCTGCTCGCCGTCATCGGGCTGTTCTGGCTGGAGGAGGCGGCGCGACGCGCCGGCGCCGCGACACGCCTTGCGGGCGGTTTGCTTGCCGGACTCGCGGCCGGCGCCGCATCGATCGCCCTCACCGGCTCGCTCGCCGGTTTCTGGCGGTGGACGATCGCGACGCTCGTCGGTTACGCGTCGAATACCTGGGCGCCGGCATACGCGTGGTCTCGCGCGCAGGACAGCCTGGTGCCGTTCGTGCTCGACATGGCGGTGCTGTGGATCGCGGCGATCGGGCTGACGGCACGGTGGCGGAGCATCGACCGGAAGACGCGTCTCATGGTGGTGTGGCTGGCCCTCGGTTTCGCGGGTTCGCTTGCGGGCGGCCACCTTTCGTGGCACTACTTCATCCAGGCGATGGGGCCGCTCGCCGTGCTGGCAGCCATCGCGTTCGACCGCATCGAGCTGCGACGGGCAGTCGCGGTGGCGGCGGCCGTGGGGATCGCGGTACCGGCCGTCGCGTGGTGGTCATTCGACGTGAACGCCGACCCGCTCACGTATGACTTCAGCCCGCCGATCCCACAGCACGCGGCGGTGGCGAGCTACATCGACGCGCACACGTCACCGAGCGACCGCATATTCGTGTGGGGCGACTGGGCGGCGCTCTATGTCGAGTCCGACCGGCTGATGGCCTGCCGGTTTCCGGGTTTTCTTCGCGGGTTCGACCGGGGCTCGGACGTGACGCCCAACAGTTGGGATGTCGCGCCGGACGTGTGGCCGGCGCTGGCGGCGGACTTCTCGGCGCATCCTCCGCGGCTCATCGTCGACACGTCGACCGCGGACTGGAGTGATTTCTCGAAGTACCCGATCGCCGACTATCCGGTGCTGGCGGGCATCGTCGCCACGCAGTACCACCAGCTCACGACCGTCGATGGGGTCGTGATCTACGTCCGCAATGACGGGACGTGAACCGGCGGCGTCGGCAGCGCCACCGGCAGTTTCACATTCGGCAGCGGCACGGCCGGCGGGGCCGGAGGCGCCGCGGGCGCGGGCAGAACCTGCTTGGGCGCCGGGATGGCGCTGGGGCTGGGCTCCGCCGGGATGACCGGCGCGGCCGAATGGGGAGCCGGCACGGCGGAAGGCGGCGCGACGGCCCTGGGCGACGGATGCGCGACGACGATCACCGTCACGGCCGCCACCGCGACCGCCGGCGCGAGGTGAGCACCGAGGTCGCTAAGCCAGCGTCCGGACAGCCACAGCATCAGCGCGTACATCGCCTTGCGACCGAGCTCGCGACCGTGATGGATGTGCGTGCTGATCGCCTCCAGCGCCCGCCGCAGACGTCGCTGCACGGTCGCCTCGGTCAACCCGGTCTCGACCGCGATCTCGCGGTTCGAATAGCCGCCGAAATAGGCGAGCTTCACGACCTTCTTGTCCTGCGCCGGCAGCGTGCGCATGGCGTCGTCGACGGCGTGGCGGATCATCGCGCCCGAGAAGTCCTTCCAGGCATGAGGCCGTTCCTCGCCGTTGCTCATGCCTTCGAGGAGCATCCGCTTCAGCCCTTTGTGCGCGCCGCGCATGCGGCGGCGGTCGACCGGGCGCCTGCGGGCGCCGGTCATCAGCCACGTTCTCCACGTGTCGTTCGTGGCTCCGGGAAGCGCGTGATTCTCGGCTTCCGCCATTTCTCAGTACTCCGCTGTACCCGAGAACTCCGGGGCGGGCCAAAGCACCCGGCGGCGGCTGCTACTCCGGTGTGGGGCGAACGGGCCTTTTGATCTCGAGGATGCGAGGCTCGGAGGCGGCGATCTCGAGCAGGCGGTCGAAGACCGGCTCGGGGGCTTCACCGTCGGCCGGCCGGGCGAGGCGCACGTACGCCGACGCGCCATCCTCGAAGACAAACGTCGGCGTGCCGAAGATGCCGTAGACCGCTACCGCCTCGGTATGGTCGCGCCGCAGCCGGTCGAGAATGTCGGGCGACGCCACGTCGCGATGGAAACGCGTCATGTCCAGGCCGGCCGCCACGGCCAGCTCGTCCACCACCGACCGCTCGTCGAGGTCGAGGCGGTCGCGATGCCGCGCCACAAGGAGGGGCATGTGCAGGGCATCGAAGCGGCCCTGACGGCGCGCCGCCTCCGCCGCCTGGAAGGCGAGCCTTCCTCTCACGTTCTCCGTCGCGGGCGCATCCCAGACCGTCCAGCCGTCATCCTTGGAGTTCACCTGGGTGAGCGAGAAATACCGCCAGCGGACGTCGACATCGCGGCCCGAGCGCCGCACGCCGTCGATGAGGCTCGCCGCGCGGTAGACGAAGGGACACAGGTAGTCGAAGAAGACTTCGAACTTGATGGGCTCGCGCACAGTCACGCCAAAAGCTCCAACGCGATTGCAGCTCACGCGTATTCCAGACAGCTGGGCCTGGATGCGGCCCGACGTCGCGGTCCGGCTGATCCCATTCACCGCCGCGTTCGTGATCGCCTACGCCGTGAGCCGCGGCGGGCGGTGGCTCGGTCTGTCCGCCGGCGACGGCCGCGCGCAGCTCGTGTTTGCGGTGGTGGCGGTGCCCGTGATGTTCGTGGCGGCGGCCGCCGTGCAGCTGTGGCTGACCCGGCGTCGCGGCAGCCTGCTCGTCCCCGCCGATCCCGCCGACGCCTGGTTCCAGGCCGCCTTTTATGCGGTCAACGGGCCGGTCGAGGAGGCGTTCTTCCGCGGCCTGCTCCAGGGCGGCCTGAGCCTCTGGTGGGGCGCGCCCGCCGGGTTCGCGCTCGCCACGGCGGCGTACGTCCTGTACCACCGTCTCGGCCGCTGGCCGTGGCCTGACACCTTTGCGACCGCGCTCGTCGGCGTACCCCTGGGCCTCGCGTTCTGGCTCCTGCCGGGGTCTCCGTCGCTGCTCGGAGTGTCGCTGGCGCACGTCGCGGCGACGTGCGGCTTCCTCGGCCCCGGTCCGTATCTGCTGCGCAGGCTCCGGCTGCTCTAGGTGATCGACCTCGACAGGAGGCAGCAGGCGACGCTGGCCTGGGCCGGCATCGCCGTCGTGCTGGCCGGATACGAGGGCTCGATCCTCGTCCTGGCCCTCCCGGCGATCTCGAAGGACTTCCACGCGGGCATCCCCGCGCTCTCGGGGCTGGGTTCCATCCTGGCTATCGGCACCCTCGGCTCGCTGCCGCTCGCCGCGCTCGCCGACCGCTTCGGCCGCCGCCGGCTCCTCGCCGCCGGCGTGGCCGGGTCGTCGCTGGCCAGCCTGGCGAGCGGTTTCGTCCCGTCGCTCGCCGATCTCGCCTTCCTGCGCCTGTTCGCCGTCTGCTTCGAGGTGCTGGTCGTCGGCGTGGCGACCGCCCTCATCGTCGAGGAGGCGCCCGCCGAGCGGCGCGGCCAGGCGGTGAGCGTGCTCGCGCTGCTGTCCGGCATCGGCGTGGGCATCACGGTCATCGCGTATCCGCTCGTGTCGCCGCACTGGCGGTGGCTCTTCTACGTGTGCGGCGCGGGCATTCCGGTCGCGCCGCTCATCTGGTGGCTGCTGCCGGAGGGCCGCGTGTGGCAGAGCGCGCACGTGACGAGGTCGGCGGTTCGGCTGCTGTGGGAGCCGCCATGGCGCAAGCGCGTCATCGTCCTGGCGGCCACGTTTGCGCTGCTGGCGATCCTCCTCGAGCCGGCGGGGCTCCTGTACGCGTTTTTCGCCAGCTTCGAGCTGAGGTGGACGCCTGCGGAGATCAGCTTCCTCGTCCTGGTGTCAGGCATCTTCGGCGCCGTGTCCTACCTCGGCGGCGGTTACGTGACGGACCGCTACGGCAGGCGCGGCCCGGCCATCGCCCTGACGATCGCGACCGCGGCCGCGACGAGCCTGAGCTTTGCCACCGCCGCGGTGGGCTTCTTCGTCGGCAACGTGCTGTGGAGCGCGTTCTCGAGCGCCGCCACGCCGGTCTTCGGCGCCTGGTCCGGCGAGCTGTTTCCAACCCGCGCCCGGGCGACGGCCGAGGCGGCGCTCGCGCTGGCGGGCGCGGTGGGAAGCATCACCGGCCTGGTTCTCGTTGCGCTGCTGGCGCCGTCGGCCGGGCTCGGCGGCGCCATCGAACTGGGCGGCGTCGCCGCCGTCGCCGGCGCGCTCCTGCTGTTCCTCCTGCCCGAGACCAAGCAGCAGCCGCTGCCGGAGTAGGGTTCAGTCGCCATGGAGTCGGCGCGCGCGGTCGTCATCGGCGGCGGGATCGCGGGCACGAGCGTGGCGTACCACCTGGCGAAGGCCGGCTGGCGCGACGTCGTCTTGCTGGAGAAGGACGAGCTGACCAGCGGGTCGACCTGCCACGCGGCGGGCCTCGTCACGCAGTTCAACCCGTCGCCGGCGATGATGCGGTTCCGGCGCTACAGCATCGAGCTCTACCGCGAGCTCGGCGTGTTCGAGACGGTCGGCAGCCTGCGCTTCGCCTCCAGCCGGAGGCAACTGATGGAGCTGCAGCGCGGAGTGAGCCGCGCGCGCGGCATCGGGCTCGACGTGGAGCTGATCTCCGCCACCGAGGCGGCGCAGAAGATGCCGGTCATCGCGCGCGACTCCCTGTACGGCGCGGTGTGGGTGCCGGGCGACGGGCACCTCGATCCGCACACCGCGACGCATGCGCTGGCCGCGGCGGCGAGGCGGCTTGGCGCGCGCATCGTCACGCATCGCCGGGTCACCGGCCTGCAGCTCGACGCCAGGGGCACGGTCAAGGCCGTGAAGACCGCCGCCGGTGACATCGAGACGGAGGTCGTCGTGGTCGCGGGCGGCATCTGGGGCCCGCAGGTCGCGGCCATGGCCGGCGCGTTCGTCGTCTCCACCCCGGTCGACCATCAGCACGCGGCGCTGCTCGCGGTCCCGGACCACGAGATGCCGCACGACATGCCTTGCTTCCGCGACCCGGACAACCTCGTCTACGGCAAGGCCGAGGCCGGCGGCATGGTCCTCGGCGGATACGAGCTGAACCCGGTCGCCCGCTGGATCGACGGCGTGCCCTGGGACCACGCCGGCGTGTCGCTGCCGCCGGACCAGGCCAGGTTCGAGCCATTGCTCGCGGGCGCGGCGCGGCGCTTCCCGTTCGTCCACGAGGCGGGGATCGTAAAGCTCGTGTGCCATCCCGACGCGATGACCCCCGACTCGGCGCCGCTCGTCGGCCCGGTGCCTGGCGTGCGCGGCCTGTACATGGCGGCGGGGCTATCGCTCAACGGGTTCGGCGGTGCGGGCGGAATCGGTCGCGCGATCGCCGAGATGGTCACCGGCGGCGAAACGGAGATCGACCTGTACGCCTACCGTCCGTGGCGCTTCGGCCCACCCCATCGCGACCCGGTCTACGCCGCCGAGCTTGCGCGCGAGGCCTACCGCTACTACTACCTCCAGCGCTATCCCTACGACAGCGACGAGTGGGGGCGGCCCAAGCGGCTCAGCGCGCTGCACACGCGCATGCAGGACCTCGGCGCGGTGTTCGGCACGAAACACGGCTGGGAAAGGCCGGATTACTTCGAACCACGCACCCCATGGCGCCGCGCGGGCGCCGACCAGCGCGCCTACGGCTTCACGCGCCCGCCCTGGTTCGAACGTGTCGCCGAGGAGCACCGCGCCTTCCGCGAACGCGTGGGCATCATCGACATGAGCTCGTTCGGCAAGGTCGAGATCACCGGCCGCGGCGCGCCGGCATTGCTCGAGCGAGTCGCCGGCAACCTCGTCGACAGGCCCGTCGGGTCGGTCGTGTACACGCAGCTGCTCGAACGGAACGGCGGCATCGCGGCCGACGTCACCATCACACGGCTCGCCCGCGACCATTTCCGGCTCGTCACCGGCGCGGGATACGTCAACAGCGACCTGGGCTGGCTGCAGATGCAGGTGCGGGACGAGGAGGACGTGACGCTGCGCGAATCCTCCGACGAGCTCGCGGTCATCGGCCTCTGGGGACCGCTTGCGCCCGACGTTCTACCGGAAGCGGTGCTGCCTTTCATGCACGCGGGCGACATTCGCGTCGACGGCATTCGCGTCTTCGCGCAGCGCGTGACCTACGTCGGCGAGATGGGCTGGGAGCTGTACGTCGAGCCCGCGCGGGCGGGGCAGGTTTGGGACCGCCTGATGAGCGCCGGTCGCGATCTCGGCATCACGCCCGGCGGCTATCGCGTCCTCGACTCGCTGCGCATGGAGAAGGGGTACCGCTATTACGGCACCGACATGGGCCTGCTCGACACGCCGTTCGAGGCCGGCCTCGGCTTTGCGGTGCATCGTGACAAGTGGCCGGACATCCCGCGCGAGGTGGCGCGGCGCCTGCGCACGCTCGCGGTCGGCGGCGAGGACTACGTCCCGATCTACGGCGGCGAGGCGGTGCTGAGCGACGGCGACGTCGTCGGCAGGTTACGCAGCTGCGCATACGGCTTCACGGTGAAGCGAAACCTTGCGTACTCCTACCTTCCCATGCACCTGAAACCCGGCGCCGAGGTCGAGGTGGAGGTCTTCGGTCAGCACGTCCCCGCCACCGTCATGCGCGATCGCATCCTTGAGCCCCAACCCACGCGCTGACGAAGCGGCGGCTCATGTGTCGATGTGGCAGGGACGGCAGGTCCGCCTCTCACCGCTGTCCGGCGGGCTGACCAACGAGAACTACCTGGCCGAGGTCGACGGCCAGAAGTACGTGATGCGCGTGCCCGGGCAGTCGACCGAGCTGCTCTCCATCGACCGCGCCAACGAGGTCTACAACACCAAGGCGGCCGCGACCACCGGCATCGGGCCCAAGGTGCTCGAGCACGTGGCCGGCGTCGACGTGATGGTGCTCGAGTTCATTCCCGGCCCGACCATGTCGGCGAAGACCCTGCAGTCCCGGCGCATGGCGGCGCGCATGGCGCAGTCGTTCCGCCGGCTGCACGCGGCGCCACGCTTCCTGCAGGACTTCGACATGTTCCGTCTCATCGAGTACTACCTGCGCATCGTCGACGAGCACGGGGTCACCATCCCGCCGGGCTACCGCGACCGGCTGCCCAAGGTCGCCGAAATCGAGCGGGCGGTGCGCGTGGCGGCCCTACCGCCGGCGCCGTGCCACAACGACCTGCTGTGCGAGAACTTCATCGACGACGGCGCGGCGCTGCGCATCGTCGACTACGAGCTCAGCGGCAACAACGACCCTTGCTTCGACCTGGGCAACACGGCCCAGGAGGCGGAGTTCGACCAGGACCTGCGCGCGGCGCTGTGTGAGGCCTACTTCGGCTCGCTCGACCGCCGGCAGCTGGCGCGGATGAACCTCTTCGCGCTCATGTCCGACGTCGGCTGGACCTTGTGGGGCGCCATCCAGGCCAGGATCTCGGCCGTCGACTACGACTTCACCGGCTACTACACGGGCCGCTGGGAGCGCGCCCTCGAGGTCCTCCGCTCCGACCGCCTGCGGCGCTGGATGGACGAGGCGGCGAATTTGACGTAGCGCCAAAGTGGTGCTACGTTCCGCGCCGGTATATCGGTCGTATATCGGCCCAGTGTTGGGGAGGGGCTCGGGTATATGGCGGTCGCCGAGAGCCCGGTTTCGAGGTCGCAGAGCGACGAGGCCTACCTGCGCATCCGCGACCGGATCGTCAGCCTCGAGATGCCGCCGGGGTCGGTCGTCAACGAGTCGAGGCTGCGCGAAGAGCTCAAGATCGGCCGCACGCCGATCCGCGAGGCCCTGCAGCGTCTGGCGCGAGAGAACCTCGTGCGCTCCATCCCCCACCGCGGCACCTTTGTCACCGACGTCAACATCACCGACCTGGCCCGCATCACGGAGGTGCGAACGGTGCTCGAGGCTCACGCCGCCAGGGCGGCGACCGAGAAGCTCGGCGCCGCCGACCGCGACGCGCTCGAGGACCTGCTCGATGAGCTGCGCCGGACGCACATCACGGACCCTCGGGACCTCATGGAGCTCGACCAGCGCATCCACCGCGCGATCTATCGCGCCGCGCGCAACCAGTTTCTCGAGGCCACGCTCGAGCGCTACTTCAACCTCAGCCTGCGCCTCTGGTACCTCGTGCTCGACCGCCAGCTGAGGCTGCGCGAGGCGGTGGAGGAGCACGTGGAGCTCCTGCGCGCGATCCTCGCCGGCGACGCCGAGCTCGCGGAGACGATCATGCGGCGCCACGTAACGAACTTCGAGCGCGAGATCCGCACGGTCCTGGTGGAGGGCTAGCCGGTGACCAAGGTCTTCTTCGCGACCGACCTCCACGGCTCCGAGACGTGCTGGAAGAAGTTCCTGAACGCGGCGAAGTTCTATGGCGCGGACGTGCTCATCTGCGGCGGCGACATGACCGGCAAGGCGATCGTCCCGATCGTGTCCGAGAACGGCCATTTCAGCTACGTGCTCGGCGGCGAGGCGCTGACGGTGGCGGCCGAGCAGGTCGGTGAGGTCGAGGGCCACATCCGGCGCAGGGGCTACTACCCGCTGCAGATGACGTCCGACCGGCTGCACGAGCTCGACGCCGACCCCGCCAAGCGAGCCGCCTGCTTCCAGGAGGTGATGCTCGACGGCGTCGACCGCTGGATGAAGATGGCCGCGGACAAGCTGCGCGGAACCGGCGTTCGGATCTTCGTCTCGCCCGGCAACGACGACGAGATGGAGGTCGACGAGGTGATCCGGCGGGCGGAGGTGGTCGAGCTCGGCGAGGGCCGGATCGTCGAGATCGACGGCTTCCCCATGATCTCCACCGGCTGGTCGAACCCGACGCCGTGGAAGACCCATCGCGAAGAGTCGGAGGAACAGCTCGCCTCGCGCATCGACGCGATGGCTTCACAGGTCGGTGACAAGAGCCGGGCGATCTTCAACCTCCACTGCCCGCCCTACCAGTCGGGCCTCGACGAGGCGCCGGCGATCGACGCCGACCTCCGGCTGCTGCACGGGGGGCGCGCCCTCCGGCCCGTGGGCTCGACCGCGGTGCGAGCGGCGATCGAGAAGCATCAACCGCTCATCTCGCTCCACGGCCACATCCACGAGAGCAAGGGCGCGACGAGGATCGGCAAGACGCTCGCCATCAACCCGGGCAGCGCTTACGAGGAAGGAATGCTCATGGGGGCGATCATCCAGCTCGACCCCAAGAAAGGAATCAAGAGCTACCAGCTGGTCAACGGATGAAGAGGTAAGGAGGAAGCACATGGCGCAAGCGACGATGGGTGGGCCTGCGGCGGCGAGGCCCGCGCTGTTCTTACGCAACGCGACCGGGCTGGTCAAAGCCTGGTCGACGTTCGACGCCTTCGTCTATTCGTTCTGGTCCGTCAACCTCATCACGCTCGGGCTGTACGGCATGTCATTCCTGTACGGCGTGCCGGACGGGCAGGCGTTGATCGCGATCCTGATCTTCGGCGTGCTGACGACTTTCCTCGTCATCACGTACGCGATGCTGGTCAGCGTCATGCCGCGCACGGGCGGCGACTACGCGTGGCAGAGCCGGGTGCTGGGCGGTGCGGCGGGATTCGTGCTCTCGATCACCGGCTGGTGGTTCACGCTGTTTCTCTGGGCACCCATCTACGCCAACATCCTGATCGTCCAGTTCTTCTCGCCCCTGGCCTACACGCTCGGCTGGACGAACGTCGCCACGTTCTTCGGCACCAACTGGGGCGTCTTCCTCAGCTGCCTGATCGTGCTGGGCTTCGTCAGCGTGGTGGTGACACTCGGCATGGAGACGTACGCGCGCATCCAGAAGATCTGCTTCTGGATCGGTCTGGTCGGACTCGCGGTGATGATCGTCATCCTCGCTTTCGCCAGCAACAGCGACTTTCAGGCAGCATTCAACCGCGAGGCGGCGAGCCTGTTCGGCGCTTCCGGCAACGCCTACCAGGCGACGATCGACGCCGCCAAGACCGGCGGCTACACCAACTCGGACTTCGGCACGATCTCGTTCGGACCCATCTTGCTCGTCCTGCCGTTCCTCGCCTTTTATCTGCTGTGGCCGAACTGGGGCGCGACGCTGTACGGCGAGGTCAGAGGCGCAAAGGACATCCGCAAGCCCTTCTGGAGCATGTTCTGGGGCCTGTGGGTGACCGTCGCGCTCGTGGCGGTGGTCTTGCTGCTCATGGTCAAGACCTTCGGCTGGAACTTCTACCAGGCGGCGAATGCCGCGTACTGGAACCCGATCTATGGAGTTGCCGGTGCGAAGGCGCCACCGGTTTCCATCTGGCCTTACCCCGTCATGTTCGCCGGCTGGCTGGTCAACAGCCACCTGTTCCAGGCGCTCCTCATCATCGTCATGGCCCTGTGGTTCTTCGGGTGGGCGGGGACCCTGTTCCTGTCCTCGACGCGCGTCATCTTCGCCGCCGCTTTCGACCGGGTGCTGCCGGCGTGGGCCGCCAACATCTCCGCCAAGCGGCGCGTGCCCTATGGCTCGCTCGTCCTGATGATCGTGCCGTCGATCGTGGTCAGCGCCGTGTGGGCGTTCAAGCCTGACTTTCAGAGCGTCTTCCTCGACGCCACGGCAGTGCTCGCCCTGACCTTCCTCGCGACCACGGTGGCCGCGATCGTCCTGCCCTGGGTGCGCAAGGACCTCTACAACGCCTCGCCCATCGCGGCCTACAAGATCGGAGGCGTTCCCGCCATCAGCATCGTGGGCGTGATCACCGCGATCTTCCTCATCGGGATGCTCTACGAGTGGTTCTTCAACGCCGACAACCTCTATGGAACCTCGTTCCAGTCGACGACTAAATCCGTGATCTACTTCGCCGCCACGTACGTGGTTGCCATCGCGATCTACGTCGTCGCGTACTTCGTCCGCCGCAACCAGGGCATCGATTTGAACCGGATCCACCACGAAATCCCTGTTGAGTAGAGTTGTCAAGGCCGCCGGGTGCAAACCCGGCGGCCTCATCTAGGCCCCCCGATGCTCGAATACACACTCCGCACCTACCAGAGCCCGACCCGGCTCGTGCAGCGCCTCGGCGCCATCCAGGAGCTCGGCACCGAGGCTTCGCAGCTCGGCATGCGCCGGCCGCTGCTGGTCACCGACGCCGGCGTCAAGGCGGCGGGTCTGCTGGACACCGCTCTCGAGTCGCTGCGCAAGAGCGACGTCGAGCCGGTCGTGTTCGACAGAGTCCGCGCCAACCCGCCGGTCGAGCTCGTCGACGCGGGCGCCGCGGAGTACCGGCAGCAGGGCTGCGACGGTCTCGTCGCCATCGGCGGCGGCAGCTCGATGGACACCGCCAAAGGCATCGGCGTCGTCGCCGTGCACGACGGCAGCATCGTCAACTACGAGTGGGGTCACGACCCGATCCGTGACCGCATCCCGCCCATGATCGCCGTGCCGACGACGGCGGGGACCGGAAGCGAGGTCACGCTCTGGGCCGTCATCACCGACCCCAAGCGCAAGATCAAGTTCAACGTCGGCGGGACGCCGCACATCGCGTCCTGGGTCGCGTTGATCGACCCCGAGCTGACGGTCAAGCTCCCGCCCGCGGTCACCGCGGGCACCGGCATGGACGCGCTCGCGCACGCCGTCGAGTGCTACACGATGGCTTATCACCAGCCTTTCACCGACGCGGTGGCGCTGCTGGCGATGGAGTACGTCGCCAAGCACCTGCGCGTCGCCTACGCGCAGGCGCAGAAC
>DASSLL010000055.1:0-19530 GCA_035689485.1 Candidatus Dormiibacterota bacterium | reverse complement strand
CTCGGCCGGCGCGATCGACCCGCATTTCGAGTCGGTCGACGACCGGCGCGCGGTCGGCATCGCGGGCACGTTTGCCGCACTGGGCGGCGAGCTGACCTTTGGCGCCCTGAGCATCGGCGGCTTTGCCCTGCTCCAGTTCGCTGTCGACACGCCTTCGTTCCTCCCCACCTCGCCGGTCACGTCGCTCCTGCTGGCGGTGGTCGGGGTCCTGTTCGCGGTCGCGGCGGTGGGTGTGGTGTCGGGGCTGATGTGGCTGGCGGCCGGCCGGCTGCGCAGGTTCGAGGGAGCGATCGGCACGGCCTGACGAGACTCATATTCACGGGTGACGCGCGCATCGATCACGCGGCTTGATCGGACTGTTCCGCAGCTAGAATCGCGCGCGAGCAGAGCGCAGATGCAGGAAGAACTCCCTTTCACCGAGGCGATGGCAGCCTACGTCCGGTGGGAATCGCGGCCTTGGGGGACCGTGGCGTTCATCTTCGTGGCTGCAGCTGTGTTGCCGGCGGTGTTCACGCTCATCTAGCTAGCTGAGCGTCGGCAGCTTGACGAAAGCCTGCTGTTCGTCTGGGGCGGATTCGGGCTGCTGGCAACACTCGTGAGCCTCATCGTCGTTGTCAGCGCTGCCAGGTCACGTCAGGACCTCGCCGCTGGAAAATTCGTACGATGGTCGGGCAGCTTTTCGACGCGGACGATTCCAGCAAGCCGCAACAGCGCGTTCGGCGTGGTGATCACCGCGGGTGACCAGAAGCTTTCGAAGGCATACATCCTGCCGCTTGCCCAGGAGGGCACCTACTCTGGGTCCGTCTCATATCTGCCGGTGAGCCACGATGTCCTCGAGGTTCGGGACGAGGGCGGTCAGCTGATCTGGAGCGCGCTGACGAAGCCGCTCAAATCGCAGCTCAGCTAGTCGAACGGGTCTTCGACCAGCTCGGCGATCAGGCCGCCGCCGACGCCGGCGTTGACGCACACGACCGCGTAGCGGATCGGGCCGCGCCACTCCGCCAGGGCGCGGTACTCGGCCGCCGCCGCCATCAACGCCCGCCGCTTGCGGAAGCCGACCGCCTCGAGCGCCGAGCCGAAGCCGTCGTGCGTCCGCGTCTTCACCTCCACGACCACGAGGACACCTTCGCGGCGGCACACCAGGTCGATCTCCCCCCGGCGGGCGAGGAACCCCGCGCCGAGGACCTCGTAGCCGCGCGAGCGGAGCAGGCGCGCGGCGGCGCGCTCTCCCGCCCGGCCTAGCTCGAGAGCCCGGCCAGCTCGGAGACGCGAAACGGCGCCCAAGACGTCCTGTGAATCGGGCTTGGGCCGAGTCGCCGTATCGCGGCACGATGCGACGGAGTGGCATATCCCTTGTGGTCGGCGAACCCGTAGCCGGGATAGAGCCGGTCGTACTCCACCATGACCCTGTCCCGCGCCACCTTGGCGACGATGCTCGCGGCCATGATCGACGCGCAGATCTTGTCGCCGCGCACGACCGCCATCTGCGGCAGCGGTGTGTCGGGCACGTCGAAAGCGTCGATGAGCAGGTATTCCGGCTTCACCCCGAGGCCGGCGACCGCGCCGGCGTGCGCCAGGATGCGTGCCTTGTACAGGCCGAGGCGGTCGACCTGCGTATGGTCGACGGCGCAGACGGAAACCGCGACGGCCCGGCGGCGGATGATCGCGTCCACCCTATCCCGCTCGTCGGCGGTCATGAGCTTGGAGTCGTTGAGGCCGGCGATCCGGTCACCGACCTTGAGCACGACCGCGCCGCCGACGACGGGTCCAGCGAGCGGGCCCATGCCGACCTCGTCGACGCCCGCGACGACCTCGTAGCCCATCGAGGCGGCCATGCGTTCGAACTTCCACAGCTTCGGTCGCATTCTTGCTGACTCGAGACTAGAGAAGGAGGGGCGGCGGCGCCAGATCCTTAACAGCCCCTTCCGGATGCGACCATATCGGCTGACGCTCTTCTTCTTCGCGTTCCTGCCCCAGTTCGTCAACCCGCACGAGCCCGATGCCGTCGCTCACATGGTCCTGCTGTCGCTCGTTTTCATGGCGGAGACGTTCGTGGTGTTCGTTGCCTACGGCTTGCTCGCGGGCCAGGCGCGGCCGCAGATCGTCTCGCGCCCGCGGGCTATGAGCTGGATGCGGCGGGTGTTTGCGGCGTCGTTTGTCGCCCTGGCGGCGAGGCCGGCGCTGGCGGAACGCTGAGCCGGTCGAGGAACAGCTCCCTCACACAGCGGGCGCAGAGGATCGCCGGGCAATCGGGCTCGTCGCAGAACGCGCAGCACTCCACCGGAGCGCCGCACCGCGTGCACCTCTTGACCGCCACGGCGCCGGCCATCACCTGCAACCGTACAGGTCGGCGCTAAGCTGTGCGCCCGAGGGAAGCCGCGAGATGGAAGAACGTGCCGACGACGTAGTCGACATCCTGGCCGGCTTTGCCCTTTTCTCCGATCTCAGCACGCCTGAGCTCGAGAACATCGTCCTCACGTTCGAAGAGACACGCTTCAACGCCGAGCAGAGGGTGATCCGGCAAGGTCTAACCGGGTCTGGCTTCTACGTGATCCTCGACGGCACGGCGAGCATCAAGGTCGACGGCAAGGACCGGGCGACGCTTCGCCCCGGCGACTACTTCGGAGAGATCTCGTGCCTGCTAGGAGAGGCCCCGGTGTCCGACATCGTCGCCCAGCGCCCTTTGCGCTGCCTCACGCTGCCGTGCGAGCAGCTCGAGGCGTTCCTCGTCGCTCACCCGCGGGTGCTGTTCCGCCTGATGCAGGGCGAGGCGAGAAAGGTGCGCAACACCACCCGGTGGTCGAGCTGACCCAGCAACCCTTCCCTCCCGGCCGCTACGGCCTGGTCATCGTCGGCAGCGGCCCTGGCGCGCTGCAGCTCACCTACAGCTTGCGCGCGCTGGGCATCGAGCACGCCGTGATCTCTCAGGACCAGGCGCCGGGCGGAATGTTCAGGCGCTGGCCCATCTTCCAGCGGATGCTCAGCTGGACCAAGCCGTACGCGCCCGAGGCCCTGGGCACGGCGGCCTACGAGCGCTTCGACTGGAACAGCCTCCTCGCCGAGGAGCCGGAGCACCGCGCGATCATGCCGCGAGTCATGGACGGCACCTCCTACTTCCCGTCGCGGCCGGAGATGGAGCGCGGTCTGGTCGCGTTTGCCGAAGGCACCGGGCTGCAGGTCCGGTACGGGTGCACGTGGGAGTCCACGCGCCAGGAGGGCGACGAGTTGGTGCTGGCGACGACCGACGGCGAGTACCGCGCTAAGACTGTCGTGTTCGCGGTCGGTGTCGCGGAGCCGTGGAGGCCGGCGGTCCTCGCGATCGACGGGGTCGAGCAGTACGGCGAGCTCAAGCCGGTCGAGGCGTACCGGGACCACAGCATCTTCATCGTCGGCAAGCAGAACTCGGGCTTCGAGATCGCCACCGGTCTTCTGCCCGTCGCGCGGCGGATCATCCTGGCCTCGCCGAGCCCGACCCGCCTGAGCGTGGACGTCCGCTCGCTGGCCGGCGTCCGCGCCCGCTACGTGCAGCCGTACGAGGACTGGGCGCTCGCCGGGGGCGTGGTCGTGCTCGACGCGTCCATCGAGTCCGTGGAGAGATCACCAGGCGGCTTCCGCGTCACGACGCGCAGCCCGCAGGAGCAACACAGCCGCACATTCGAGGTCGACGACGTGATCGCGGCCACCGGCTTCGTCGCCCCCCTTCGCGACCTGCGAGCGCTCGGAGTGACGACCTTCGGCCAGAGCCGCCTGCCCGCGCAGACCAACTTCTGGGAGAGCGCGGACGTGCCCGGGATCTTTTTCGCGGGCACGCTGATGCAGGGGGCGCAGGGCCTGCGCAAGCACGGCATCCCGAGCAACTCGGGCGCGGTTCAGGGCTACCGCTACAACGCCCGGGTCCTGGCGCGTCGCATCGCCGAGAAGCGGTTCGGCAAGGAGCTCCCACGTCCCCCCGTCAGGCCCGAGGATGTGGGCCCGATGCTGCTGCGCGAGGCCAGCCGCGGTCCAGAGCTGTGGCATCAGCGTGCGTATCTGGCGCGGGTGGTGGCGTTCGACGGCGGCGGCGCGTTCGACGACGGCATCCAACCCCTCGCCCACTACCTCGACGACGAGCGAGGGCCGGACGCCGTGGCGATGACCCTCGAGGCCAACGGCAAGGACGACCCCTACCCGGTCGTCTACCTGCGCAAGCAGGGTCGCGTGACCGAGCACAGGCTTGCCCCGGACCCGATGCTCGAGTTCGACCGCGACGAGTATCGCCGGGAACTGGTGGAGCTGGCGCGATGAGCCTGCCCGTCGGCACGCTCACCTTCCTGTTCACCGACATCGAGGGCTCGACGCAGCTCATGCAGAAGCTTGGCCCCAGGTACGTCGACGCGCAGGTCGAGCACCACGGCATCCTGCGCGAGGCCTTCCAGAACAAGAAAGGACGGGAGCTGCGCACCGAGGGCGACTCGTTCTTCTGCGTCTTCGAGAGCGCGCTCGACGCCTGCGGCGCGGCGGCCCAGGCGCAGCGCGGTTTTGTCGAGCGCCGGTCGCCGCTGCGCGTGCGCGTGGGGCTGCACACGGGCGAGGCGCCGCTCGTCGGCGACGAGTACATCGGCCTCGACGTTCACCACGCGGCGCGCGTCGCCGCCGCCGCGCACGGCGGGCAGGTCCTCATCTCGGAGACGACGCAGGCACTGGTCGAGCGCGCGCTGCCGCCCGACCTGCGGGTGCGCGACCTCGGCGTCCACCGCCTGAAAGACCTGGCGCGTCCCGAGCACCTCTACCAGCTCGTCGTCGAAGGCGTGCCCGACGTCTTTCCCGCGCCGCGCACGCTGGACGCGACTCCGAACAACCTGCCGACGCAGCTGACGAGCTTCGTCGGCCGCGAGGCCGACGTCGAAGAGGCCAGGCGCCTGCTCGCCGGCACCCATCTTCTGACGCTGACGGGACCTGGGGGCATCGGCAAGACGCGGTTGAGCCTCCAGCTCGCGGCCGAGATGGCGTCGCAGTTCCCGGATGGGACCTTTTTTGTCGCCCTGTCCGCCGTCACCGACCCCGAGCTCATCCCCTCGGTGATCGCGCAGAGCATCGGGCTGTCGATCTCCGGGAGCATGCGACCGATGGACGTCGTCCAGGAGCACCTGCACGAGAAGCGGGTGCTGCTCGTGCTCGACAACATGGAGCAGCTCCTCCCTGCCGGCGCACCCGTCGTGTCTCAGATCCTGCACGGCGCGGCGAACCTCAAGGTCCTCGCCTCGTCGCGCGCGCCGCTGCACGTGTACGGCGAGCAGGAGATGGGCCTGCAGCCCTTGCGGCTGCCGGACCCGCGCGCGGTTCAGTCGGCGGCGGCGCTGTCGCAGTTCGAGGCGGTCAAGCTCTTCATCGAGCGCGCCGTCGCCGCCAAGCACGACTTTCGCGTCACCAACGAGAATGCGCCCGCCGTCGCCGGGATCTGCGAGCAGGTCGACGGCCTTCCCCTGGCGATCGAGCTCGCGGCCGCGCGCATCAAGCTCTTCAGCCCGCAGGCGCTGCTGTCGCGGCTGCAGTCGAGCACGAGCGTCCTGGCCACCGGAGCACGCGACCTCCCCGGCCGCCAGCAGACGCTGCGCGGGGCGATCGCGTGGAGCCACGACCTGCTCGACCAGCCGCGCAAACGCCTTTTCGCCCGATTTGGCGTCTTCGCCCGCGGGGCGGACCTGGAGCAGGCGGAGGCGGTGTGCGGGCCTCCGTCAGAGCTCGACGTCGACGTGCTCACGGGATTGGACGAGCTGGCCGACCAGAGCCTCATCCGCCGCCTGCCGGATTTCGACGAGCCTCGCCTGCTGATGCTGCAGGTGATTCGCGAGTTCGCGCTCGAGCGCCTGGAGGCAAGCGGCGAGGCGAAGCTCATCCGCGACCGGCACGCCGCCGCGTACCAGGCGCTGGCCGAGGCCGCGGCGCCGCACCTGTTCGGCGACGAGCAGAAGAGGTGGCTCGACCGGCTCGAGGTCGACCACGACAACTTCCGCGCCGCGTTCGACTGGGCGCAAGCCGGAGGCGACATCAAGCGCGCCCTGGTCCTGGGGGCCGTGTTCTGGCGCTTCTGGCAGATGCGCGGGCACCTCGCCGAAGGTCGCGCTCGGCTCGAATCGATCCTTGCCGTGCCGGAGACGCACGGCTTTCCGCAGGAGCGGGCACGCGCGCTCGAGGCCGCGGGGGGAATCGCCTACTGGCAGGGCGACATGCCCGCCACGCAGGTGTTCTACGCCGAGTGCCTGGAGCTGACAAAGGCGGCTGGCGACCCGCTCGCGATCGCCAACGCGCTGTACAACTTCTCGTTCCCGTTTCTGATCACCAGGGCCGACACACCGCAGGCGATCGCGCTGCTCGAGCAGGCGCTGGCGATCTACCGCGAGTTCGACGACGATCCCGGAAAGGCGCGCTGCCTGTGGGGCCTCGGCCAGGCCTACGCGTCGGTGACGGAGAACGAGCGCGCGATCGCAACCCTGGAAGAGGCGATCGAGCTGTTCCGCCGCCTCGGCGACCGCTTCGGGCTGGGATGGGCTCTGTTCGTGCGCGCGGTGCTCGCGATCCAGCTCGATGACATGCCCGTCGCCCGGAGCGATGCGGCCGAAGCCTTGCGCATCTTTGACGAGTCCAAAGACGTCACCGGTGTGGCGCTGGTCCTCGATTCGATCGCCGAGGTCACACGCCGGGCCGGCGACCGGGTTCGCGCAGCCCGCATCCAGGGCGCGTCGGAGGCGTACGAGAAAGCGGTCGGGGTCGGCCTGGCGTCGATCGTCGCGATCAGGGAAGGCTGGCGGTCGAACGACCCGCGGTCTCAGGCCGAGGAGGCAGCGCGGGCCGAAGGCCTCGCGCTGTCCCTGGACGCCGCGGTTGCTTACGCGCTGGAAACGCCGGAGCGCGTCTAGGTCCGGATCGGCTCGCGCTTGATCATGTGCGCGATGGCGACGAGGATGCATGCGCCGATGAAGGCGACGATGAACGAGATGATCAAACCCGTCGACTGGATGCCGAAGATCGTGGACATGATCCAGCCCCCTACGAGGGCCCCGATCACGCCGAGGACGACGTCCCAGATGACCCCATAGCCGTGGCCGCTCATGACTTTGCCGGCGAGCCAGCCGGCTATGCCGCCGATGATCAGAAAGACGATCAGGTGCATTTCCGACCTCCTGTTTGATTTGGCACGCCGGGAGGCAGTGCCTTCACTCATGTAACCCACGAGCCGCGCGGGCTACTGGCGACCCGACCTCACGCGACGAAGCTCGAGAGCATCTCCGCGTACTGCCGCAGGTGCCGGTCGCTCAGGAAATGCCGGCGCACCCTTTCCTGGGCGGCGGCGCCCATCGTCGCTGCCCTCTCGCACTCCGCCAGCAGCCTGGTGATCTCCCGCCCCATCGCGGCCAGGTCGGTCGGGTCGCCGAGCAGCACGCCGGAGCGACCGTCCTCGATCTGCTCCTGGATCCCGCCGATGCCGCTTGCGACGACCGGGCGGCCTTTCCACATCGCCTCGGCGACCGTGAGCCCAAAGCCCTCGGCCAGGCTCTTCTGGACGATGACCGCCGCGTTGCTCTGCAGCGCGTTGACGATGGCGGCGTTCTGCTCCGCGTCGCGCATCGGCAGGCGCGCCAGGTGGACGCGACGCCGCACCGCCTCCGGCAGCGCGTGCCACGCATCCACGACCTCCTTCAGGACCGCCGCACCTTCGGGATCGTCGTCCACGGCGCCGGGCTGGGGACCCGCGAGCACCAGGTGGGCGTTCGGCACGTGCTCGCCAAAGCCATTCAGGACGCCGACGGGGTCCTTGAGCCGGTCCCAACGCGAAACCTGCGTGACGAATCGGTCGGCGGGCCGGAGCGGCTCGAGCTGCAGCATGTCCGCGCGGTCGCAGACCATGCCCACGGAGCCGTTGGGCCGCTGATAGAAGGGAAGCGACGCCGAGTAGGCCTCGACAATCCCCGCCGAGATGAGGATGGCCGACGCACGGGCCGCCGAGAGCGGACTGTTCTTCGGCGTGAGGGGGTCGATCGAGGGCGCGATGACCCTGACCTTCGAGTGCTCGAAGCCGTCCCACGCGAACGTGGAACGCGAGAAGACGTAGGCGTCCGCGTCGGCGAGGTACGGCCGGAGGAAGCGCCATGCGCCGACGGCGATCTCGTTCGGGGAATCCATGCCGACGTGGCACCGCCAGACCACCACCGCGCCGGCGCGCTTGATCTCGGCCGTCAGCCCTGCGGTCTGCGGGTCGTGCAGGAGCACGACGTCGCCGGGACGGACGGCCGCCGCGAGCTCGGATGCGGCCGGCTCGAGCGCGCGCTCGTACGTTCCGTGCTCGGCCTCTCCGAGCTCCCCGCCGTCGCCCGGATAGCCCTGGATCTGGTTGTGGACCCGCTTGGTGACCCGGAAGAATTCCTGCTGACCCTCGATGACGACCCACCGCGTGTCGAGCCCAGCCCCGCGGGCGTATGCGACGAGCGAGGACAGCATCTCGGCCACCCCACCACCACGCGCGGTGGAGTTGACGTTCCAGATCGTGCGGCCGGCGAATCGTTCGCGAGCCTGCACGACCGTGTGCGCGAGGTGGCGGTAAGCGGCAGGGCTCACCACCTCCTGGAAGCGCCCCAGACCGATGGGCTCGACCGGGACTTCCGAGATCGCGCGCGCCGACGCCGCCGCCATAGCAAAAACCCCCTGCGCAGCGCGACCGGCCGGGCCGCGCGAGTAACCGCCGGCGCGCATGGGCGCACCAGAGGGTAAACGCCTGACCGGGCGGCGATCACCGTCGCCGCCGCCGCTTCAGGCTTCTTCGGTCGCCGCTTCTTCTCCGGCCGGCTCCTGCTGGGCCTCGGGCTCTTCTTCGGCCTCGACCTGCTCGGCGACCAGGCGGCGCCGCTCGCGAATGCGAGCCTCGCGACCGACCTTGCCGCGCAGGTAGTACAGGCGGCCCTGGCGGACGTCGCCGTGGCGCAGGACGTCGATCTTGTCGATGCGCGGCGAATGGACCATGAAGGTTCGTTCGACGCCGACCCCGTGGGTGACGCGGCGGACGGTGAAGTTCTGGCGAAGGCCGCCGCCGGTGACCCGGATCACGGTGCCCTCGAACACCTGGATGCGCTCGCGTGTACCCTCGACGACCTTGGCGTGCACGCGGACGCTGTCGCCCGCGCGCAGCGCGGGCACCTTTTTCTTCTGTTGCTCCTTCTCGAGCTGCTGGATGACGTTCATGTCTTCTCTATCTCTCTCCTTGATGTTGAGCGCCGCCGCGCCGCCTGCTGGCGCCGCCACTGCGTTATGCGCGCGTGGTCGCCGGACAGGAGCACGTCGGGCACCGCCATGCCGCGGTATTCGGCCGGGCGGGTGAACTGAGGCCAGCCGGTCATCTCTTCCGCGAACGTGTCTTGCGCCAGCGAACCGGGGTCGCCGACCACGCCGGGCACCAGCCTGGCGACGGCGTCTATGAGCACCATGGCCGGGATCTCGCCTCCGCTGAGCACGTAGTCGCCGATCGAGATCTCGCGTGCCTCGAGGGCTTCACGGACACGGTCGTCGATGCCTTCGTAGCGGCCGCAGACGAGGATGAGACCGGGCTTTTCGGCCAGTTCGGCGGCGATGCCCTGGTCCAGCCGCTCGCCCCAGGGCTCGAGCAGGATGACCGGACCGCGGTTGACCTCCCTCAGCGATTCCACCGCCTCGATCACCGGCTCGGGTTTCATCACCATCCCCGGTCCACCGCCAAACGGCGTGTCGTCCACCTGGCGGTGCCGGTCGTGCGTGTGGTCGCGCAGGTCGTGCGCATGGATCTCGAGCACGCCTCGTTCGACGGCGCGACCGACGACGCCCTGCTTGAACACAGGGGCGAACATCCCCGGGAAGATGGTGACGACGTCGAATCGCATCTAGTCTCTTGCGTCCTCGGTCTTCAGGAGCCAGTCGGCCACGACCACCCGCCCGCCCATCACGTCCACCTCGACGATGGCGTCCTGGGTGGCCGGGATAAGGTGTTCGACGCTTCCGTCGCGGCTGACCCACACGTCGTTGGCCGGCCGCTCCAGGACCTCCGCGATCACGCCGAGGCGACTTCCCGACTGCGTGGCCACCACCAGGCCGACCACCTGGTGGTGGTAGAAGCGGCCGGGCTCGAGGGACCGCACCTCGTCGTCGGGGACCTCGAGGTAACGGCCACGAAACAACTCGGCCAGCGTGCGGTTGTCGATGCCCCGCAGCTTGACCACCAGGCCGGGCTGACTCTCGCGGCTCCACTCCACCACGTGTGGGCAGCCGTCAAGGACCAGGTTGGTGCCCGCGTCGAATCGATCCTCGAACTCTGTCAAGGGCATCACCTTGACAGCTCCCTGCAGCCCGTACGCCCCCGTCACCTGCCCGACCCGAATCACGCCGGCACCTCGCCGCCGGACCTCCGGCCGCGCGGTCCCGAAGAATGATGGTTGGGGATGGGCGCGTTCGCCAGGTCGACGAACACGCGCTTGCGGTCGCGCGAGGAAGCGACGCGGACGAGAGTCCGGATCGCCTCGATGTTGCGGCCGGCCTTGCCGATGAAGCGACCGACGTCATTGTCGGCGAGCTTGACCTTGATCGCGACGGTCCCTCCGCCGCGTTCGAATGCTTCGACCGTCACCTCTTCCGGCTTCTCGGCCAGAGACTTGGCGACGTACTCGACCAGCGCGCGGTAATCGATGCCAGGCCCGGCGGGATACGCGGGCCGGTCACGTCGAAACCCGCCGCCACCGCGGTTGAACCCGCCGCCACCGCGGTTGAAACCACCGCCGCGCCGAAAGTCACGCCGTGGGGGTCGGCTTCTCTGCTCGTCGCTCAAGGATTCCCTCCCGCTTCAACAGGCTGCGCGCCGCCTCGCTTGGCTGTGCGCCCTGTCGCAGCCACTTCATCACTTTGTCCACGTCGATCTTGACCTGGACCGGTTCGGTCATCGGGTCGTAGTAGCCGAGATGCTCGATAAAGCGGCCGTCACGCGGCGAGCGCGCGTCCGCCACCACAAGGCGGTAGAAGGGGTGTTTCTTCGCCCCCATCCGCCTGAGCCTGATCTTTACCAACCTGCGCCTCCTTGTCCATACATGCCTGGAATTCCGACTGGTTTGCCCCGGCGGTTGACGCCACCGAACTGGCGGGCGAGCTTCTGCATCTGCTCGCGTGCCCGGAAAAGCCGGTTGACGTCGGCCGGCTGCACGCCGCTGCCGCGCGCGATTCGCCGCCGGCGGGCGCCGTCGATCAGGTCCGGGCGTGCGCGCTCTCGGGGCGTCATCGACAGGATGATCGCCTCCATCTTCCTGATCTCCTTCTCCGAGTCCACGCCCGCCACCTGGCCCTTCAGCGCGCCTCCGCCCGGAACCATGTCGAGCATGCCCTCGAGCGACCCCATGCCGCGGACCTGGCGGATCTGGGCAAGAAAGTCGTCGAAGCTCAGCTGACCCGCGCGAAGGTGCTTTTCGACCTCGGCCGCCTTCTCCTTGTCGATCGCCTTCTCGGCTTTCTCGATCAACGAGAGGACGTCACCCATGCCCAGGATGCGCGATGCCATGCGCTCGGCGTGGAAGACGTCAAGGTCCGCCGGCTTTTCCCCCGTGCCCGCGAAGCGGATGCGCTGCCCCGTCGCGACCCTCAGCGACAGCGCGGCGCCGCCACGGGCGTCGCCGTCAAGCTTGGTGAGGATCACGCCGTCGAGGCCGACCTCCCCCGCGAACGCCTCGCCGACCTTGACCGCCTCCTGGCCTGTCATCGAGTCGGCGACGAGCAGCGTTTCTGTGATCCTGTTCTTCGCCTTCATCTCGCGCAGCTCGGCCATCAGCTCGGAATCGACGTGCAGCCGGCCGGCGGTGTCGAGAATCACCACGTCTCCCTCGTTGGGGATCCGGGTCACGAAGGCGACGCCATTGCGCTCGGCCAGCGTCTTCAGCTGCTCCATCGCCGCCGGCCTGCGCGAGTCGAGTCCCACCACGACGGGCCTGTGGCCGTCTCGTTTCGCGAGAAGCGCGAGCTTGACCGCGGTCGTGGTCTTGCCCGAGCCCTGCAGCCCGACCAGCATGACCACCGTCGGTGGCTGCGAGGCGTACGTCAGTCCTCGCTCGTTGCCGCCCAGGAGCTCGACCAGCTCGTCATGCACCGCCTTGACCACCGTCTGCGGCGCGGTCAGGCCGGGTGCGACCTCGACGCCGACGATGCGCTCCCGCACGCGCTCGACGAACGTCTTGACGACCTTGAAGTTGACGTCCGCCTCGAGCAGCGCCAGCCGGACCTCACGCAGCCCGGCGTCGACGTCCTCGGGGCGCAGCACGCCACGGCCCGAGATCTTCTTGAGCGCGGCGGCGAGTCGCTCGGACAGCGCTTCGAACATTCAGACCGTGACCTCGAGGCGCGCGACCTGACGCTTCAACGCCGCGATCTCGCGCCTGCGCCGGGCGGACTCGGCCAGCAGGCCCAGCCGCTTCTCGTAGTCCTGCAGCGCCGCGGTCGAGCGGCGGAGGATGTCGTGGACGGCGGCGCGCGACGTTTTCTGATGCGCCGCGATCTCGGCGAGCGACCAGTCGCTGCGCAGGTACAGGTCGATCACGTCGCGCTGGTGCTGCGTGAGCAAGGCGCCATACCGCTCGTAGAGCGCCAGCGTCTTACCGCGGGCCTGCAGGGTGTCAAGGGCCATGCCTTGACAGTCTAGCAAACGATATGCTGAACGCTCTTGGACGACATCACACGCGACGCCTTGCTCTACAACAGGTGGGCCAACCTCGAGCTGCTCGACCAGTGCGGCCGGCTCACAGACGAACAGCTCCAGCTCACGGCTCCGGGCACCTACGGCACCATCGCCGCGACGTGGATGCACATCCTCGGCGCAGAGCAGCGATACCTCCGGCGCATCGCCGGCTTTGAGCCCGTCCTCTCGGAGAAGCAGAACTTCCCCGGCGTTGCCGCGCTGAAGGAGCACGCGCGGCGCAGCGGCGACGAGCTGCTAGCCGTGGCGGAACGCTTGCAATCGTCGGACACTACCGACGCCGACTACGACGGCCGCACGGTGCGGTTGCGCAAATCGCTCATCGTCGTGCAGGCGATCCACCATGGCAACGATCACCGGACGCAGATCGGAACCATCTTGCTGAGCCACTCGCTGCCACTGCAGGACATAGACGTTTGGACATACGGGCTGACGGTCCAGTGCTGACCGCCTTCATCCTCGTCAAGAGCACGCGGGAGGGCCTCACGCACCTCGGCGCCGAGCTGGCTGACGTCGACGGCGTGGCGGAGGTCTACACCGTCACCGGCGAGTGGGACTTCATCGCCATCGTGCGAGTCCGAGAGCATGACGACCTCGCCAAGGTCGTGACCCAGCACCTCACGCGTCTGGAGGGCATCGATCGGACGCAGACCATGGTCGCGTTCCAGCAGTTCTCGGCGCACGACCTCGAGGCGATGTTCGGCCTCGGCCTGGAAGACAAGACCAGCTGAGCGAAGACCTCCTCGGCGTAGCGCTGCGCGCCGCGCGCGCCGGCGCGGCGGTCCTGCACGAGGTCGGCCTCCCCCACCCCGGCTTCGCCGCCGAGCTGAAAGGCAAGGGCGACTACGTCACGGCCGCGGACCGGCGGTCCGAGGCGGCAATTCTCGAGGTGCTCGCACGCGAGACTCCCGGCGTCGCGGTCCTCGCGGAGGAAGAGGGAGGCACGCGGGCGGGCACCATGTGGGCGGTGGACCCGCTCGACGGCACGACAAACTTCACGCGAGGATTCCCGTCGGTGGCCATCTCGGTCGCCCTGCTCGAGGACCGGATGCCGGTGGTGGGCGTCGTGCTCGCGCCGTTCCTCGACCTCGAGTTCACGGTGGCCCGCGGAGGCGGCGCCTATCGCAACGGCGAGCTCGTGCCGGCGCATCGCGCCGTCGACCCCGCCGGCGCGGTCGTCGCCACGGGCTTCCCCTTCAGGAACAAGGCGCTGCTGCCCCGCTATCTGACCATGTTCGAAGCGGCGCTCTCACGTTTCGAGGACCTCCGGCGCGCGGGCGCGGCGGCGATGGACCTGGCCTGGACGGCCTCGAGCACCTTCGACGGCTTCTTCGAGCTCGGTCTCAACACGTGGGACGTGGCCGCCGGCGCGGCGCTCGTGCTCGAAGCCGGCGGCCGGGTGAGCGACTGGTCCGGCGGCGACACGTGGATCGAGACCGGCGACATCCTTGCCGGCTCGCCGGCAGTCCACGACGCGCTGCTAGAGCTGGCCGCGCAGCCGGCGGAGGGGTAGCTCGACCAGCGACCGCCACTGCTGGCGCGCCGCCAGCCCGGCGGGCGCCGATCCGGCATTCCTGAGGCGCTGGGGCTGGGTGGCCTTCTGCGCGACCGCCGTGCGGAAGTCGCCCCCGTAGCGCGTCACGACCTGGCCGATGTCGTGGGCGCCGAAATGGCAGTCGCTGCCGCCGACGGCGGCACCGAGCCTTTCGGAATTCTGGGCGAAGAAATGCTCGAGCAACCGCCGGCGCCGGGCGCCGATGGGCGCGGTGAAGGCCATCTCGATGCCGTCAAGCCTCTGCTTCTCGATCAGCCGGCGCAGCATGCCAGGCTGGATCGAGCCGAAGTAAAACGGCATGAAAGGGTGCGGAATGATCGCCAGGCCGCCCTGGTCATGGATCGCGGAAACCGTGTCGTCGAGTGACATGCCGCTCCTGACAGGCGTGGTCAAGAACCAGCCCATGAGATGCGTCTGCCCGGGCCAGCGCGTCGTGATCTCCTGACCGGCGACGACGGAGATCCCCTTCGCCTCGCCTCTCTTCTGCGTTTCCAGGACCGACTCCATCGTGTCGTGGTCGGTGACGGCGATCAGGTCGAGCCGGGCGGCGATCGCCGCGTCGACAAGCTCTGCCGGCGTCACCATGCCGTCGGACGCGAGGGTGTGACAGTGCGGGTCGGCCTTTTGTAGGGGCCCCCGCGAAATCACAGGCGAAACCTCCGATTTCGTGGGGAGGTCACCCTTCGAAGATCGCACGGACGAATCGCCGAGGGTCGAAGGGCACCAGGTCGTCGATGCCCTCGCCCACGCCGGCGAGCTTGACCGGGACGTCGAGCTCGGCCTCGATGGCGATCGCCGAGCCGCCCTTGGCCGAGCTGTCCAGCTTGGCCACGACCAGGCCGCTCATGGGGATGGCGGCGTGGAACGCGCGCGCCTGGACGAGGCTCGTGAGGCCGAGGACGGCGTCGAGCACGAGCAGCGACTCGTAAGGAGCGCCGTCGAGCGCCTTGCTCATGACCCGGCCGATCTTGCCGAGCTCTTCGAGCAGGTTGCGCTGGGTTTGCAGCCGGCCGGCGGTGTCGGCGATGACCACGTCGTGCCCCCGGTTGCGGGCCATCTGCACGCCGTCGAACACAACGCTCGCCGGGTCGGCGCCGCTGGAGCCGTCGAAGTGCTGAACGCCGGCGCGGTCGGCCCAGGCCACCATCTGCTCGATGCCGGCGGCGCGATACGTGTCCGCCGCGATCACGAGCGGGTTGCGGCCTTCCTTGAGCAGCCGGTGCGCGAGCTTGCCAGCGGTCGTGGTCTTGCCGGCGCCGTTGATGCCGTAGAAGAGGATGGTGGCCGGGTTCCCGTCAAGGGCCAGCGCCCTCGGCTTCTTCGACATGAAGGAGGTCGCGGCCGCGGTCAACGCCTCCGCCGCCTGTTCTCGCGTCTTCGGCGCCTTCGCCCGCACCGCCTTGACGAGACGCTCCGCCATCTCCGGTCCCACATCGGCGGCGAGAAGCGCCTCTTCGAGCTCGGCGTAATAGCGGGCCGAAAGCGGCGGTCCAAGCGCCCGGAGTGCGCTTCGGGTGCGCTCTCCGACGCGTCGCCAGAGCTGGCTCAGTTCAGCCGGCTTGCGCTGTGCTGGCGGCGCGCGACGCCGGCTTACGGACGTCGTCCAGGCGCACAGAGACGAGGTGCGACGAACCGCTCTCGTCGAGGTGGATGCCGTAGAGCGTCGACGCGTAGGACATCGTGACGTGATTGTGGGTGATGACGAGGAACTGCCGATCCGCGCCCAGGCGCGTCAGCATCTTGCCGAAGCGGTCGACGTTCGCGTCGTCGAGCGCGGCGTCGACCTCGTCGAGGATCGTGAACGGGCTGGGGTTGACCTCGTCGAGCGCAAGCACCAGCGCCAGCGCCGCAAGCGAGCGCTCGCCGGAGGACAGCAGCGTGACGTTCTGCAGGCGTTTGCGTGGGGGCTGGACCAGGATCTCGACACCGCTGCGCGGTCCGTCGTCGCCTTCCGCGTGGCGGAGCGTGGCCCTGCCACCCGGATTCAGCTCCGCGAAGTACTCGTGGAAGTTCGCGGCCACGGCGCCGAAGACCGCTTCATAACGCGACTCCTCCTCCTGGCGCAGCTTGCCGATGAGGTCCTCGAGGTCCTCCCTCGCCTTCGTGATGTCGTCGAGCTGCTCGACGAGGTTCTCGTAGCGCTCCTCGAGCTCGCGGCATTCGGCCTCGGCGAGGGCGTTGGTGGGGCCGATCTCGATGAGCCTGCGCTCGAGCTGGCGCATCTCTCGCTCACGCGCCTTGCCGCCGGGAATCTCTTCGGGCGCGACCCCGTCCGGCATACGTGAGCGGATCTCCTCCATCTTCGCCCCGAGGAGCTCGGCCTCGCGGGCCACCAGCTCGAGGTTGCCCTCCAGCGTCCCCGCTTTCAGCCGCGCGTCGATGCGCGTCTCCTCGAGCGCCACGAGCCGCCGTGCGCTCTCGGCCATCTCGGCCTCGTCCTCGGGTGATTCCTTCTCCGCGCCGGCCAGCGCTTGACGCGCCATCTCGGCTGCTCGACGCAGCTCGGGGATCGCTTCGGCGGCGGCGGCGAGGGCCTGCTCGGCCTGCACGACGCGCTCCCGGCGGTCCTGCGAGGCGGCGATCAGTCGCGGCAGATCGGACTCGAGCGAGGCGACGTGCGTGCGCAGGCGGGCACGGTCGGCGGCCTGGCGCAGCCGGCGAAGCTCGGCGGCGGCGTCCCCGGCAACCGTCGCGTCGGACTGAAGCGCCTCGATCTGGCGCTTGAGCTCCGCTTTGCGTGCGTCGAGCGCGGTGCGCGGGTCGGCGCCGGCCCGGATCAGGCCCGGTTCGCGGTAGACGCCGTCGAGCGTGACATCACGGCCGACGACGACGTGTCCCAGCAGGCGCCGGGCGATCGCCGCGTAGCCGTCGCGCGCGGTCACGTGGTGATAAACGGATCCGTCTTCGGGCTGCTCCGTGGGCGTCGGAAAGAGATACGTGCCGGGCTCCAGGGCCGACGGCTCGTCCGTGCCGACCTTCGCATCGAGCAAGGCGCCGAGGGCGGCGGCGACGGCCTTCTCGTAGCCGGCCTCGGGGACCACGACGTCGCGCAGCCTCAGACCGGCGCCGGCGGACGGATCGAGCGAGTCGATGCCCTCGAGCTCGGAGCGGAGCCGCGTCAGGCGGGCCGCCGACTCTTCTGCGACGCGGGCGCGCATCTCCGCCTCGTGGAGCTGCTGGTCCGTCGGAGCCTCGTCTTCCGACTGGCCGGCGGTCGCGAGCTCCGCCGCAAGCCGGCCGCGCAGCGACGCGGCCGCCTCCAGCAGCCCTTTGTCCTCGGCCTCGGCGCGGCGCGCGGACTCGGCCACGGTCCTGCGGTTCTCGGCCCGTTCCTCGGCCAGCTGCAGGCGGTGGTCGGCCTCGGAGACCTGCAGCCGGAGGTGGCCGAGGTTGCGCTGGCCGGCGAGCCTTCTGTCCTGAGCAGCCTGCATCGCGGCGCGACCGGTCTGGAACTCGTCCTCGGCGATCCTTGCCTGCTCGCGGGCTTCGATCAGTCTCCGCTCGAGGCTCTGCTGCTGGCTCGTCGCGCGGCGGTGCGCATCGCGGGCCTCGCGCCACTCCTCCCAGACGATGCTGCCCCGGAGGAGCTCCAGCCGCGCGTTGGCTTCGGCGGCTTCTTTCGCGGCCGCGGCCTGGACGCGAAGCGTCTCGAGGCGCGGCGTGAGCTCGCCTTTCAGGTCTTCGAGTCGCAGCAGGTTCGTCGCGAGCTCCTGCAGCTTGCTCGCGGCCTCCTGCCTCCTCTGTTTGACGCCGCGGACCTGCGCGGCCTCTTCGAGCAGCTGGCGACGCTCAGTCGGCGAGCAGACGACGATGTGCTCGATGTCGTGCTGGTCGATGATCGCGTAGGAGTCGACGGTCAGGCCGGTGGAGCTCAGCAGGTGGAGCAGGTCTCTGCGTCTCACCCTGGTGCCGTTCAGGTAATAGTCGGACTCGCTGTCGCGTTCGATCCGTCTCTTGATCGCGACCTCGTGGTAGTCGACCGGCAGTCTGCCTGCCGTGTTGTCGAAGACCATGGTGACCTCGGCGAACCCGGCCCTCGGGCGCCTCTCGCCGCCCGCGTAGATGACCTCCTCCATCTTCTTGCCGCGGAGGTCTTTGGCCTGGCCGGAACCGAGGACCCACTTGACGGAGTCGACGATGTTGGTCTTGCCCGAACCGTTGGGTCCGACGATCGCGGTGACACCGCCGTCGAACTGGATCTCGGTCTGCCGGGCGAAGGTTTTGAAGCCCAGCAATTGCAGGGACTTGAGGAACAACGGTGCGGGGAGAGTACCAGATAGGGGCGGCGGAAAGAGTGTGCCGAAAGAACGCGAAATCGGCCTTGGAAACTCCTTTTTCGGCACACACTCTTAACGAGCTGGGTTGGATTTCGGCGGCCGGAAGGCAACGCTTGTGTGGTGTGCATGCTGCAGCTGATGGCACGTCGAGAGACGCTGCCGCGCGATGCCCTCTTCGCCGGTAGGAGTGCCGGGTGGTTGCACGGCATGGACATGGCGGCATGCAACCCGATCGAGATCAACATGCCGCGTGCAAGTCAGACGTCGCACCTTGCTGGAGTGAGGCTGTTTCGCTCGGATGTTTCTCGAGGCGAGACTTGCGAAGTTCGAGGACTGCCGGCGACATCGCGAGTCAGGACGGTCGCCGACCTTGGAAGGCGGCTGCCGTTGGTCGAAGCGGTCGTCGTGCTGGACATGGCTCTGCACCGGCGGTTGGTCGAGATCGAAGACCTGCGTCTCTGGACGCACCAGCATCCACGGTACTGGGGCGTGGCCGGTCTCAGACGTGCGTGCGCGTTCGCCGAGCGCAAGGCAGAGAGCCCGATGGAGACGCGCCTGCGAATGCTGCTGCTGCTGAACGGTTTGCCCAAGCCAGATGTGCAACCGGAACTTCAGGACGAGACCGGCCTGTCGATAGCGCGAGCCGACCTCTATTACGCGAGTCATCGTCTCGTCATCGAATATGACGGCGCGACGCATCAAACGAGCGTGGCGGCCGACAACCGACGTCAAAATCGGCTGCTCGAGGCCGGTTACAACTCCTCCGCTTCACCGCGATCGACATCTGGCGAATGCCGGCAAGCGTAGTCGGGCAGGTCGAGCGGGCGCTAGGCTACTCGATCGGTTCGCCGAACTGACGGCTCCGCGGCTCGGGCAGCGGCACCACCTCGGCCTCGACCACGACAGGCGGCGCTGCCTCGACCGCCGCCGCCGGCTCCGGCCGCTTCCGCGACGACCGGCGGGGACGCGGC
>DASSLL010000054.1:0-5904 GCA_035689485.1 Candidatus Dormiibacterota bacterium | reverse complement strand
CGACCAGCTGCTCGCCTACTCCAAGAGCACGCCCGACCACGCCAACGTCATCCTCACCGTGGTCAACGTCGATCCGCACCACGTGCAGCGCGGGATGGTCAGCCTGCCGCTCGACGACCTCGGCATCGAGCCCGACCGGCCGTACCAGGCGCATGAGCTGATCAGCGGCGCGCGCTACCTGTGGAACGGCCCCCGCAACTACGTCGAGCTGAACCCCGGCTCGATCGCCGGCCAGATCTTTCGCTTCCGCCGTCGCGTGCGCAGCGAGCACGACTTCGAGTACTTCCTGTGATCGCCGCCACCCCTGCCCTCCGGTCGCGCCGCAAGGCCGACATCCTTCAGTTCGAAGAGGACCCGCTCTGGTACAAGGACGCGCTCGTCTACGAGCTCCACGTGCGGGCGTTCTTCGACAGCGACGCCGACGGCGGGGGCGACTTCCGCGGGCTCATCGAGAAGCTGCCCTACCTGCAGGAGCTCGGCATCAACGCGTTGTGGCTGCTGCCTTTCTATCCCTCGCCGCTGCGCGACGACGGCTACGACATCGCCGACTACAACAACGTCAATCCCATGTACGGGACGCTCGGCGATGTCACCCACCTCGTCAGAGAAGCGCACCGCCGCGGCATTCGCGTCATCAACGAGCTGGTCTGCAACCACACGTCCGACCAGCACCCGTGGTTCCAGCGCGCCCGGCGGGCCCGGCCGGGGACCTCGCAGCGCGACTTCTACGTGTGGAGCGAGACCAACCAGAAGTACCAGGACGCCCGGATCATCTTCAAGGACACCGAGACGTCCAACTGGACATGGGACCACGTCGCCGGCGCCTACTACTGGCACCGGTTCTACTCCCACCAGCCGGACCTGAACTTCGACAACCCGAAGGTGCACGAGGCGATCTTCAAAGCCCTCGACTTCTGGATGGACATCGGCTTCGACGGCGTGCGTCTCGACGCTGTCCCCTACCTCTACGAGCGGGAGGGCACGATCGGCGAGAACCTGCCCGAGACGCACACCTTCCTGAAAGACCTCCGCCGGCACGTGGACAGCACCTACAAGAACCGGATGCTGCTGGCGGAGGCAAACCAGTGGCCGGAGGACGCGGTCGCGTACTTCGGCCAGGGCGACGAATGCAATATGGCCTTCCACTTCCCGCTCATGCCGCGGCTGTTCATGTCGATCCGCATGGAGGACCGTTTCCCGATCGTCGACATCCTGGCCCAGACGCCGTCCATCCCCGACAGCGCGCAGTGGGCGCTCTTCCTCCGCAACCACGACGAGCTGACGCTCGAGATGGTCACCGACGAGGAGCGCGACTACATGTACCGCGCGTATACGCAGGACCGGATGGCCCGCCTCAACCTGGGCATCCGGCGCCGGCTGGCTCCGCTGCTCGGCAACGACCGCCGCCGGATCGAGCTGATGAACGGCCTCCTGTTCTCGCTGCCCGGCACGCCCGTCCTCTATTACGGGGACGAGATCGGCATGGGCGACAACATCTTCCTCGGCGACCGCAACGGCGTCCGCACTCCGATGCAGTGGAGCGCCGACCGCAACGCGGGCTTCTCACGCGCCAACCGGCAGCGGCTCTATCTGCCGGTGATCACCGACCCCGAATACCACTACGAGACGGTCAACGTCGAGGCGCAGCAGGGCAACCCGCACTCGATCTTCTCCTGGACGAAGCGGCTGATCGCGCTGCGCAAGCGCCACCGCGCGTTCGGCCGCGGCACGCTCGAGCTGCTGCGCCCGGAAAACCGCAAGGTGCTCGCCTACGTCCGGCGCTATGAGTCGGAGCAGATCCTGTGCGTGGCCAACCTCTCGCGCTTTCTCCAGGCGGTCGAGCTCGACCTCTCGCCGTGGAAGGGCCTCGTGCCGGTCGAGCTTTTCAGCAGCAACGAGATGCCGGTCATCGCCGACAACCCGTACTTCCTGACCCTCGGCCCTCACGCCTTCTACTGGTTCTCGATGCAGCCGCGAGCCGCGCCGAGCGTGTCGGCCGACGGCGCCGCTCCGCTGGCGGCGACGCTGCCCGAGGTGCGGACGGCCGGCGGCTGGGAGGCGGCGCTCGTCGGGGCGGCCAAAGAGAGGTTCGAGAACGTGCTGCTGGGCTACATCCCGAAGCGGCGCTGGTTCGCCGGCAAGGCGCGGCGCGTGAAGACGGCGACGATCAACGACGTCGTCGGCGTCCCGGGCGCCGACGGCTACTCCTACCTCACGTCGGTCGTGATCGGGTACGCCGACGGCGACCCGGACATGTACATGCTGCCGGTCGCCTACGCCAACGCGGCGGAGGCGCCGCACATCCTCGAGCGCTGGCCGAATTCGGCCATCGCATGGGTGCGCAACGCAGGCGAGGAGTCGCGCGGACTGCTCTACGACGCGCTCGGGCCACCCAACTTCGCCGAGGCGATGCTCGGCGCGATCGCGCGGCGGCGCAGGGCGACCGGCGGCACCGGCACCCTCGTGGGCTCGACGACGCGCGCGTTCGCGCGCCTGCGCGGCCCCGAGACGGTGCGCCTCGAGGCGCAGCTCTCGGTGGCCGAGCAGAGCAACAACTCGGTGATCTTCGGCGAGCGGCTCATGCTCAAAGTCTTTCGCCGCCTCGAAGAAGGCGTGAACCCGGAGCTCGAGGTCGGTCGCTTCCTGACCGAGAAGACCAACTTCACGCAGATCGCTCCGCTAGCCGGCAGTCTGGAGTACCGGCGCGCCAAGGGCGAGCCGGCCACCATCGCGATCCTGCAGGCATACGTGCCGAACCAGGGCGACGCGTGGCAGTACACGCTCAACACCCTGGCGCACTTCTTCACCGCACCGGAGCTCGCGGGCGCGGCGCCGCCGGTCATGCCGAGGAGCCTGGTCGAGATGAGCCGGCTCGACCCGCCCGAGATCGCGACGAAGACGATCGGCGGCTACCTCGAGTCGGCCCGCCTGCTGGGCAAGCGCACGGCCGAGCTGCACGCCGCGCTCTCGTCGGACCCGACGGACGCGGCTTTTGCCCCGGAACGGATCTCGCCCGGCGACCAGAGGTCGATCTACCAGTCGATAAGCGGCCTGTCGCTGCGGGCGACCGACCTGCTGCGGTCGCAGCTGGGCAAGCTGCCCGCCGACGCGCGGGACGAGGGCAAGCAGATCCTCGAGCTGGAGTCCCGGATCGCCTACATCCTCAAGTCGTTCCTCGCGCGCCGCCTGTCGACCACGCGCGTGCGCGTCCACGGCGACTATCACCTCGGCCAGGTGCTGTACACCGGGCACGACTTCGTCATCATCGACTTCGAGGGCGAGCCGACGCGGTCGCTGTACGAGCGGCGGCTGAAGCGGCTGGCGATGCGCGACGTCGCCGGCATGCTGCGGTCGTTCTCTTACGCGAGCCAGGCGGCGCTGCGCTCGCAGCCGGCGCCCTCGGAACAGCTGCAGGGGTGGGCCAGATACTGGGTCGACGCGGTCTCGGCGACGTTCCTCAAGAGCTACCTGGCGACGGCGGGCGGCGCGTCATGGGTGCCGCAGACGCCGGAAGACCTCGAGCTGCAGCTGACCACCATGCTTCTGGAGAAGGCCTTGTACGAGCTTCGCTACGAGTTGAATCTTCGACCCGACTGGGTTCGCATACCGCTGCGCGGCATCCTCGACCTCGTGGCCCCGCAGTCATGAACGTCACCGCGCGATCGCTGCTGAGCCCGTACGACCTGCACCTGTTCAACGAAGGGACCCATTCCCACCTCTTCGAAAAGCTGGGCGCGCATCCCACGCACGAGCCCGAAGGCACGTACTTCGCGGTGTGGGCGCCGAACGCGGACTCGGTGTCGGTGATCGGCGATTTCAACGGCTGGGACAAGAACGCCAACGGGTTGTATTCGCGCGAAACGTCCGGCATCTGGGAAGGCTTCATCCCGTCGGTGACCCACGGCGCGATGTACAAGTACCACGTCCATTCGCGTGCGACCGGCGCCGGCGTCGACAAGGCGGACCCTTTTGCCGCGTACGCCGAGGCGCCGCCGCGGCAGGCGTCGGTCGTGTGGGACCTCTCCTACCAGTGGGGAGACCGGGGGTGGATGGAGAACCGCCGTCACGCCAACAGCACGTCGGCGCCCTGGTCGGTCTACGAGATGCACCTAGGCTCGTGGATGCGCGTGCCCGAGGAGGACAACCGGTGGTTGACGTACCGGGAGCTCGCGCCGCGTCTGGCGGATTACGTGTCGCGCAGCGGGTTCACACACGTCGAGCTCATGCCGGTGATGGAGCACCCGCTGTACCAGTCCTGGGGCTACCAGGTGACGGGCTATTTCGCGCCCACCTCGCGCTATGGCACCCCGCAGGACTTCATGTTCCTGGTCGACTACCTGCACCAGCACGGGATCGGGGTGATCCTCGACTGGGTGCCGTCGCACTTTCCCGCGGACGAGTTCGGGCTGCAGCTGTTCGACGGCACGCATCTCTACGAGCACGCGGACCCTCGGCTCGGCGTGCACCCGGACTGGGGTTCGTCGATCTTCAACTACGGTCGCAACGAGGTGCGCGGGTTCCTGCTTTCGTCCGCGCTGTGCTGGCTGGACCGGTATCACGCGGACGGGCTGCGGGTGGATGCGGTGGCCTCGATGCTCTACCTCGACTACTCGCGCAAGGCGGGCGAATGGATCCCGAACAAGTTCGGCGGGCGCGAGAACCTCGAGGCGGTGGACTTTCTCCGCCGCTTCAACATCGAGGTGTACAAGGAGCACCCCGACGTGCAGACCATCGCCGAGGAGTCGACCGCGTGGCCTTTTGTGTCGCGGCCGACGTACGTGGGCGGGCTGGGGTTTGGCATGAAGTGGGACATGGGCTGGATGCACGACACGCTGTACTACTTCGCGCGCGAGCCGGTGCACCGGAAGTACCACCACAACAACCTCACATTCCGGATGCTCTACGCGTGGGGCGAGAACTTCATGCTGCCGCTGTCGCACGACGAGGTCGTGCACGGCAAGGGTTCGCTGCTTTCGAAGATGCCGGGCGACGACTGGCAGAAGTTCGCGAACCTGCGGTTGCTGTTCGCGTGGATGTACGCGCAGCCGGGCAAGAAGCTTCTGTTCATGGGTGGGGAGTTCGGGCAGTGGCGGGAGTGGGACGTCGAGCAGTCGCTGGACTGGCATCTGTTGGAATCCCCGATGCACGCGGGCGTTCGGCTGTGGCTGGGCGACCTGAACCGCGTGATGCGCGAGGAGAAGGCGCTGCACGAGCTGGACTTCGACCCTTCCGGGTTCTCGTGGATCGACGTCGCCGACGCCGAGTCGTCGGTGATCTCGCTGATCCGGCGGGGGCGCGCGGCGTCGGACCTGGTCGTGGGCGTGTTCAACTTCACGCCCGTGGTGCGGCAGAACTACCAGATCGGGATGCCGTCGGGCGGCCGGTGGGTCGAGATGCTGAACAGCGACGCGCCTTCTTATGGAGGTTCCGGCCAGGGGAACCTGGGGGGCGTGGACGCGGTGCCGGTTTCGATGCACGGGCACATGCACTCGGTGACGCTGACGCTGCCGCCTCTGGCGGCCATGTTCTTCAAGCCAGAAGAGCATTCCGAACCATCGACGTGATGGCTTCAGGCCGGTCGGAGGAAGTGAATCTCAGAAGCCTGTAGCCCGCCGACAGCAACAGGTTCTGGCGGCGGTTGTCATCGGGGATGCGGTCTCGGTGGTTCTGGCCGTCGTATTCGATGACGAGGCGCGCTTGCGGGTAGTAGAGGTCCGCGCGACCGAACGACAGCCTGGCCTGCACTTGAGGCCTTGGCAATCCGGCCTCCAGGAGAGTCCAGCGAAGTCGCGTCTCCATCGGGGATTCGGCCGGCTCGGCGAGGTCGTCGAACCGGCCAAGGCCGCGACGGAGAGCTTCGTCGGCGAGGACGAGGTATTCGACGCGCGAAAGCCTCCGTCTGAG
>DASSLL010000053.1:0-26451 GCA_035689485.1 Candidatus Dormiibacterota bacterium | reverse complement strand
ACGCACTGGCCGCACGACTCATCGCGAAAGAACCGTGCTATGCGCAGCAGGACCTGCTTCATGTCCGCGCTGTCGTCGAACACGATGACCGCGCCCGAGCCGAGGGTTGCGCCGATCGCCCGCGTGTCCTCGAAGCTCAGCGGTACGTCGAGCTGCGCGGGTGTGAGGAACGACCCGGCGGCGCCTCCGAGGAGGACAGCCTGCAGCGTGCGCCCGGGGCGAAGGCCGCCGGCATGGTCCATCAGCAGCCTGCGCAGGGGCGTCCCCATCGGCACTTCGTACGCGCCTGGCTGAAGGACCTGGCCCGAGACGCAGAACAGTCGCGTGTCCGCGAACTCGCCGTTGACGATGTCGAGCACGTTGACCAGCGTCTCCACGTTGTTGACGAGCGTCGGCTTGCCAAAGAGACCTGACTGGACGGGGAACGGAGGTTTGTTCCGCGGCTCGCCTCGCTTGCCTTCGATCGAGTTGAAGAGCGCCGTCTCCTCACCACAGATGTACGCCCCGGCGCCGCGGCGCACCTCGAGGTCGAATCCCAACAGGCCCGCGGCCCGCGTCTGCTCGACCGCGTTCTCGATCCGCTCGCGCGCCAGAGGATATTCGGCCCGGATGTAGATGTAGCCCTTCTCGCACCCGCCCGCGAGCGCGGCGATGGCCATCCCTTCGACGATCGCGAACGGGTCCCCTTCCATGAGCACGCGGTCCTTGAAGGTGCCGGGCTCGGACTCGTCTGCGTTGCAGACCAGGTAGTGCGGCCTGACCGGCGCGATGGCGACCGACTGCCACTTTCGGCCGGTCGGAAACGCGGCGCCGCCGCGACCGAGCAGCTTCGACTCGATGAGCTCGTGGATGACCGCGTCGGGCCCCATCCGGCGGGCTTTCGCCAGCGCCTTGAAACCACCGTGCTCGCGGTAGCTGTCGATGCTCGAGGGGTCGACGATGCCGACCCGGCGCAGGAGATTCGTGCCGGCGCGCCGGACCGTTTGAGGAGCAGGTGTCGGGATCGCTTCCGGCGAACGACCGGCCCGCTCGACAAGCGAGGCTGGCGCCCGGTCGCAGAGGCCGAGGCACGGCGACCCGTGCTCGGTCCTGACGCCGGCGAGCATGCAGACGATGTCGTCGCACACGTGCACCGTCTCCCGGCCGCGTGGCTCGAGAGCGAAGCGGGCGTAAAAACTGACGACCCCGTAAGCCTCGGCCGGCGGGATCGAAAGCCGCCGGCACGCATACTCGAGCGCGCCACGGCTCACCCAGCCCACGCGGTCCTGGATCGCGTGCAGCACGGGCAGCAGGAGGTGGCGCCGGGTGCGCGCCATGCGGCCGCCGTACGCGACGTGCGGCTCGGCATCCTCTGCCGGACCGAGAAGCCCGTCGACGGCGGCCACCTCTTCGGCGGTGGCGGGCCCTCCGGTCGTGCGGATGTCCACTACTTGACGGCGGCGGGGAGCTTGTCGATCCGGATCGCGCTCGCCTTGAACTCCGCGGTGCCTGACTTGGGGTCGGTCGCGTCGATCGTGAGCACGTTGGTCGACACCTGGTCGGGGAAATGCAGCGTCATGAACGCCAGGCCGGGCCGGAGCGCAGGGTCATAGCGCACGTTGACCTCGACCGAGCCTCGACGCGAGCTGACGCGCACGGATTCGCCATCGGCCACGCCGTAGCGCGCGCCGTCTTCGGCCGAGATCATCAGCTCTTCATCGCGCCGCAGCGGCGAGCGATATTCGCCCGTCTGCACTCCGGTGTTGAAGGAGTCGAGCCGGCGCCCCGTCGTGAGGCGGATCGGGAACTCCTCGGTCAGCCGGTCGACCGGCGGGTCGTGCTCCACCGCGTGAAACGGCGCGCGCGGCCCTTCGACGGGGTTCTTCCACAACCGCCCGTGCAAGAACGGCGTCCCGGGATGCGACTCGTCGGGGCATGGCCACTGGATGCCGTCGAGCTCGTCCAGCCGCGAGTACTTCATCCCCGCGTGCATCGGCGAAAGGCTGCGGCATTCGTCCCAGACCTGCTCGGCGGTCGGGTGTCCCCAGTCGGCGCCGAGCCGCCGCGCGATGTCGCAGATGATCTCGATGTCATCGCGCGCGCCCGCGGGGGGCTCGAGCGCACGGCGCACGCGCTGGACGCGGCGCTCGCTGTTCGTGACCGTGCCTTCCGACTCCGCCCACCCGGCCGCGGCCGGCAGCACCACGTGCGCCAACTCGGCCGTTTGGGTGAGGAAGATGTCCTGGACGACGAGGTGATCGAGCCCGCCGAGCAGGCGCACGGCGCGAGTCTGGTCCGCCTCGCTCCGCGCCGGGTTCTCACCCACCACGTAGAGGGCCCGCAGCTTTCCATGATCCATGGCGTCGAACATCTCGCTCAGGTGCCAGCCCTTCTTCTGAGGAAACTGCGCACCTCCCCACGCCCGCGCGAACTTGTCGTGCAGCGCCGGGTCCTCGATGTCCTGGAAGCCCGGCAGCCGCGCCGGGATGGCGCCCATGTCTCCTCCGCCCTGCACGTTGTTCTGCCCGCGCAGAGGGTTGAGCCCGCATGCGTAGCGCCCGACCTTGCCGGTCAGGAGGCCGAGGTTGATGAGCGCGAGCACGTTGTCGGTCGCGTTGTGGTGCTCGGTGATGCCGAGCGTCCAGCAGATCATCCCCGTCTTCGCGCGCGCGTAGTCGAGCGCGACCTGCTTGATCGCCTCCGCCGGCACGCCGGTCTCCTTCTCGGCGCGATCGAGGGTGTATGCCTCGACGCACTGCGCGAAATCCTCGTAGCCGCTTGTCGCGCGGGCGATGAAGTCGCCGGCGATGAGGTCGTTGTGGATGATCTCGCGCGCCATCGCGTTGGCTAGCGCGATGTCGCTGCCGACGTCGAGGCCGAGCCAGACGTCCGCCCACTGAGCGGAGCTCGTGCGCCGCGGGTCGATGGCGATCAGCTTCGCTCCGTTGCGGACCCCGCGCAGCAGGTGGTGGAAGAAGATCGGGTGCGTCTCGCGCGCGTTCGAGCCCCAGAGGATGATCAGGTCGGTCTCCTCGGCCTCGCGATAGGACGACGTCCCTCCTCCGGCTCCGAACACTGTCGCCAGACCGGCGACGCTGGGGGCGTGTCAAGTCCGGTTGCAGCTGTCGACGTTGTTGCTGTGCATCACGGCGCGGGTGAACTTCTGGGCGATGAAGTTCATCTCGTTCGTGGTCTTCGAGCAGCTGAACATGCCGAAGGCCTCGGGACCCTTCTGTCGCGCGACGTCGAAGCCCGCGGCAGCGCGGGTGAGCGCCTCCTCCCACGACGCGGGACGGAGCTTGTCACCGTCCCTCACGAGAGGCTCGGTCAGTCGCTCCATGGGGACACCATCCTACTTATTGGCGGCGATGAACTCCTTGATGCGGCGAAGTCCGAGCTTGAGCTCGTCCTCCGACTGCGTGTACGCGATCCGGATGAAGCCCTTGCCCGCATGGCCGAACGCGGTTCCGGGCAGCACGGCGACGCCTGCCTCGTTCAACAGCCTGGCGGCCAGCTCGTGCTCGTCAAAGCCGGTGCCCTCGATGTTGGGGAACACGTAGAACGCGCCCTCCGGCTTGTGGCAGCGCAGACCCGGGATCTCGTTGAGGCCGTCGACGACCAGGTCCCGGCGGTGTTCGAAGACCTTCACCATGCGCCGGACCGCGTGCTCCGATTCAGGTGAGCCGAGCGCCTCGATGGCGGCGATCTGGGTGAACCCCGCGGCGCACGACGAGGAGTTGATCATCAAGGTGTCGAGCTTGGCCGCAAGCGCCCGCGGCGCCACGGCGTAGCCGAGCCGCCAGCCCGTCATGGCGTACGACTTGGACAGGCCGTCCATCAGGACGGTGCGCTCGCGCATGCCGGGCCGCGACAGTGGCGACACGTGGTGAAAGCCGTAGACGAGCTGGCTGTAGATCTCGTCGGACACCACGAGGAGATCGTGCTTCTGGGCGAGGTCGCACACGAAGTCGACGTCTTCCTCGGTGAGCACGCCGCCGGTCGGGTTCTGCGGCGTGTTGATGATGACCATGCGCGTCCGGGACGTGACGAGGGACGCGAGCTCGTCCAGGTCGATGCGAAATCCCTTGTCCTCGCGCAGCGTGACGGTCTTCGGGATGGCGCCGATGAAGTTGACCTGCGATGCGTACGCGGGATAGCCCGGGTCGGGCAGGATGACCTCATCGCCCGGCTCGACGCACGCGAGGAGCGTGAAGAGCAAGACGTTCTTCGAGCCCGGGACCAGCACGACGTCGTTGGCGTCGACCTCGGTCTTCAGCGTCCTGCTGACGAAGCCCGCGACGGCCTCACGCGCCTCGAAGATGCCGCTCGCCGGGGTGTAGTGCGTGTAGCCGTTCTGCATGGCGCCGATGGCGGCTTCGACGATGTTGTCGGGGGTGGCGAAGTCGGGCTCGCCGATCTCGAGGTGGACGATGCGCTTGCCCTCGGCCTCGAGCTTGCGGGCGCGGGCGAGGACCTCGAAGGCGCCTTCGGTGCCGAGACGAGACATGCGCTCGGCGAATCGAATTGCCGTGGTGGCCATCAGACCGAATCGTAGCGGGGCGAGAGTGCAGCCAGCGGGCATTCGACGACCCCCGATACCCCGCTTATCGCACTCCTGGCGCTGAGAGTCCTAATGCACTCCCAGCAAGGTCCCACCGTCGATCCCCAGCGTCTGCCCCGTGATGTAACCCGCCTGGCGCGAGCACAGAAACGCGCACGCCGCGCCAAACTCCGCCGGGTCCCCCATCCTCTTCATCGGCGCCGCCTCGGCCGACCGCTTGATCGCCTCGTCCACGTCCCCGCCCTGGGCGCGGGCGATGTCCCGAATCCGGTCGGTCCGGATCGCGTCCGGCGCCAGGCAGTTCACCGTGATCCGGTCGGGCGCGAGCTCCCGCGCCAGCGTCTTCGCGAGCCCGGTGACAGCCGCTCGCAGCGAGTTCGAGATGACGATGTGCGGGATCGGCTGGCGCACCGAGATCGACGTGATGAACACGATCCGCGCCTGCTCCGACCGCTTCAGGTGCGGAAGCGACGCATGCACCAGCCGCACGGCGCTCATGAGCGTCAGCTCGAACCCCTTCTCCCAGGCGTCGAGCGGCGTGCTCTGAAACGTGCCGGGAGGCGGCCCGCCCGCGTTGGCCACGAGGACGTCGAGGCCTCCCAGCACGTCGACGCATGCGTTGACCAACGCCTCAGGCTCACCCGCGACGGAAAGGTCGGCGGCGTACCAACCGGCGGCGTCGAGCGCGCGGCCGGTGGTCTCGATGGCGCCCGCGTCCCGCGAGTTGACGTACACACGCGCGCCCTCCGCGCCGAGGGCTTCCGCGCACGCCCGCCCCAACCCTTTTGACGAGGCCGTCACCAGCGCCCGCCGTCCCTTCAGCCCGAGGTCCATGACTACCCCGTGATGTTGACGTACCAGTCGGTCGCGTACTGGAAGCGGTCGTAGGGCTCGATCGCCGAGTTCATGTGCACGCCGTGCACGCGATTCGACACCGCGTACTCGTAGCGGCCCGCATAGAGGAAGATCGCCGGCGCCGCGTCCGCCATCAGCATCTGGAAATCGATGTATGACGCCAGACGCGAGGGTGGATCCACCGCCGCGCGCCCGTCCTCCAGGTCCTTGTCGATCAACCCCCAGCCCCGCGAGTACGCGAAGTTCAGCGACCCCGCATCGCTGCCCGAGTGCCACAGCGAGTACTGGTCGGGATCCGAGCCGACGTCGATCGAGACCAGGGCCAGCTGGTACTTGTGGGTCAGCACGTAGCCGGACAGCAGCTGCGACGCGGGCAGCGCCTTGACGTCGACCTCGACGCCGATGCCGAGGAGCTGCGACGAGATGGAGTCCGCCGCCTGCTTGTTGGGATACGAATCGGCGACCACCAACGACACCTTGAACGCGACCTTGTTCTTCACCCGCAGCTTCGTCGTCGGGTCGACCGTCCAGCCGGCCGCGTCGAGCGCCTTCGCCGCCCCGACCAGGTCGTACGGGTGCAGGTTTGCCGCCGCGGCCGAGTACGCCCAGCCGGCGGTCGGTATGGGATTTGCGTCCACGTCCGCGCGGCCCGCCAGCACGTCGCTGACGATGCGCTGCCGGTCGATCGCCTGCACCAGTGCCAGCCGCACCTTGGGGTCGCTGAAGAAAGGCTTGCCGTCGCCCTCGGAATCGAAGCTCACGAACGAGTTCGTGAACATGCGCACCTCTTTGACGGAGAGGTCGGTGCGGCTGTCGAGCGTGTCGACCTCCTGCGGCTGGATCCCACCGACAAGGTCGGCGGCGCCGCTCAGCACGGCGCGGATGGCCTGCTGCGGGTCGGTCGCCGGGTATGTGCGCAGGACGAGATGGTCCAGGTATGGCTGCGGTTCGGCATACGGATTGCGATCGAGCGTGATCGCCAGGTTGTTGATCGACGCGACCTTGAAGGGGCCGGTCCCGATGGCCCTCACGCCGCTGTAGGGGCTGTCCATGATCTGCTGCGGCGCCATGCCGCCGAAGATGTGCTTGGGGATGATGCCGACGCGCAGCGACAGCGGAAACGACGCGTCCGGCGCGCGCAGCGAGAACACGACCTGCCCGGGCTTGCCCGCCTTGACGCCGACCTGCCGCCACACCTCGGCGCCTGGCTGCTGGTACTCGAGGTCCTGCATGACGTGGAAGGTGAACAGGACGTCGTCCGCGCCGAACGGCTGACCGTCGCCCCATTTCACCCCGTCCCGCATCGTGAAGGTGTACGTCAGGTGGTCGGGAGACACGCTCCAGTCCTGCGCAAGCACGCCGATCACGTTCTGCTCGGCGTCGACCGACGTCAGGCCCTGGTAGATCAGCGCATCGGCGTCGCGAGTGCTCTCGTTCGTCTCGAACAAAGGATTGAGGGCGCCGGCCTGGCCGACGAGCGCCTCGATCGCGGTGCCGCCGCGTGCCGGCTTCGGCACCGTGGCGACGGGCTGGCATCCGGCGAGGACCAGGACCGCCGCCCCTGCGGCTACGGCAAATCTAACCGGTGAAATGCGTCGTCACCCAAACGTTGGCGATCGAGCACACGAGGAAGGCGGCGACCAGGACCCACGTGGTCCAGTAGATCTGGCGTTCGAGGCCGCGCCGCGTGCGGTAGCCGCCGCCGACGTCGCCGCCGCCGCCGATCGTGCCGCCAAGGCCCGAAGCCTTCGGTGTCTGGATGAGGATCCCGGCCAGCAGGAGGATCGAGACCACGCCCTCCGCGATGACCAGCGCGTTTTGAAGCCTAGCCATGGGACCCCGAGATTCTACCTAGGCGCCCCGCAGGCCTTACGCCCAGACCGATCCGAACCGCTGGTTGATCGCGTCCCAGTTCAGGGTGTTGAACCAGGCGGTCACGTAGTCCGCCCGCCGGTTCTGGTACTTCAGGTAGTAGGCGTGCTCCCAGACGTCGATGCCGAAAATCGGCGTCAGCTCGTCCATGTAAGGGCTGTCCTGGTTGGGGTAGCCCTTGACGGAGAGCTTGCCCTGCCGGTCGGCGACGAGCCACGCCCAGCCGCTGCCGAACTGCCCGACGGCCGCCTTCTGCAGCTGTTCTTTGAACTGGTCGTAGCCGCCGAAGGTGCTCCGGATGGAATCGGCGATTCGACCGTTCGGGTTGCCGCCCCCGCCCGGGCCCATGATCGTCCAGAAGATCGAGTGGTTGGAGTGACCGCCGGCGTTGTTGCGGATCACGGTGCGGATGTCCTGGGGGACGTCGTTGATGCCCCACAGCAGCTCCTCGACGGTCTTCCTCGCGAACTCGGGATGGCCTTCCAGCGCCTTGTTGGCGTTGGCGATGTAGGTCGCATGGTGCTTGTCGTGGTGGAGCGTCATGGTCTGGGCGTCGATGTGAGGCTCCAGCGCGTCATAGGCATAGGGCAGCGGCGGAAGCTCAAAAGGCATATCAGGCCCCCCTTTCCTTTCTGGAATTGATCTGAGTACCGAGAACCAGTCTAAGGTCTCGAAGATTTCGAACCGGAGGCCTGAGCCTTGACCGCGGCGGCGCGCCGCTCCACCTCGTGCGGGTCACCGAGGTACCGCCATGACGTCGGACGAAACGCCGCGTCGAGGTCGTACACGCGCGGCACGCCCGTCGGGATGTTCAGCTCCACGACCTCGTCGTCGGTCAGGCCGTCGAGGTGCTTGACCAGCGCCCGCAGGCTGTTCCCGTGCGCGGACACGAGCACGCATGGGTGCGCGAGCAGGTCGGGCACGATGGCGTCATACCAGTACGGCAGCATCCGCTCGACCACGTCCTTCAAGCACTCCGCGCTGGGCAGCAGCTCGGGCGGCATGCCGGCGTACCGAGGGTCGTGCGACGGGTGGCGCTCGTCGCTGGGATCGAGGTCGGGCGGACGTACGTCGTAGCTCCGCCGCCACAGCTTGACCTTGTCCTCGCCGTACTGGTCCGCGGTCTGCTGCTTGTTCAACCCCTGCAGCGCTCCGTAGTGGCGCTCATTGAGCCGCCACGTCCGCTTGACCGGCACCCACGACATCTCCATCTCCGCCAGCGCGCGCTGTGTGGTCTGGATCGCGCGGAGCAACAGGGATTCGTGGACCACGGAAGGCCGCAGGCCGGCCTCGCGCATCAGCCGTCCCGCCTCCGCCGCCTCCTTCTCGCCCCTCTCGCTGAGCGGGACGTCCGTCCAGCCGGTGAAAAGGTTCTCGAGGTTCCACGTGCTCTCGCCATGACGCAGGAGGACCAGCGTCCCCGGGCGTTCAGCGGTGGCCATACACCTCCGACGTCACCTTGACGATCGCCGCAAACTCCTGCGCGTCGAGGCTCGCGCCGCCCACCAGCACCCCGTCGCACAGGGGCAGCTCGACGTACTGCTGCACGTTGTTGGCCTTGACGCTGCCGCCGTAGAGGATGCGTACCTTGCGTGCGGCTCCGGCGCCGATCATCTCGCCCACGATCTTGCGGATGAGGCGCATCGTCTTGTACGCGTGCTCGGGGTCGGCGTTACGGCCCGAGCCGATCGCCCACACCGGTTCGTAGGCGATGACGAGCCGAGCCGAGTCGTCGGCCGAGCAGTTGGCCAGCCCGGCTCGGACCTGTCCTGACACGATCTCATCGGACCTGCCCTCGTCGTAGTGGTCGAGCAGCTCGCCGACGCACATGATCACCCCCAGCTCGGCGGACAGCCCCGCGGCCGCCTTCTTGGCGACCATCTCGTCCGTCTCGCCGACGAACAGGCGGCGCTCCGAGTGACCGACGATGACCCACTGGCACAGGCCCTTGAGCATCACCGGCGAAACCTCGCCCGTGTACGCGCCCGACACCTCCCAGAAGCAGTCCTGCGCGCCGAGCTTGACCCCCGACTCGATCAGCAGGTCGGAAACCGGGGCCAGCCACGGAAACGGAGGGAAGATCGCCACCTCGACGCGGTCGGCCTGACCGCGGGCCACGGACATGACGCCGCGCACGAGGTCGAGCGCGTCGTCGATGTTGGTCGGGTTCATCTTCCAGTTGGCCGCGACGAGCGGCATCCCTGGCGGGCGGGAGCTCACGCTTCCTTGAGAATTGCGATGCCGGGCAGTTCCTTGCCTTCCAGGTACTCCAGGGTCGCGCCGCCGCCGGTCGACACCCAGGAGTAGCGCCCGGCCAGGCCCAGCGAGTCGATGGCCGCGACCGTGTCGCCTCCGCCGGCGAGCGTAAACCCGCCGGAGGCGGCGATCGCCTCGCCGACCGCGCGCGTGCCGTTGCTGAAGTCTTTGATCTCGGACACGCCGACCGGGCCGTTCCAGATGACCGTCCCCGCCCCGCGGAGCTTCTGGGTGAAGAGCCGGATCGTCTTCGGACCGATGTCGTACGCCGCCCAGCCTTCCTCGACCTTGTCCGCTTCGAAGACGCGCAGGGCTTCACCGGCCTCCATCTTGCGGGCGCAGACGAGGTCGACCGGGAGCGCAAGCTTCTCCGCTCCCAGCTCCGCCACGGCGCGCGCCTCGTCGAGCGCCGAATCCTCGACCAGGCCCGTGCCCGTCGGCCAGCCCTTCGCCTTGAAGAACGTGTTGGCCATGGCGCCGCCGATCAGCAGCGAGTCGACCTTGCTCAGAAGGCTGCGGAGCACGCCGACCTTGGTCGACACCTTCGCCCCGCCCACCACCGCCACCATCGGCCGCTTCGGATTGTCGAGCGCGCGGTGGAGGGCGTCGAGCTCCGCCTCCATGAGCTCGCCCGCGTATGCCGGCAGGTAGGCGGCCACACCCACGACGGAAGCATGCGCGCGGTGCGACGCCGCGAACGCGTCGTTGACGAAGATGTCGCCCAGAGAGGCGAGGCTGCGCGCAAAGCCGGGGTCGTTGGCCTCGTCCTCTTTGTGGAAACGCACGTTCTCGAGCAGGAGCACCTGCCCGGACTGGAGGCGGTCGACCGCAGCCGTCGCCGGATCGCCGACGCAGTCCGCGGCAAACTGCACGTCACGACCGACCCGCGCGGCGAGTGCCCGCGCAACGGGCTGGAGCGAGAGCTCTGGCTCGCGGGCTTTGGGGCGGCCGAGGTGCGACATGACGATGACCCGAGCCCCACGCTGTGCGAGGTGCAGGAGCGTCGGCGCCGCGGCACGCACCCGCGAGTCGTCGGCCACCGCTCCGTCGTGCATGGGCACGTTCAGGTCTTCGCGGACGAGGACCCGCTTGCCCGCGACGTCGACCGAGGCGATCGAAGCTTTCAGAGCCGCTCGGCCATGTACGTGATCAGGTCGACCATGCGGCAGCTGAAGCCCCACTCGTTGTCGTACCAGCTGACCACCTTGGCCCAGTCGCCGCCGAGGACGGCGGTCGACGGCGCGTCGACGATGGAGGAGTGCGGGTCGCTCTTGAAGTCCGAGGACACGAGCTCCTCATGACTCACGGCCAGGATCCCGCGCAGCTCGCCGCTCGCCGCCTCGTCGAACGCGGCGTTGATGTCCTCCGCCGTCGTGGACTTGCCCAGCTTGGCGGTGAGGTCGACGACCGAGACGTCGAGGATGGGCACGCGGAAGGAGATGCCGGCGAACTTGCCGGCCAGCTCCGGGATCACCTCGGCGACCGCCCGGTTGGCGCCCGTCGACGTCGGGATGATGTTGTCCGCGGCCGCCCTGGCGCGCCGGAGGTCCTTGTGCGGCAGGTCCTGCAGCCGCTGGTCCGCGGTGTAGGCGTGGATCGTCGTCATCATGCCGCGCTCGATGCCGAACGACTCGTGCAGGACCTTGGCCAGCGGGACGAAGCAGTTGGTCGTGCAGCTGGCGTTGGAGATGACGTTGTGCTTGGAGGAGTCATACCCCTTGTGGTTCACGCCCATGACGACCGTGTAGTCCTGGTTGGTCGCCGGGGCGGAGATGACCACCTTCTTCGCGCCGCCCTTGTCGATGTGGACGCGGGCTTTGTGGGCGTCGGTGAAAAGGCCGGTCGACTCGATGACCAGGTCGACTCCGAGGTCACGCCACGGCAGCTCGGCAGGGTCTTTCTGGCTCAGGAACTTGACGCTGTGGCCGTCGATCTGAATGGCGTCGCCCGCGACTTTGACGGCGGGCCCGAAGGTGCCGAGGGCCGTGTCGTGCTTGAGGAGATGGGCGAAGGTCTTGGCGTCGCCGATGTCGTTGACGGCGACGACCTCGAAGTCAGGCTTCAGCTCCCACGCGGCCCGGTAGATGTTTCGGCCGATCCGGCCGAAGCCGTTGATCCCTACTTTCATTCCCATTGGGGAAATGTTAGCCAGCACTTGAGCGTCGCTCGTGGGCCGCATGCTCCGGCCGAAAACGCCTCGTGCCAGACGCCGCATTGGCAGCCGGGCTATGCCCGGCCATAACCTAGGCGGAGCGGCGTTCGTCCTTTGGTGAGGCGCCGTTGCCGTGTCCGTTCGGCGCCGCCAGCGCCTGCAGCCGGCGCAGGCGGTGGTTGACCGCAGACTTCGAGAGCTTCATCCGTGCTGCGAGCTCGACCAGGTTGAGCTCGGGGTTGTCGCGGCGGACGCGCGCCATCTCCCGCAGGGCGGGAGGCAGGGCGTCGAGCACTCCGAGGGCGGCGAGCGTCTCGATCGCGGCCGCCTGCCGCAGACCGGAGCCGATCGACTTGCCGATGTTGGCCGTCTCGAAATTGATGCGGCGGTTGACCTCGCCGTTGACCTCACGCACCACGCGCACGTTCTCGAACTCCATCACCGCGCGACTGGCGCCCATCAATGAGAGCAACCTCACGATCCCGTCCCCGTCTTTGACATAGACCACGGTCTGCCCGCCGCGATCCGTGACCCCGCAGCGAACGCCGGCGCCGTCCACCAGGCGCGCGATGGCCGAGCCCCACGACGCCGTCGGGGCGACGAACTCGAGGTGGTAGCGAGTGTTGGGCGCGTTGACCGAGCCGCAGCCGAGGAACAGGCCGCGCAGCATCGCCTTGCGGTCGTGGTCCTTCTCAGGTATCGCCTGCACCGGCGGCTGGACGAACAGCGGCACGAGGTCGGCCGGCAGGCTCAGCTCGATGAAGAAGGACATGCGCTTGCGCGTCTTGACCGCCTGATACCTGGCCTCCATGCGGCCGGCGGCGCGCCCGAGCCGCACAACTTTCCGCGCCACGGCGTTGCGCAGCAGGGAGAAGTAGGCCGATCGGCCTCGCTGGTTGCCCAGAAGCCGCCCACGCGAGCCGAAATAGATGCCGAGCAGCTCGCTCCGCTGACAACAGGGCCGCGCGGGGAGAAGCCCTGCCATCTCGTTCTTGACGTCGGCCGAGAACGAAATCGCCCATACCTCCAGGAAGGTTTTCATACCTCCCCCCTCTGCCTTCGAGGATAACGCGCCCCTGTGTCAATCCAGTCGCGATAAGGCCCAACCGCGCAGAATATTTTTCGTGGCGGAGATGCGGATGATCGAAGCAGTCCGCGCGGCCATCACCGAGGAGATGGAGCGCGACGATCGCGTCCTCGTCCTCGGCGAGGACGTGGGCAAGAAGGGCGGCGTCTTCGGAGCCACCGACGGCCTTTACGCCCGGTTCGGCGAAGCCCGCGTCCTGGATACGCCGCTGGCGGAGTCGGCCATCGTCGGCGTCGCCATCGGCGCCGCCCTCAACGGCATGCTGCCGATCGCCGAGATCCAGTTCGCCGACTTCATCCACCCTGCTTTCGACCAGATCGTGAGCGAGGCCGCCCGGACGCGCTACCGATCCAACGGCGACTGGGGCGTGCCGATGGTCATCCGTGCGCCGTTTGGCGGCGGCGTCCACGGCGGGCTGTACCACTCGCAGTCGATCGAGGCCTTCTACGCGCACGTCCCGGGGGTCAAAGTCGTCGTCCCGAGCATGCCGGCGGACGCGCACGGGCTCCTCAAGTCCGCGGTCCGCGACCCTGACCCGGTCCTCTTCCTCGAGCACAAAAAGGTCTACCGCCTGGTCACCGAGGAGGTGCCCGACGGCGACCACCTGCTCCCGATCGGTCCGGCGGCGGTCCGTCGCGAGGGCGAGAACCTCAGCTGCTTCGCCTGGGGACTGATGACGCACTACTGCCTCGAGGCGGCGGCACAGCTCGAGTCCGAGGGGGTGAGCGTGGAGGTCGTCGACCTGCGCACGCTGGTCCCGCTCGACCGCGAGGCCGTCCTCGCGTCGGTGCGGAAGACCGGCAAGGCGATGGTCGTGCACGAGGACAACCTGACCGGCGGATTCGGCGCCGAGGTCGCGGCGATCATCTCCGAGCACGCCTTCGAGGACCTGGACGGGCCGGTGGTCAGGGTGGCGGCGCCGGACGTCCCGGCCATGCCCTTCAACACGCCGCAGGAGGACTTCTTCATGCCGAGCCCGGGCAAGATCGCCGAGGCGATGCGGAAGCTTGCCGCCTATTAAGCGGAAGAAACCCTCCTCCCCACCTGGTGGGGAGGTGGCGCGAAGCGCCGGAAGGGCTGTGCCTTCGATCACGCAGGAGGAATACTCCCGCCGTCGGGAGGCCGTCACCGCCGGCGTGGACGCCGCCGGCCTCGACGCCCTCTGCGTGTTCTACCCCGCACGGATCGCCTGGCTGACCGGCTTCCACCACATCCCCACCGAGCGCCCGATCGCCCTGGTCATGGGCTCGAGCGGCCAGTCGTCACTCGTCGTGCCGGCGGTCGAGAAGGAGCACGCGGAATCGTCGACGGCCGTCGACCAGGTCCGCGTCTACTTCGAGTACCCGGGCGCCGAGCATCCGATGGAGACCGTGGCCGAGGTGCTGTCGGAGATGAGCGCCCGACCGCCCCGGACCGGTGCCGACCACGACGGCTACGTCCCCTACTGGGGCTACCGTGGCCCACGGCTCAGCGACCTGACAGGAGTCGAGCCGCTCGACGCAGAGCTGATCGTCGAATCGCTCCGCCGAGTCAAGTCGGCCGCCGAGCTCGATTGCATCCAGCTCGCCTGCGACTGGGCGGTCCGTGCCCACCACCGCATGCAGGCCGCGATCACGACCGGCAAGACGGAGATGGAGTGCTACACGCCGGCGGCCGACGAGACGCTCTTCGAGATGATCCGCGAGATGCCGGACTGGCGCCCGAAAGGCATCGACCGAGGCGGCCTGACCGCCATGTTCGTCGGCGGCCGCTCCACCGCCATGCCGCACGGGTACGTGAAGGGCCACGGCATCCAGGCCGGCGACGTGCTGGTCAGCGGCGCCGCGGCGAACATCGACGGCTACCACAGCGAGCTCGAGCGGACGATGGTCGTCGGCGACCCGACCCCTGAGCAGGAGAAGGCGTTCGCCGCGATGCTCGCCCTGCAGACGAAGGCGATCGAGGTCATGGCCCCCGGCGTGCCCGCGGGCGAGGTCGAGCTCGCGACCGTACGGCTGGCGGAAGAGCTCGGCTTCGCGGCCAACCTCCGCCACCACGCCGGCCACTCGATCGGCCTCGAGGGCCACGAGGCGCCCTTCCTCGACCGCGGCGACGATGCCGTGCTCGAGCCGGGCATGGTGTTCACGGTCGAGCCGGGCCTCTACGTCAAAGAGCTGGGTGGTTTCCGGCACTCCGACACCGTGGTGATCACCCCCGGCGGCCGCCGGGTCATGACGGACTACCCGCGGGAGCTCAAAGACCTCATCGTCTAGGCGCCCGCCGCGGCCACGTCGGTCGGCCGTATGTGGGTGGTCACGAAGTGCAGCACCGGCACGCCGCCGTGGACGCGATGGCGGACACGCTCCAGCGCCACCGGCGGCAGGACGTCTTTCTCCGCCTGCAGGACGACCGTCTCGTGCGGCCGCACCTCCGCCCACACCCGCGCGATCGCGTCGCGCGGCAGGCTGCCCGGGACGTAGACGTACCGCCGGTGGGGCACCCGTTCGCGCGACCGCATCTCGGCGCGCGTGAAAGCGTCCTGCGCGACGTAGTCCTTCAGATAGGGGTCGCTGACCTCCCACAGGTCGGCCGGCCCGGGCGGCGCCTGCCCGCGGTAGAGGAACACGACACGCTTCCCGCCCGCCTTCTCGACGCCTTCGTCGATGACGGCCTCGGCCGCGTTCTGGTCGCGCGGGAGGATGACGAGCACATCCGCGGGCTCGCGCCGGAACTGCGCCGCGATCGACTCGACGGCGAGCTGCGGCCGGTACGGGACCGGGAAGACCGCCGGCCGCCGCGCGCGGCCGCGGTTGTAGGTCCAGAGTCCGACGGCGAGACCGATGAGGGTCAATCCGCCGCCAAACGCGGTGGCATACGGCTTGGCGACGAGGTTCACGCTCCAACCGACGACCGTCAACGTCGTCGTCAGCGCGCCGACGGCGAACCACAGCCTCCGCCGCATCCGGCCGTCGACGAGCAGCTCGCGCCACCGGATGACGTCGAGCGAGATGTTGGTCAGGATGAACGACCCGAGCAGGCCGAACGCGTATAGATCGCCCAGGAAGACCGCGGCCACCGGGCTGAGACCGGCGATGTAGACGAGGACCACCGGCGGGCCGACAGCGGTGAGGATCGCGATGTGAGGTGTGTGCCGCCACGAGTTGTGGCGCTCCACGACGCGCGGCAGGAACCCCATGCGCGTCAGGGCGAGGAACACATGGTAGCCGCCGATGATCGCGGTGTTGCTGGCGAAGATGAGCAGGACCGAGCCGGTGATCGCCACGACGTCGGCGAGCGCCACGCCCGAGTAGCGGCCGGCCAGCAGCGAGAGGAGCTGGTTGACGTTGTTCGGGTCGTTGGGATTCGGGACGAGCGTCGTCTGCCAGAGCGTCAGCAGCGGGCTGGTCAGCGTCATCGTGAGGATGACGATCGCCATCGTCCGATAGGCGGTGATGCGACGCGGCGACCGCATCGCCGGCGCGATCTGAGCCACGCTTTCGAGACCGGAGAAGGCGAGAAACGCGGCGCCGAACCCCGTCACGAGCACGATCGGCGTCAGCACGGGCGGCCCGTCGCCGACAGCGCGGATGGTGGAGAGGATTCCGGCCGGTCCCAGGTGCATGGCGACGACGAGCACGACGAGGAGCTGCGCCAGAGCGGCGGCGGTGGCCGCGACGAAGCTCACGACGGCACTCTCGCGGATGCCGTAGATGTTGAGCAGCGCGAGCAGGCCCAACGCCACCAGGGTGCCCGGGACCGCGTTCGCCCAGCCGACCGCCGGTACGACGACGGCCAGGTAGGCGATCCCCGAGAAGGCGCTGATGGCCGCGGTCAGGTAGTAGTCGACGATGATGAAGAGCCCGCCGGCCAGGCCCGCGAACGGGTGCAGGGCGCGCGATGCGATGGTGACCACGCCGCCGCCTTCGGGATTTCGCCACGTCACCTCGGCGTACTTGAGAGCGAGCAGGACGAAGACGAAAAGCGTCATCAGGACGAATATCGCCGCGCGCCGGTTGTAGCCGGACGCGGAGAGGATCCCGGGGACGTAGTAGATCGAGGTGCCGATGTCGGCGAAGACGATCGACCAGCACAGGAGCGGGCCGAGATTGGCGCCGTGGACCTTGATCCGGCGCCTGGCGGCGGCTGGGGTGTGCATCAGGTGTCCGCGCGCAGGCTGATCAGGTGCCGGCGCAGCGCCTCGATGTCTCTCCTGAGAACCTGGACCGCGCGCCGCGCGTCGCGGTCATCGATCTCCATGGCGGCGACGGCGTCGAAGTAGAGGTCCGCCCTTTCGAGCTGGCGGATGGCGGCACGCAGCACCTGCCGCCGGTCCATGGCGGTCCTGGTTCTGGCGAGCTGAAGCACGGCGCTGCGCATGACTCGACGCTAGGACCGCGGTTGTGAGGACTCCGTGGGAAGGCACCGCGCGTCCGTATGGATGTCGAATGGGTTTTCGGCTCCGATCAATTACGCTCGCGCCGTGACGTCTGAGTCGTCCGTCCCCCGGCGTGGCCGCCGGCCGGGGGATCTCCGGGTCGTCGTCCGCCGGCCCGCGAAACTGCCGCGCACCCTTGGAGCGCCGGCGCTGTTCTCGGCGGCTTACGGCAACGTCGGCTCGAGCATCTACTACGCGCTCGGCGTCACGGCCGCGTTCGCCCTCGGGCTCACGCCGGTGGCGCTGCTGCTGGCGGGGTTCATCTTCGTCACCACCGCCCTCAACTACGCGGAGGGCACCGCGGCGCTACCCCACGCCGGAGGCAGCTCCAGCTTCGCCCGCCGCGCGTTCAACCAACCGATCGGCTTCATCGTCGGCTGGGTGCAGCTGCTCAACTACACGGCCACCGCGTCGATCTCGGCCTATTTCGCCATCGGCTATCTGGGCGTGTTCGAGAAGTACAGCCCGATCTTCCACGAGCTGCGTCACAACGACCTCTGGCACGTGACCGCGACGATCGCCCTGATCGGAGCGCTCATCGTCGTCAACATCATCGGCATCCAGGAGTCGAGCTTCCTCAACCTGGTGCTCGCGCTGACCGACCTGATCACGCAGTTCGTGCTCGTCATCCTGGGCGTGATCCTGCTGCTCAACATCAAGACCGTCATCGACAACGTCCACCTCGGCGTCGCGCCGACGTGGGGCAACTTCCTGGCCAGCATCTCGATCGCGATGGTCACCTACACGGGCATAGAAACCATCAGCAACCTCGCCGAGGAGGCGAAGAACCCGGGGCGCAGCGTGCCACGCGCGACCTGGGGCGTCATCGTCGCCGTGCTTTTCGTCGCTGCGTTCCTGCCGACCATCGGCATGAGCGTGTTCCCGGTCCAGTTCGACTCGTCGCACCATCAGTACGTCACCGCGCTCGCGACGCAGTACAAGGACGACCCCGTCGCCGGCATCGTCGGCCAGTTCTCTCGCGTGTCGCAGGCGCTGGCATTCTGGGCGGGCATATGGGTCGGCATCCTCGCCTTCACGATCCTGGTCATCGCCACCAACGCCGGCCTCATCGGCATCTCGCGCCTCTCGTACTCGCTCGCGGGCGCGGACCAGCTGCCGAAGCGCTTCGCCGCGCTCCACCCGAAGTTCAAGACGCCGTACATCTCGATCATCGTCTTTGGGATCGTCGCCGCCGTCCTGGTGCTCCCCGGCATCCTGGTCCACAGCGCAGAGATCGACCTGATGAGCGCCGTCTACTCGCTGGCGGCGACCTTTGCCTTCTGCTCGGCTCACCTCTCCGTCCTGAGGCTCCGCTTCATCGAACCTGCGCTCCACCGCCCCTACCGCATGCCGTGGAACATCAAGTTCGGTCGCGACAGCATCCCCGTCCTTTCTCTTGTGGGAGCGCTGTTCATCGGCACCGTCTTCACCCAGCTCGTGTTTCAGAACATCTCGAACTCGACCTTCATCTTCATCGGCTGGCTAGGGCTCGGGGCGGCGGTGTTCGTGGTCTACCGCATGTACCGCCGCGAGCCGCTCTGGGAGCCCCTCGAGGTCCCGCCGCCGCGGGAACGCGTGGTCGAGCACGTGCCGTTCGAGAGCCTGCCCCGGAGTGCTCGCTACCGCATGGGCCGGCGCGAGCGCATCACCGCGCATGCGCTGCCGGCCGTCAAGGTCCATGAGCACCACCGCGCCACCTGGCGGCTCGAGCTAGAGCTGTTCTTCGCCCGCCACGGCGCGGTTCGGGGCGTGTTGATCGTCGTCGTCTTCGCCGCGGTGAGCGGGCTCGCGGTCTTCGTCGACCTTTCGCCGCTCGACCCGACCGGTCTGGGCCTCGGCTGGTCGCCCGGACTCGTGATCGTCGCCTTCATCGCCGCGTACCTGCTCAACCGGAGCCACGCCGAGGAATAGCGGCGCCGACGCAACGTTCGCGGGGATCAGGCTTCGAGCCGGTAGCCGACCCCGGGCTCGTTGACGATGTACTTCGGGTTCGCGGGATCGTCGCCGAGCTTCTTCCGTATCTGCGCGACCACGTAGCGCGTGTTGTATTTGTCTCCCACCGCGTAGTCGCCCCACACCTGGCGCAGCAGCGTCGTGTGGCTGACAGGCTTGCCCACGTGAAGCGCGAGGTAGCGCAGCAGCTCGTACTCCGTCGGCGTGAGGTGCACGGCGCGACCCTCGACCGAAACCAGGCGCCGGGCCAGGTCGATGGCCAGCCCGCCCGCCCGGATTACCGGCTCGCCCGCCGATACGTCCGCCTGACGACGCAGCACCGCGCGTATCCGCGCCACGAGCTCGTCGGTGCCGAACGGCTTGACCACGTAGTCATCCGCGCCCGCGTCGAGCGCACGGACCTTGTCCTTCTCGCCCGGCATGACGCTGACGACGATCACGGCCGCGCGCGTCGCCGGTCGCAGCGCCCGCAGCGTCGCGAAGCCGTCCATCCCCGGAAGTCCGAGGTCGAGCAGGATGACGTCCGGCCTCCAGCCGGCCGCCTCCCGGATCGCCTCCTCCCCAGTGCCCACGGTGTGAACGTCGAAGTCGTGGTACCTCAATCCGGTGCGCAGCGCCCGCTGCATCTCGATCTCGTCGTCGACGACGAGCACTCGCCCGCTCATGAAGCGACGGGTACGGTCGCGAGCGGGAGCGTGAACTCGAAACGTGGGCCGCGCCGGCGGTTCTCGGCGTGGATCCGTCCGCCGTGGGCTTCGACCACCCTCTTGGCGATCGCGAGTCCGAGGCCCGTGCCCTTCGCGCGCCGCGTCCAGAACGTGTCGAAGACCCGGTCGAGGTCCGTGGCCGCGATCGGCGGCCCGTCGTTTTCCACCCAGCCCACCATCTCGCCGTCGCGCGCCATCGCGCCGATCTCGATGCCGCCCTCTGCCGGCGCCCACTCGAGCGCGTTCTCGAGGAGGTTCACGAGCAGCCGGTCCGCCTGCATCTCGTCGACGTCGATCGCGGGGAGATCGCCCGGGATTCGAACCGCGACCTCCCGTCCCTTCAACTCTGGCTTGAGCTGCCGCGTCGCGGCGCCGACGAGCTCGGCGAAGCTGTGCGGCTCGCGGTCGAGCTCGACACCGGCCTCGAGCCGAGAGAGCGCGAGCAGTGAGCCGACCATGCGATCGAGCCGCGTCGCCTGGCGGTCCATGTCGGACAGCAGCTCGCGTTGATCCTCCGCGAGGCCCGCCCCCGGCGTGTTCAAGGCGGTCACGCCGGCGCGGACCGACGCGATCGGACTCTTGAGCTCGTGCGAGAGCGAAGACAGGATCGCGGCCTTCAGCCGGTCCGACGCCTCGAACCCACGCGCGCGATCGGCCTCGACGGCGGCCCTGCGCCGGTCGAGCATCAGGTCGGCGAGTCCGATCAGGGCAGCGAGCATGCGCAGGTCGGCAGCCTGCGGCTCGTTGAGGTCGACGGTCATCACGGCCACGCCGCCCGCGAGCGGAAAGTAGGCCGTGTGGTTGGCCACGCCACGTACCTTCATCGGCACGACCGCGCCGTCCTTGACGGCGATGCCGATCGGTCTCGCGTTCTCGTAGCTCCACACCGCCTGCTTGAGCTCGTCCGCAGTCAGCGCTGAGCCCGCGAGCGGCATGGTCTCGACTCCGGACACTGAGACAAGGGCAAAGCGGTGCACGCCGCGAATCCGCAACGCTCCGTCGCAGACGAGGGCGAGCGCGGGGGCGACTTCGTGCGTGCGCAGCATCGCTGTCGCGAGCTCGTAGAGCGAGCGTGAATCCGCGGCGAAGGCTTCCGCGGTGGCCTGCGCGCGACGCAGCGAGGCCGCAAGCTGGCTCGTCACCAGCGCGATCGCGAGCAGGACGACAAGCTCCAGCAGCTCGGCCGGCCCGCGAACGGTGAACGTGCCGACGGGCGGCACGAAGAAGAAGTCGTAGAGCAGGAAGGCGACGACGCTGGCCGCAACCGCCGGTCCCCTGCCCCAGCGTGCTGCGATCCACAGGACGAACAGGAGGTAGAACGCCGACAGACCCGACACCGAGGCCAGCGCGGTGATCGCGCCGATCCCCGCGGTGATCGCAATCACGCCCCCGACCGCCACCCCGTAGGGCAGGAGGCGCTGCGCGTTCATTGCGCCGTCGAGTCTACGTTCCAGCGCACGTGCGTCCCATGCGGCCCGCAGGTCCCGAGCAGCTCGCCGTCGAGCCGGACCTCGAATGTCTCCGCGGGCTCGAGGCTGAGGCGAAAGACGCCGGCGTCTCGGATCAGCTGAGAGATGCGGTCGCGGTCGCCCTCCGGGACGTACTGCATGACGACCGAGTGGAACACGACCGTGGCGACGCCCGGGACGTCTTTCGCGAGCTCGCGCTCGAGGAAGCCGGCGGCGTCCGCAGCCTCGACCTCGACCGGCACGTCACGGGCGACCTCCAGAGCGCCGTCGAGCAGCCCGAGCCGGCCCAGCTGATCCGCCCACACCGAGGAGCGAAGGGCCAGCGCACCCTCCTCCGAGGTCGGGTCGATCGGGTGCGGGTCGCAGCCCTTGCGCCCGACGACGTCGGCGACGCGGTCCATCGGCGGCGGGACGTCGTAGTGGTGTGTGAAGGCGACCGGCGAATCGGGATCGCCCCATGCGCCGGTCGACGACTCGTATCGATACCGGTCCCAGCGGAGGTTCAGGCCGGCGCTCGCGCCCAGCTCGAGGATCCGCAGAGGCTTGCGGGTGCGGTGAGCCACCTCCAGGAATCCGCCCAGCAAGGCGGCGCTTCGGGCCACCTCGTTGGTCTGGCAGGGCCGGGCGACGAGAGCTCGGATCTCGCCGCCGTGATCGATCAACGCCTGGCGAAACGGCGGCCAGGCGTTGTGCGCGTCGCCCTCGCCGCCCGTCGACGGGTAGTGCCGCGCCAGCTCGGGCAGCGTGCCGTCGAGCACGAGGAGGTGGACGGCGGCCATGAAGCGCAGGGCGACCGCGGCTGAGCCGGGCTCGTCCTGGTACGGCTCGAGCACCTTCCACGCCGGTCCCTCGACGTCGACGTCACCCGCGGCTTTCTGCAGCAGGGCCGCGTACAGCGGAGAACCTCCGGCGGCGCACCATCCGGCCTGGCGGCGAAGCCGCGCAGCGACGGGGTCACGGCCGCTCGGCAAGCGCGATCTCCCTGGCGCGGTTCGCGTAGCCGGGATGAGACGGGCGGGCGACGCGGTACCAGGCAAGGGTCTCGGCCAGCGCGTCCTCGAGCGCCGACGGCTCGAACCCGAGCTCGCGGCGGGCGCGCTCGATGACGTAGCCCGCGCCGCGGCGGGGGTCGGGGCCGTAGGGGCTCGCGCCCTCGGGGAGCTCGGCGAAGGGCACTGGGTGCAGCCGCGCCGGCACCGCCAGCGCACGGGCGATGCCCTCGAGCAGATCCCGCAGGCTCACGCCCTCGAAGGACGCGTTGTACGCCTTGCCCGCAGTGTCCTTGCGCAGGTCGCACGCGAGCGCGCACGCGAACCCGATGTCCTTCGCCCACGCGACGCCCGCCTGCCATTGGTACGTTTCGGCGGGCACCAGGACCGGGCCGCCGTCAGCCACCCGCTGGATGTAGGCGGCGATGCGCAGCGTGTGGTCGGCGGCGCCGAAGACCGCCGGCGGGCGGATGACCGTCCATGGCAACCCGCGTGTCCTTGCCAGAACCGTCTCGCACCATCGCTTGCCTTCGCGGTATTCGAGCGCAGGCGGCGGGTTGCCCTGCAGAGGGACGAAATCCTCCTCGCGCGCAGGTTTGCCGTGCAGGTCTGGGTAGACGCCGGTGGATATGAAGATGTAGCGCTGTCCCTGAAAATTCCGGGCTACCGCCTCGACCTCGTGCGGCTGGTAGCACGCCAGGTCGAGGAGAACGTCCGGCTGCGCCTCCTGCAGCGCCCGCGCGAGCTGCGCCTCGTCGGTGCGGTCGAACGCGACGTAGCTGGTGAAGGTCCCGTAGGGCCTTTCCTTGCGGCCGGCCGCGATCGTCTCCACCCCGCGCCGCATGAGCTCCTTGCACGCGGCAACGCCGATAAACCCCGCGCCGCCGAGGACGAGGGCGCGGGTCAATCGACGTCGCGTGTGATGAAGTCGACGTCGATGCCGTCGACCTCGCGAAGGCGCTTTGCCAGCTCGGAGGCGAGCACGACCGAGCGGTGCCGTCCGCCTGTGCAGCCAAACGCGACCACGAGGTGCATCCGTCCTTTCTCCTGGTACAGCGGCACGAGGTCGGTGACCATCCGCTCCACGTCGTCCAGAAGATGGGCGGCGGCCGGCTGCTTCATCACGTAGTCGACGACTTTGCCGTCGCGACCGGACAGCGGCTTGAGCTCGGGCACCCAGTAGGGGTTGTCGAGGAACCGGGCGTCGACCAGCAGCGCCGCCTCGGCGGGCGGGCCGTGCTTGTAGCCGAACGCGAGGCACGTGATGAGCGGCCGCTCGCGGCTCCGCAGATGATGCGCCAGCTCCTCGCGCTGCCCGGCTTCGATGCGGTGATGGGCACGCTCGAACGTGCCGCCATCCTGGTTGTCACTCGCGCCGTCGTGCACGAGCACGTACTTGATGCCTTGCCGGTCGGCCTCGTGGAGAAGCCTGGCGCCGCCGCCGCTGACGCCGAGGACCAGGTCTCCCTCGTCCTGCTCCAGGCCCATGACGCGGCCGAAGCCCGCGGCCTCGAACGCGCGCACCGACTCTTCCATCCGCTCCGGCGTCGCCGCGCCGACGATGACCAGAGTCAAAGGGTTTCTTTCAGCCGGACCGCCAGGCGTTCGGGGATGCCCAGCTTCACGATCTCGTCGACGGGCGCCTCGCGGATCGCCTGCACGGAGCCGAAGTGTCGCAGGAGGGCGCGCTTGCGCGCCGGGCCGATGCCCTCCACCGAGTCGAGCGGCGACGTCAGCGCTTTGCGCGCGCGCACCTTGCGGTGGTGGGTGATGGCGAACCGGTGGGCCTCGTCGCGAATCCGCTGCACCAGGAACATGCCCGGTGAGTTGCGCTCCTGGACGATGGGCTCAGCCCGGCCCGGCGCGAAGATCTCCTCGCGCTCCTTGGCCAGCGCAAAGGTGGGTATGTCGGCGTAACCGGCGTCCTCCATCACCTCGAGCGCCGCGCTCAGCTGCCCCTTGCCGCCGTCGATGAGGATGAGGTCGGGACGGCTCGTGAACGATCGGTCGCCGACGGCGTCCGAGTCCTCGCGTCGCTGGGCGGACTCGAGACGCTCGAGGCGGCGTCGCAGCACCTCCTGAAGCATCGCGAAATCGTTCGGCCCGGGCGTGAGCCTGATGCGGAAATGCCGGTAGTGGTCGTTGCGCGGCCGGCCATCCTCGAACACGACCATGGACCCGACCGCCGAGTCGCCCTGGATGTTGGAGATGTCATAGCACTCGATGCGCTTCGGCGGAGTCTCGAGGTCGAGCGCCTCGGCCAGCGCCTGCAGCATCGGCTCGGTGCGGCTGCGGTCGTAGTCGGCCTGGATTCGGAGCTGCTCGAGCTCCTGCTTCGCGGTCTCGGCGAGCTGCGCGACCAGCGCCCTCTTGCGGCCGCGCTGCGGGACCTCGAGGTCGACCGGGCCGCCGCGCTTCTCCGTGAGCCAGCCGGTGATGAGCTCAGGTTCTTCGATCACGCCGGGCAGGACCACCGACCGTGGCACGTGGGTCGCGCTCGAGTAGTACTGGAGCATGAAGCCGCGCAGCAGCTCCGGCTCGCTCGCGTCCGCCGCACCATCAAGCGCGTGCCCGTCGTGGCCGACCATCTTCCCCTGCCTGATGTACGCGACCTCGACGAACACCTCTGCGCCGCTGCGCGCGTACGCGACGATGTCCTGGTCGTCGCGGCTCCGCGCCTGGACCTTTTGCCGGTCGGCGATGCGCTCGATGGAGTGCAGCTGGTCGCGATACCGCGCGGCGTTCTCGAAGTCGAGCTTGTTGGCGGCGGTGTCCATGCGCTGCCGCAGCTCGCGGACCAGGAGATCGCTCCGTCCCTCCATGAACAGCGCGACCTCGTTGATGCGCGCCTTGTAGTCCTCAGAGCTGATCCGGCGCTCGCATGGCCCGGGGCAGCGCTTGATGTGGAAGTCGAGACACACCTTGCCCTGCTTGAAGATCTCGTCGCTGCACGTCCGGAAGGGCAGCAGCTGCCGGATCGATTTCACGGTCGAGCGCAGGGACTGCGCCGACGTGTAGGGGCCGAAGTACAGCGCGCCGTCCTTCTGCACGCGGCGGGAGTAGTGGACGCGTGGAAACTCCTCGGTGACGGGCAGCTTCAGATAGAGGTAGTTCTTGTCGTCCTTCAGCCGGATGTTGAAGCGCGGCCGGTAGTTCTTGATGAGGTTGTTCTCGAGCACGAGCGCCTCGACCTCGTTGGCCGTGGTGACGAACTCGAAGTCGGTCGCACGCTCGAGCATCTCTGCGATGTGGCCCGTGGCATAACCGGGCGTGAAGTACGAGCGCAGCCGGTCGCGCAACCGAAGCGCCTTGCCGACATAGATGACCTGGGTCCGCTTGTCGCGGAACAGGTAGACGCCCGGGCTTTCGGGGACGGCCTGGAGCCGGCGCTTGACGGTGTCTTCGAGGGTTACGGACATACGTTCTCTACCGCGATTCTAGGAATCCGTACACTCGATCTCGTGAGCCGGCTGCCACCCACCTACACCCCGTCGAGCGCGCGGACCAACACCCTGGCCGTGGTCAGCCTGATCGCCGGCGCTTTCTCGGTGCTCGGGCATTTCGTGGTGCCGGGGATCGGCGGCGGGACGCTGGCGCTCGTCGCCATCGTGACCGGCTTCATCGCCCGCGGCGAGATCCGCCGGAGCGGCGAGCAGGGCATGTGGATGGCCACCGTGGGCATCGTCCTCGGCATCATCCACTGGACGTTGCTGATCCTGATCTTCCTCGCCCTGATCCTCGCCGTCTTCGTGTTCGGGGGGATAGCGCTCCTCCACCACTAGAAGCGCAAGGAGTGGTCGATAGTCGCGACTATCGACGCATCCTGGCCCGCCGAGTGGGCGTTAGTCGCGACTATCGCCCTAGAAGTGGATGCCCCTCATCAGGTAGGCCATGGTCGCCGCCTCGACCGTGATCTCCTCGTCCGGCCGGTGACCATCCGACGGCGCCGTGTCGGGGAACAGGTGGTACGCGCCGGTCATCACGAACTGGAGCAGCCCGGGAGAGACGGTGTTCACGGTTTCGCCGAGCTTGCCCAGCCGCGTCGAGATCTCGGGCTGCCGCGTCAGGACCGCCATCGCGACCATCTCCGCCGCCTCTTCCGGTGAGCTCGTCGGGAAGTTCTTGTAGATGCCGGTCGGCGCGATCATCGGCGTGCG